>NZ_DATCSD010000251.1:0-2316 GCF_036568665.1 Ohtaekwangia sp. | reverse complement strand
AAGGTTCCGGTATCAGCCTTTAATGTACCGGCACTCTCAGGTATATATTTCTTGTTGGCCAGTATACCGGCAATGGCTATCGGGCCGATGATGGGTATAAATCGTGCCAGCAGCATAATGATACCGCAGGATATATTCCACCACGGTGTGTTATCGCCCAGGCCTTCAAAACCACTGCCGTTGTTGGCAGACGATGAAGTATACTCATACAGCATTTCAGAAAATCCGTGATAGCTTGGATTGTTAAGCCATGCATAGTCTTGATTCATATAGAGTATATAGGATGACAGCGCTGTGCCGGTCAATATCAGTAGCGGGTGCAGCAGGAATACGATCATGGCGATTTTCATTTCGCGCACTTCGATCTTCTTGCCAAGGAATTCCGGTGTGCGGCCTACCATTAACCCGGAAATAAATACTGCGATGATGATGAATATATAGAAGTTGAGAAGTCCTACACCTTTACCTCCGTAGAATGCATTGATCTGCATACCCAGCATGGTAAACATACCCGACAGTGGTGTGAGACTATCGTGCATGGCATTAACAGAACCGTTGGATGTACAGGTAGTAACAATCGCCCACAATGCAGAAGCAGCACTGCCGAAGCGAACTTCTTTTCCTTCCATACTGCCAAGTGATTGATCAATGCCCAGCTTTGTGATAGCAGGATTACCCTGCATCTCCAGGTATATAGTAGGAATGAGGAACAGCAGGAAACCGGCCGTCATAACTCCGAAGATCATCCACGCGAGTTTCTGGCGCTTCAGGTAATATCCCAATGCGAATACCAGCGCTATCGATAGTAAAGGTATAGCTATAGTCTCTACTATATTGGTAATGAAGTTCGGGTTCTCCAGCGGGTGTGCAGAGTTGGCACCATAGAAACCACCACCATTGGTACCTACTTGTTTAATGGCGATCATGGCAGCGGCCGGTCCGCGCGATACCTGCACAGTATCACCTTGCAGGGAAGTGATGGTATCTTTCCCAGCGAAAGTCATGGGTGTTCCGCTGAAGACCAGTATGACGGCTACTATAAAGGATACCGGTAATAAAATGCGTGTGCAGGATTTTACAAAGTACTCATAAAAATTACCGAGCTTGTCTGTGGTGCGTTCGCGGAGTGCGTTGAACAACACTGCGGCTACAGCCATACCCGCACCGGCACTTACAAATTGATATAGCATTAAAGTAAGCTGTCCTAAATAAGACACACCAGATTCGCCCGAGTAATGTTGCAGGTTTGTATTGGTAACAAAACTGATCACCGTATTAAAAGCGAGATCGGGTGTCATAGACGGATTTCCATCCGGGTTCAGTGGAAGCCAGCCCTGGTTCATCAGGATGAGCATGCCGTATACAAACCATACAATGTTAATGATCAGTAAAGCAACAAGATGTTCTTTCCAGGTCATTTCGTGTGCGGCATCAATGCGGCTGATGCGAAAGAATAATTTTTCGAGCGGGTTGAAAACAGGATCAAGCAGCGTTCTTTCCCCCGCATATACTTTCGCTATATATTTTCCCAGCGGTATAGCGAGAGCTACTGTTAGCGCGAGTATAAAAACAACGCCTACAATTTCAGTATTCATACATTAGAATTTTTCAGGTTTAACGAGTACGTAGCACAGGTATATAAATACCAGGATGGATAAAATGAAGAGGAAAAGCATACTTATATTTTTTCGAAGTAATCAATTGCTTTAAAGAATAGGGCGAAGCACGCCAAGGTGGACGCCAGCAGAATGAAGGTTACCATAGTATATATAGTTTGATGTTGTTTTTAAGTCATGTTAAATCAGGGAGTGCTGGCGTTGTGCTGGCGGGTATATTCTGCGCGCAGTTCGTCAGGCATGAACGCTTCGATCCATCGCTGCTGGTTGTTGTGGCGGTCGAGGCTATGCGATAATGTATAGAGGTATATATCGGTGATACCTGCCTTTACCGTGTTGTTCCCTTCGCGAAAAAGCTTGAGTGCCACATGCAGGTATCGTTGCAGTTTCTGATAGTGCCGCTGCTCGCACAGCAGGAGTGAGGCATTGGCAAATGACTGCATGGACTTGTAAAAACGCCTGGTGTAGTGAGGATCGCTTTCGCCATCCGGTATTTCACCTTCCAGCATCACCAGGGCAATTCGTTCGTTGATCATAATCGTTTTCATGATTTGACCGGGTTCTGGCAAGCGTTGTGCCCTGTATGAAAAAGCGTTGTAATCAATCAATTAGAAAGGGGGGAAAGAAAAAGACCCTTCGGATTCCGAAGGGTCTTGCAGAAATGGAAAAGTATCAGTGTACTTTTTCTTTCAGGGCGGGA
>NZ_DATCSD010000250.1:0-28528 GCF_036568665.1 Ohtaekwangia sp. | reverse complement strand
CATATACTGAAGGTAGCGGGGCGTAACATGGTGGGTTTCCTTGGAGGTATAACGACCAACTATAACTCCAACCTGGTAATGCAGGGCGATGTTACTCCGGAAACACTGGTGGTAGTAGAAGCAGATGAGTTTGATCGTTCGTTCCTGCGGTTATTTCCACAGGTAGCTGTAATAACTTCTGCGGATGCCGATCACCTGGATATATATGGCGATCACAACAGTTTGATTACATCGTTTAAAGACTATATAAAGCAAATTAATAACGGAGGCACACTTATCATTCACGAGTCGGTAGCAGAGCAGCTCGCCAGTGATGTGACGCACGTTACCAAGAATATTTATAGCATGAGCCGGGGACAATTTTTTGCCGGCAGCATTATCGCGAATAGCGGATTTTTTGAGTTCGACCTCCACGGATTTGGCAAGGTTGAGTCGATCAGGCTCGGTGTCCCCGGATTTCATAATATCGAGAATGCAATTGCTGCAGCCATAGCAACGCATGCATGCGGAGTAGATATTCCAACGATCAAACGAGCGTTGGAATCTTTCTCCGGTGTAAAGCGCAGGTTCGAGTTTATTGTGAAGGGTAAAAAGGTTGTATATGTAGATGACTATGCGCACCACCCGACTGAGATCGAAGCATTCCTTCGTTCAATGAAGTCGATGTATCCGTCCCGTAAGCTTACCGTTGTATTTCAACCGCACCTGTTTTCACGGACACGCGATTTTGCCGAAGGCTTTTCGAAAAGTTTAAGCCTGGCCGATGAGCTTTTCCTGATGGATATATACCCTGCACGCGAGTTACCTATACCCGGTGTGGATTCGGATATGATCTTTAAAGACATTACGAGCCCGGTAAAAGTACGCTGCAGCAAGAAAGACCTGATGGAGAAACTGGAGAAGACAGACCTCGATGTAATTGTAACGGTAGGAGCAGGCGACATCGATACATTTATAACACCTATAAAGGAACTCGTGCTGAGGAAGTATGAAGCTTAAGTTCAACCTGAAGCGTGAAGTAAAGATAGGTGTGGCCGTGCTGGTCATTCTGGGAATTATTGCATTCACAGAACGCAGGCGTGGTGAAGTAGCGATCAGAGACATCACGATCAAGATCGAGAACGTTCATGAAAATCATTTTCTGGACGAAGCTGATGTTCAGGATCTGATGCAACTGAACCAGGAGAATCTGAAAGGTGCCGAGCTGGAAGCGGTGAACCTGAAAGATGTAGAGAAGCGGATCAAGACGGAACCGTTTATCAGAGATGCACAAGTATATAGCGACCTGAAGGGAAATGTAGTGGTGAACGTGGAACTTCGCAGACCCGTAGCGCGTATTGTGCGCAACGATGGCCCTGACGGATATATAGCAGAAGACGGGCGACTGATGCCGGTATCGGAGAAATATACTTCGCGCGTGGTATTGGTAAGCGGTGGTTATGTGCGCCAGCTGTTAAAGCAGAAGAGCGTAGATGAAACCGAAGAAGGTAAACAGTTGATGGAGTTGCTGAAGATGATTCGCGAAGATGAATTCTGGAATGCGCAGATCGCTCAGCTGGATATAGATAGTAAAGCGGGCATTACGATGTTCTCGCAGGTAGGAGATGAAAAAATTGAGTTTGGGAAACCAGACAACCTGGAGGTGAAGTTCAGGAAGCTGAAGATATTCTATAAAGAAATTCTTCCGCGGATGGGCTGGAATAAATACAAGCGCGTGAATCTGGAATATGAAGGGCAGATCGTAGCGGAGTAAATATATAGATCATCAGGAATTGAAGAAGATATAGGTAGTAAAAAAACAACCACTATAAAAAAGTTTACAACCATGGAACACGAAAAAATAGTAGTAGGACTCGACATTGGCACGACTAAGATCTGTGCTATTGTTGGCCGCAAGAATGAGTTTGGCAAGCTGGAGGTTCTCGGCATGGGTAAAGCTGAGTCTGAAGGTGTGGTGAAGGGAATCGTATTCAATATCGATAAAACTGTATATGCAATTGAGAAGGCTATAAAGGATGCGGGCGATCAGGCAGGTATTGATATAGGTGTTGTAAACGTGGGTATAGCTGGTCAGCACATTCGTAGTTTTATACAGCACGGTGGTATAACGCGCACGTCAAAAGAAGATGAGATCACCGTGTCGGATGTAGAGCGCCTCACACAGGATATGTATCGCATGGTTGTTCCTCCGGGAAGTCAGATCATACACGTGATGCCGCAAGACTATATGGTGGATTATGAAGATGGTATAAAAGAGCCGGTAGGTATGTCGGGTGTTCGCCTCGAAGCAGACTTCCACATCATCACTGCGCAAACCAATGCTATCAACAACATCAATAAATGTGTTCGCAGAACCGGACTGGAAATTGATGACCTCATCCTCGAGCCGCTGGCGTCCAGCCTGGCCGTGTTGAACGATGAAGAGAAAGAAGCAGGCGTTTGCCTGATCGACATCGGAGGAGGTACTACAGATATAGCTATATTTTATGATAACATTATTCGCCACACAGCAGTGATTCCGTTTGGCGGTAACATTATCACCAACGATATCAAGCAGGGATTGATGGTGCTTCCGCAGCAGGCGGAACAATTGAAAACACGTTTCGGTAAAGCGATAGCAGAAGAAGCAAGTCCGAACGAGATCGTTTCTATACCCGGTATACGCAACCGGGCCGCAAAAGAAATTTCGGTGAAGAATCTCTCCAACATCATTGAAGCAAGAATGGAAGAGATCATCGAGATGGCGCATGCAGAAATTATCAGTTCAGGATTTGAGAACAGACTCGCTGGCGGAATCGTGATTACAGGTGGAGGTTCGCAGTTGGCAAACCTCAAGCAATTGGTAGAGTATATGACAGGTATGGATACACGTATAGGATATCCGAACGAACACCTGGGCAAGAGCAAGATCGAAGCGATCAAGAGTCCGATGTATGCAACAGCAGTAGGACTTGTACTCGCTGGATTCAGGTCCCTGGACGAACGTGAAGATCGTTACAAGGAAGCCCGCGAAGTAGTAGCGGTAAAAAATGCAAACGCTGCTGCCAAAGCGAAGAAACCAGTATCATCAAAAAGTTTCTTCAACGACATTTTGAATAAAACCAAAAGTCTGTTGATCGATGACCTGGATGGAAAGAATGAATACTAAAAAGCAGCAGGAGTTAACGCTCCATGCTTAATGAAAGAAGAACAACCACTAAAGATTTATAATCATGTTCGAAACAGGATCCTACAAATTTGAAGTTCCGAAACATAGCCAGAACCGATCCATCATCAAGGTGATCGGTGTAGGCGGTGGCGGAAGCAATGCTGTAAATCACATGTACAAGCAAGGCATCAAGGATGTTGAGTTTGTAGTATGTAATACCGATAGCCAGGCGCTTAATCTGAGCCCGGTGCCGAATAAACTTCAGATCGGAACAAATCTAACGGAAGGGCTAGGCTGCGGAGCCAATCCTGAAGTTGGTAAGAATGCTGCACTGGAGAGTAAAGAGCATATCCGCGAAATGCTGAACGGTACAAAAATGGTTTTTGTAACGGCCGGTATGGGTGGTGGAACCGGAACCGGTGCTGCCCCGGTGATCGCCAAGATCGCCAAGGATATGGATATACTTACCGTAGGAATTGTTACAGCTCCCTTTGCTTTTGAAGGAAAGAAAAAATCAGCACAGGCGGAGTATGGTATAGAAGCGCTGCGCCAGAACTGCGATACAGTAATCGTAATTCTGAATGATAAACTGCGCGAGATATTCGGAAGCCTGCCGATACAAAAAGCATGGGCGCAAGCCGATAATATATTAACGATGGCGGCCAAAGGTATAGCGGAGATCATTACCCTGGCAGGTTACGTAAACGTAGACTTCCAGGATGTGCGTACCGTAATGCTCAATGCAGGTGCTGCTGTCATGGGATCAGTAGAAACACGCGGTGAAGATCGCGCGAAGAAAGCGGCAGAAGGTGCTCTAGCCTCTCCGTTGCTTGACGACTGCGATATTATGGGTGCGAAGAAAATTCTCTTGTCGATCATCTCCGGTGCAGAAGCAGAACTGCAGATGGATGAACTGTCGGAGATTACAGACTATATACAGGAGCAGGCGGGTGAAGAAGCCGAGATGATCTTCGGTCACAGCGTTGATCCTGATCTCGGAGACAGAATCCGTGTAACCGTAATTGCTACCGGTTTCAATTCAGAGTCGAAGCAGACAACTGCCAGGAAGCAACCAGGCAACGATAAGAAGGTACACGACCTCGATCGTTCACAGGGATGGCTTTTCAACAGTGCCGATAATTCGGTAAATGAAAAGAAAGATCTCGAGTTGAAGACTAAACCTGAACCGAAGCAGGATAAGATTGAAGAGAAACCAATGGAACGCGAAGTAACATTCAGCGGACCATTCAATAAGGTAGAACCTTCACGTCACGAAGAAGAAGCTGACAATGATAGTTTGTTCCGCGATGACGACTTTGATGTAACGTCCGTTCAGTATGGCGATCAGGTAATCAACGATGATGGCATGATGGAGCTGCGTTCAACGAAGCAACGTCTGCAGCAACAAGCGAAAGAGCGTCATGAAAAACTGAAGCAGGCTCGTAAATCTGAAATGACAAAAGAAGAATTCAATGAAAAATGGTCGTTGCCGGCATACCTCCGCAGAGGAGTAAAGATGCAGGATGTGCCACATTCATCAGAGCCGTTCATTTCAAAATATAACCTGAATGATGACAACAACATTCTGGGTAACAACAAATTTTTGCACGACAATGTAGATTAAAAGAAGCGCGACCAGGATATATAGGTATATATACTTGAGTCGCCCCGAAAGATATGGCACTTCGGCATGACAGGTTCATTTACTCCATTCGTAGTGGTTGTTGGTTGTAAATATTTTTTGCCGGTGTCGGGTGCCAATTTTTTAACATGAAGAAGCGCGAATTTTTTGTCCTGATGCGTTAGGATCGCGCAAGGCAGTGCCGGACGTTAACCACGTCCGGCATTTGTTTTTTAGCAGCATTGGATTTAGTTACACCTCTTTACTTCGACATTCGTTGATCGGTGTTCCTTGTTCGATATTCAATTCTGTTATCCGTTAATCGTTATCTGTCAATCAAAATTACTTTCGGCCTTTCCGTCATCCTGACTTTTTGTACTAAAAAGAATGATGTATTTTATTTTGATATATCATAGTTCTATGTATATTCGATCTATGTATTCGAAAGAACTGCTGAAAGGCACGCTCACGGCTATAATTTTGAAATTATTGGCGGAGCACGAGAAAATGTATGGTTATGAAATTTCGCAGCATGTAAAGGAGCTGACGGATGGGAAAATTCATTTGAAAGACGGATCGCTATATCCGGCTCTTCAAAAGATGACTGCCGATGGATTGCTTTCCTATAAAGAAGAATATATAGGCAAGCGTGTAAGAAAGTATTATTACCTCACGAAGAAAGGACAAAAAGAAAAAGTAGCCTACCTCGAAGAACTAAAAGATTTTATTGGCACGCTGAACAAAATCGTTTTTCCGCAATTGAAAACACTATGACGCTCTCCGAAGAACAGGTTGAGTATATCCGCAGTCGTGTAAGGCATGGCGGTATAGATATAGCGGCTTTGCAGGATGATGTGCTGGACCACTTATGTTGTGTGGTGGAAATGAAGATGGAGAAAAATATACCTTTCGATGTTGCGCTGACGAATGCTTTACAGGAGCTCGCTCCGGATGGATTGGCTGAACTTGAACAGGAAACACTTTTATTGTTAAACGCTAAAATGATAAATATGAAAAAGGTAATGTATGGAATAGGCTTCGCTTCTACCAGCAGTATGAGCATGGGTATTACATTCAAACTTTTGCATATGCCTGGTGGTGAACAGTTAATAACGTACGGCTTTCTGACTTTTGCTTTGGTGTTTCTGCCGTTGGTGGTAGTAAATCATTTTAAAGTAAATCTGCATGCCCCATGGACAGATCGGGTGCGTATCTTTTTAGGTATACTCAGCGCACTGGCTACGGGCATGGCAGTTGTATTCAAATTGTTTAACCTGCAATGGGCCGATGTTCTTTTGCTTACAGGTGCAGCGCTGTTCAGTTTCGGGTTTCTCCCGTTTTTATTCTTTACGATGTATAAGAAGTCAATATCTTAAGGACGCCACTGTTGATTTATACTTAGACATTCGTTGATCGGTATACCTTGTTCGATATTCAAATGCAGAATATCTCCCATGGATTAACACAGATAAAATACATTTGTTTCCGCAGATCTCGCAGAATAAATAGAAGCTGAAAGTGAAAGCTATACTTGGACATTCATTGTTCCTTGTTCATCTGTCCGATATTCAATTTCGTTACGCGGTAATAGTTATCCGTTAATCGCGTAAGTCTTTGCGCATATACTTGGAGCATATAGGGCAATCAGTCCACACGTGGCCACGTGCAGGGCAGAACTTTCGGCCAAAGTATATAATCTGCAAATGTGCCTTGTTCCATTTTTCTTTCGGGATGAGTCGCTTCAGATCGTGTTCGGTTTGCTCAACGCTTTTGCCATTGGTTAATCCCCAGCGATAGGCGAGGCGATGTATATGGGTATCGACAGGGAAGGCGGGTATGCCGAACCATTGTGTCATTACTACGGAGGCAGTTTTATGACCTACAGCCGGTAATTCTTCCAGCGCTTCAAATGTATCGGGCACTTCTCCGTTATATTTATCGATCAGTATTTTAGACAAGCCATATATACCTTTCGATTTCATTGGGGAAAGTCCGCAGGGACGGATGATATCCTGTATCTCTTCCTGCGACATCTTTACCATGTCGTACGGATTGTCCGCTTGTTTAAAAAGTATAGGTGTAGTCTTGTTCACGCGTTCATCCGTACATTGCGCTGATAACAGAACGGAGATCAACAACGTATAGGCATCCTTGTGATGTAGCGGAACTTCAGGATTCGGAAAATGATGATCGAGTATCGAGAGAATGTCTTGTACTTTTTCAGCTTTAGTCATGGGCTAAGTATATCACGGATATAACAGGTATTTCTCTCTCTTCTTTTTATAATTGTCCAGGTCAGCTTTCCACGTTTCGCGAATCTGCTCTTCGGTTTTGCCTTCCTTGATCTGTTGTTTCAATACGGTATTGCCTGTAAGCGTATCAAAATATGGCAAAAAGAATTTTTCTTTTTCCGGATATGCGTTGTATAGCTGTATCAGGTATTTCAGATCTATTCTTCTTTCAACTTGTACATTTCGCAGATCGAGTCCATAACACACCTTGCCTTCCAGAGGCGGTGTTACAGACATGCCCGGTATACTCACAGGTGTAAACTGAAAAGGCATATTCTTTAGTTCCGGATTACCAAGCACCTGAAATGGTATCTGCGTGCCGCGCCCGAGGCTGATCACTGTTCCTTCGAAGAGACAGATCGATGGATATAAACGTATAGCCTGGTCGTTGGGAAGATTCGGTGAAGGCTTCACCGGCAACGAATAGCTGTCGCTGTGTTTCCAGTTCTTCATCGGTACAATTTCCACGTTGCAGATAACATGATTAGTGAGCCATCCTTCTCCGTTAATCATCAGGGCAAGCTCTGCCACGGTAAGGCCATGCGCAATAGGTATAGCATGCATTGCTACAAATGATTTCAAAGGTGTTTGATTGATTGGTCCATCGACATACGCATTGGGATTCGGACGATCGAGGATGATCATCTTCTTGTTATTCTCTGCACAGGCTTCCATCATATAGTGCATGGTGCTGATATAGGTATAGAAGCGTGCGCCTACATCCTGTATATCGAACACGACTATATCTATATCGCTAAGCTGTGCGGGTGTTGCTTTATAGTTCTTCCCGTAAAGTGAAACAACCGGCAGTCCTGTTTTGGTATCAACACCATCTTTTACATGCTCGCCATCGGCGGCAGCTCCGCGAAAGCCGTGCTCTGGTCCGAATATTTTTATGAGGTTAGCACCGCGACTCTTCAATGTATCGGCCAAATGTGTTTTGCCAATCACCGATGTCTGGTTTACTACCAGGGCTACACGTTGTGTACCCAGTTTCTGCAAGAGTATATCCAGTTGTTCAGCACCCAATGCAAGTCGTGTGTCAGCTTTAGGAGCTTCCGCTGGTTGTTGTGTAACGGGTGGTTCTTTTACCGGAGGTGTCGTTGTTTTCGGGCTGAGGCAAGCGAAAACCCCCAACAGATGAAGAAGTGTGAATGCTATTTTTATTTTCATGCAGTACGGAATATTATGCTCCTGGCAGGTGCTTATTTGATTATGGTGTTTGCAAATCTTATTTTGCACCAGCCATGGCGCTGAAAAGTTAGTAAGAAGACTTGAACCTTTCGTACTTCATATCCAAAAGAATAAGCCTCGAGCAAAAGCAGGGCTTCTCATCCACCATTCACCGAATTGCTATTTTCAGTATCGGTATAGGATTGGGCGCTGCCATTGTTTCATTCCTGATCATGAAAGGTTTTCAGGAAACCGTAAAGAACAAGATATATAGTTTCAGCGGACACCTTATTGCTACAAAGTTCACGATGAATAATTCAACGGACGAGCAGCCGATGAATTATCATATTGATGTATACCAGCACCCTGAAAAATATCCGCACGTTCGTCATGTACAGGAGTTCTCGCACAAAGCTGGTTTGGTAAAGACGAATGATGAAGTGCTGGGCGTTGTGATGAAAGGTGTAGGAAAAAGTTTTGATGTAAATTCTTTTCGTGAGAATCTCCTCGAAGGAGAGTTTATTCAATTTCCGGATTCAGGCTATGCGCGCCAGATAGTGATCAGCAAGATCATTTCGAATAAGCTGAATATAAAAGTGGGTGACGATATCATTGTACATTTCTTTCAGAATCCTCCGCGCTTCCGGAAGCTGAAGGTTGTTGGTATCTATGAAACAAACCTCTCCGAGTATTTTGACAGCAAAGTAATTCTGGGCGACATCAGGCTCATACAACGTCTCAACGATTGGTCTGATAGTTTAGCGGGTGGTATTGAAATTTATACCGATGATGTAGATCGTATAGATGAAGCAGGCCTTGCGATCGGGCAGGGGATGGACTTTGATCAGAATATAGAGCGCGTGAGCGATCGGTATCAGCAGGTATTTGAATGGCTGAACCTGTTGAGCCGACAAGTAAATATTCTGCTTGGCATTATTTTAACAGTGGTCTGCGTGAACATGATCTCCATCGTGCTGATCCTGGTAATGGAGCGCACGCAGATGATTGGTATGTTGAAAGCCTTGGGAGGAGGCGACTCGCTGATACGATCTGTTTTTATTTATCAGGGTATAAGCCTCATTATGAAAGGCCTGTTACTGGGCAATGCCATAGGCCTTGGTTTATGTTACCTTCAATATCAGTTTAAAATTGTTAAATTGAATCCACACGATTATTACATGCACGTAGTGCCCATCAGTTGGCATTGGGAAGTAGTGGGCTTGTTAAACCTCACAACGTTTTTAGTCGTTACTGTGGTGCTATTGATTCCCACGATGGTCATTACCCGCGTAAACCCGATTAAGGCTATTCGATTTGATTAATGTTAATCAATGTTAATAATCGTTTAAACTTCAAATAATTTTCTACTTTTGTTATAAGTAAGGAGCCCACCTTATACAGAAATGTTTTAATGTCATGCAATTAAAATTCAAGAATCCTGTCAGGCCTGACCTGACATCAACGATCCAGAAGAGAAACCGCAGGCTTCAGGCATTTTTCAATGCCAAAAACCTCGATGTGCGGTTGCACGGTGATGCACAAAATCCGCTTATGGTATTATGCGGATGTGTTGGCCTGTCAGCTTATGTTCACAACTTCGACTTGCGTATGTTGGACAAACCCAACCAGGGAGAAGTGATGCGCATTTTTAAGCTGACGGAAATTGTTCAAGGTACGCGTGAAGATGTGGTAGAGTGGTTGCAGAAGTATCCGCAGATGCCATTGTATCGCATTCAACATGCAAACAGTAAACTTTTCCTATGTGGATTTAACTTTGTTGATCGCGAGCAAAAGCTGGGTCGCTACCCTGTATTTGCCCGTGAGGATTACCACATTTACAAACAGCGTGAGGCTGCGGAAGACATCCTCAACATGCTTAAGGAAGATGGTTACGAAGCGGAGATCACTGAACCAGATCTGGAGTTGGTGAAGTCGCACGTAGGCCCCATCACCTTTGTTGGCTTGCAAGACTAACGCTAGACGAAAGAGTTTGAATTGGTTGATCAGAATTATGGTCAACCAATTTTTTTATCAGGGCTGTGCCGGTATATATTTCCGGAACCAGCTTTGGATAGTCATTTGTAATACACCGAAGAATGCTTCCTTAAAAATGCCTGGCGACATTTTGGATTCTCCGCGCGTGCGATCGGTAAATATGATGGGAACTTCTCTCAGGGTGAAGCCATATTTCCACGCGATGAATTTCATCTCGATCTGAAAAGCATAGCCTACAAATTTTATCTGGTTGAGAGGAATGGTCTCCAATACTTTGCGGCTATAGCAAACAAAGCCTGCCGTTGTATCGCGCACCGGTATACTCGTAATGAGCCTTACATAACTGCTGGCAAAATAGGAAAGAAGCACACGGCCCATGGGCCAGTTCACTACATTTACACCCGTAGCATAGCGTGAGCCAATCGAAACATCACTGCCAAATTCTGCACACGAGAGGTATAGATGTACCAGGTCTTTCGGATCGTGCGAGAAGTCGGCATCCATCTCGAGTATAAAATCATATCCTCGTTCGAGCGCGAATTTAAAACCGGTAATATAGGCTGTACCCAGTCCGAGTTTACCGGGGCGCCTCAGCAGGTGCAGACGGGTTCGTATTGTATTATAAGTCGCCTGCATTTGCTCAACGATCTCGCCTGTTCCATCAGGAGAATTATCATCCACAATCAAAATATCAAACTCCTTCGGTAAACTGAAGACAGTATCAATGATCGAGCGGATGTTTTCCCGTTCCTTATAGGTAGGAATTATGACGATAGCGTTGCTCACGACTTCCTTTTGGTTACTGACAAATCTATAAAAAGTAAAAAATTAAACAATCGTTTTAGAATCTACCTGTACTATTTTTAATACGCTTTGTCGATGTATTTAATTTCCGCAACGGCCAATATTTTTCTGAGATGTGTATAACAGACGCATTGGCACAACAGAAATAACTATATAAAGGTGATAGGCCGTATTTCATCTATACCGATAAAAAAAGAAAGGCTGAAGTAATATTCAGCCTTTCTTTTTATAGAGAGAGAACGTTGTTAGTGCCCTTCGCCATTTGATACTACTTCCGGAGAACCGAATGATGCCGCAAAGTAATCACGATTCATACGGGCGATGTTGGTTAACTTAATTTCTTTCGGACACTCTGCTTCGCAGGCACCGATGTTGGTGCAGTTTCCAAAACCTTCTTCATCCATCTGGTTTACCATGGCCATCGCTCTGCGATCGCGCTCCGGCTGACCTTGTGGTAGTAAAGCAAGTTGTGAAATTTTAGCAGAGACAAACAGCATCGCTGCAGAGTTAGGACAAGCTGCTACACAGGCACCACAACCTATACAGGCTGCGGCATCCATGGCTTTTTCAGCATCATCTTTATTTACAGGAAGGTTGTTGGCATCCTGGGCCTGGCCGGTATTTACGCTCACAAAACCGCCTGATGCAATGATACGGTCAAACGCACCACGATCCGTAACCAGGTCTTTAATAACCGGGAATGATTTTGCTCTCCAGGGTTCTACATAAATAGTATCGCCATCGGTAAATGTGCGCATATAAAGCTGGCATGTAGTGGCTGCATGATGCGGGCCGTGTGCACGTCCGTTAATATACATGCTGCACATACCGCATATACCTTCACGGCAATCATGATCAAACGCAATCGGCTCTTCACCTTTACGTACCAGGTTGTCGTTCAATATGTCAACCATTTCCAGGAACGACATATCGGCATTGATGTTATCAATACTATAGTCTACTAACTTACCTGGTGTATTAGCATTTTTCTGGCGCCAAACCTTTAAGTTAAATTTCATGATCCCTTATTATTTATAGCTTCTTACTTGCATTTCAATGTTCTCGTAAACCAAAGACTCCTTGTGCATCACAGGATCGGAATCAACCGAAGTGTGTTCCCATGCTGCTACATAAGCGTAGTTCGCATCATCGCGTTTTGCTTCGCCTTGTTCCTGGTATTCTTCACGGAAGTGACCACCACAGGATTCATTTCTGTTCAGCGCATCGATCACCATCAGTTCACCTAATTCAATGAAGTCAGCAACGCGGCCGGCTTTATCGAACTCAGGATTAAACTCATTCAGCGTACCCGGTATATTTACATCGCTCCAAAATTCCTTGCGTAAATCCTGGATCATCTTTCTCGCCTTCGTCAGGCCTTCTGCCGTGCGGGCCATACCACAATACTCCCACATGATCTTGCCTAACTGCTTGTGCAGGTCATCAACAGTTTTCTTTCCTTTGATGTTGATCAGTTTTTCAGAGCGTGTCTGTACTTCTTTCTCTGCCTCTACAAAAGCAGGATGATCGGTTGGTATGGGCTTCGTAAATATTTCACCTGATAAATAGTTACCGATGGTATATGGAATTACGAAGTATCCGTCAGCCAATCCCTGCATCAAAGCGGAAGCACCGAGGCGGTTAGCACCGTGATCGCTGAAGTTAGCTTCACCTAAACAGTACAAACCTTTAATGCTGGTCATTAATTCATAATCTACCCAAAGACCTCCCATGGTATAGTGTACCGCAGGGTATATCTTCATTGGTGTCTTGAGAGGATCTTCGTTGGTAATGTTCTGATACATCGGGAACAATTCGCCATAACGAGCTTTTACTACATCTATACCCAGGCGCTTGATAGCATCTGCGAAATCGAGAAATACTCCGAAGCCGGATGGTACTATACCTCTTCCATCATCGCATGCTTCTTTTGCAGCACGTGATGCTATATCACGCGGACACAAGTTTCCGTAGGATGGGTATTTTCTTTCGAGGTAATAGTCGCGATCCTCTTCTTTAATGTCTTCCGGCTTCTTTTTGCCTTCGCGAATAGCTTTGGCATCTTCTTTTGTTTTAGGCACCCACACGCGACCATCGTTACGCAATGACTCTGACATCAGCGTAAGCTTGGATTGATAGTCGCCCGTTACCGGTATACAGGTCGGGTGAATTTGTGTATAGCAAGGGTTCGCGAAATATGCACCTTTCTTGTGCGCCTTCCACGCTGCTGTTACGTTGCTACCCATCGCGTTGGTAGAAAGGAAGAATACGTTACCATATCCACCCGTTGCAAGAATTACTGCATGCGAGAAGTAACGCTCCAGTTTACCAGTGATGAGGTTGCGCGCAATGATACCACGCGCTTTACCATCGATGGTCACGACTTCTACCATCTCATGACGGTTATACATCGTTACATTTCCTAATCCGATCTGCCGCTCCAATGCACCGTATGCACCTAACAACAATTGTTGTCCGGTTTGTCCGCGGGCATAAAACGTACGCGATACCTGCGCTCCACCAAAAGAACGGTTGTCCAGCAAGCCACCGTACTCACGTGCGAAAGGTACACCTTGAGCTACGCACTGGTCGATGATATTTCTGGATACATCTGCCAGTCGGTATACATTGGCTTCGCGTGCGCGGAAGTCGCCACCTTTAATAGTATCATAAAATAAACGATAGACAGAGTCGCCATCGTTCTTGTAATTCTTTGCTGCGTTTATACCACCTTGTGCTGCAATAGAGTGCGCACGTCTTGGTGAATCCTGAAAGCAGAACGCCTTTACTTTATATCCCAGTTCTGCCAGTGTTGCTGCTGCAGATGCACCGGCAAGTCCTGTACCTACTACAATTACTTCTACCTTACGTTTATTGGCCGGGTTTACCAGCTTTGCATGTTCTTTATAGTTACTCCACTTCTCGGCCAGGGGGCCGGTCGGAATTTTGGAATCAAGTGCAGCCATATCTTTTTGTTTGAGAACTATCTATCTGTTATATCGTCTTGAATACTTATTGAATCCACTTGAAATAAATGGCGATCGGCATCAGTGCGAAAATGAATGGCACTACGATAGAGAAGGCCGTGCCGACAAAGGAGATTGTCTTGTTGTATTTCACGTGGTTCAGACCCAGTGACTGGAATGCGCTTTTAAAACCGTGAAGCAAATGCCAGAAGAGTGAGAAACATCCAATAAGATAGAACACTACTATTAGCGGATTCTGAAATATATCCAGCATCATTTGATAGAGTGGTAACTCTTCGCCTTCTACAAACTGATGTGTGCGGTTGGGAATCCAGAAGTGCGAGGTATGCATGATCAGGAATAACAGGATGAGTGTGCCGAGCAGGCCCATGCTTCTGCTATACCATTTACTTTTCTCCGGGTGCTTTACATAACTATATTTAACCGGGCGTGCGCTACGGTTTTGCTTCCAGAGTAGTAAGCCTTCATAGATGTGCAGCAGAAATCCAATGATCAATCCGATTTCTAAAGTTCGGATAATGGCGTTTGTTCCCATAAAGTGCCCCCAGTAGCTAAAGGTGGCACCGCCATCATTAAAGAAAATCATCGCGTTAATGGTGCAGTGAACTACCAGGAAACTGATCAGAAATAATCCGGTGAGCGCCATTACGAATTTCTTACCGAGTGAACTCGTAAGAATTTTGGTGAACCAATTCATAGTTAATTGTGCCTTGTAGAATTTTTGCGAAAAATACTTCCCAAAGCCTATTTCACCAAAGCTAAGTTTACTTTATAAAAATTCTAAATAGAGAAGTGAAGGAACACTTTTTACGAAAGCTAAAGCAGCAGTTCAAAGAGAAGAACGATAAGCGCGATTACTACCACGGCTATTAACAAAAACCATTCTTTACGCACAAAACGGGTTAAGTACTTCCACAAGCGATCCATAAATAAAAAATCTTCTTTAGCAGGTGGCCAATAATCAAGCCTAAAATATTAAGATGCTGATAAACAGATTTTTAATGGATTATAAGTTGATTAATAGTTTCAATTCTTAGAGTCATTCTTGAATAAAATTCCCAATTATGGATATGAAGATCATCAGATGAAGTAGTTATGCAGGGCACTTATTAAGTAAAAAACTGTTCATCATTATTAGTGCTTTGACTCATTTTCGATAGCGGAAAATTTTTTTGATGAAGTAACTTTGTACACAACAACCACTAACTCATTATTGACGGATGTATTTGATCTTTGATACGGAAACCACAGGTATTCCGCATAATAAGACTGCGCCTATAACTGATCTCGATAACTGGCCCAGGCTTGTACAGATAGCCTGGCAGTTGCACGACAGTAAAGGAAAGCTGCTCTCCAATCACAACTATATAGTGAAGCCGGAAGGGTTTGATATACCCTATAAGGCCGAACAGATACACGGTATATCAACCAAGCGTGCGCTGGCCGAGGGGCAAGATCTCTTTACCGTGCTGGGTACGTTTATCCAGGATCTTTCTAAAACATCGGTGCTCGTTGGCCATAACATTGAGTTCGATATCAATATTATCGGTGCTGAATTTATTCGAAAGAGTTTAGCGCCCGAGCAATTCACCAACCTTGATAAAGTTGATACCGGTATAGCCTCCACCGAGTTTTGTCAATTGAGCGGAGGTATAGGTGGTCGTCTGAAAATGCCACGGCTCATTGAGTTGCACACAAAACTTTTCGGTAAAGACTTTGGTGATGCACACGATGCTGCCTACGATGTGGCCGCGACTGCACGATGCTATTTTGGGCTAATCAAACAAAAGGTAGTAAAGCCTTTTGATGAAACTCCGTTTGATGTTATCGAATATGAAGAGCCGAACCTGGATGAGGCCAACTTCGCTAAGAAAGAAAAGAAAAAAGGTACTACCTATTCGTTGACGGATGAGCCGCTTGTAATGACCGACAAGCCTTTTGTTCATCTGCATGCACACTCGCAATATTCCGTATTACAGGCAACACCTGATATTAAGTCGATGGTGGCAAAAGCAAAGGCATTGAACATGCCGGCCGTTGCACTTACCGATTTAGGTAACATGTATGGTGCATTCAAGTTTGTGCGCGAGGCACTGAACCATGAATTGAAGCCGATAGTAGGTTGTGAGTTTTATATAGCGGATGAACGCAAGAAGCTGAAGTTTACCAAAGACAATCCGGACAAGCGCTATAATCAGGTGTTAATTGCCAAGAATAAAGATGGCTATCATAATCTGGCGAAGTTGAGCTCTTATGCTTTCATAGAAGGATTGTATGGTATATATCCACGCATCGATAAAGCATTGGTGGAAGAGTATAAATCCAACCTCATTGCTGTAACCGGAGGCCTTGGAAGTGAGGTGCCGCACCTTATACTGAACGTTGGTGAGAAACAGGCAGAGGAAGCATTCAAGTGGTGGCATAATTTATTTGGCGAAGATTTTTATGTAGAACTGAATCGCCACGGTATACCGGAAGAAGATCACGTGAATGAAGTATTGCTTCGCTTTGCCGAGAAGCATGGCGTAAAATATTTCGCAGCAAATGAATCGTATTACCTCGATAAAGAAGAAGCCAACGCACACGATGTATTGCTGTGTATAAAAGAAGGCGAGTTCAAGTCTACACCAATCGGTTATGGTCGCGGGCATCGCTATGGATTATCCAATACAGAATACTATTATAAGTCGCAGGAAGAAATGAAATCTATCTTCCGCGATTTACCGCAGGCGATTGAAACCATAAGCGAGATATTGGATAAGATCGAAAGCTATAAACTCGATCGAAATGTATTGCTGCCTAAATTTGATATACCGAAAGAGTTTAATACAGAAGATGAATACCTGCGCCACCTCACATACGAAGGCGCGCGCAAGAAATATACTGAGATTACAAAGCAGATACAGGATCGCCTTGACTTTGAATTAGAAACGATTCAGAAAACGGGTTATCCGGGTTACTTCCTCATTGTGCAGGACTTTACTTCGAAGGCACGCGAGATGGGTGTATCGGTTGGTCCTGGTCGTGGTTCTGCTGCAGGCTCTGCTGTTGCCTATTGTATAGGTATAACAAACGTAGACCCGATCAAATACGATTTGCTCTTTGAGCGTTTCTTGAATCCGGATCGTGTATCACTTCCCGATATTGATATTGACTTTGATGATGAAGGACGCGATCGTGTATTGCGTTATGTGATCGAGAAGTATGGTAAAACACAGGTAGCACAGATCATCACGTATGGTACCATGGCAGCGAAGTCATCCATTCGCGATTGTGCGCGAGTGATGGAACTTCCGTTGGCAGATTCCAACTTGCTCGCAAAGATGATTCCGGAGAAGCCGGGTACATCGCTTGATGCTGCGATTGAAGAAGTAAAAGAACTCGCGGATATAAAGAAAGGATCAGATCTGCGTGCCGATGTATTGAAACAGGCACTGGTATTGGAAGGCTCCGTTCGAAGCACCGGTACACACGCCTGCGGGGTAATTATTACTCCGGATGATCTGACCAAGTTTGTACCGATGTCGGTAGCGAAAGATTCTGACATGCTGGTAACACAGTTTGATAACAGCGTGGTGGAGAGTGCCGGTCTGTTGAAGATGGACTTTCTCGGGCTCACAACCTTATCGATTATCAATACAGCTATACGCAATGTAAAGAAGAGCCACGGTATAACGATCGATGTAGATGCTATACCACTGGATGATGTAAAGACGTATCAACTATTTCAGCGGGGTGAGACGGGCGGAACGTTCCAGTTTGAAAGTTTGGGGATGCAGAAATATCTGCGTCAGTTAAAGCCCGATAAATTTGAAGACCTTATTGCCATGAACGCTCTGTATCGTCCGGGCCCAATGGAATATATACCTGCCTTCGTAAATCGTAAGCATGGTCGCGAGCCCATCAAATACGATTTGGCGGAGATGGAAGAGTTCCTGGCTGAAACGTATGGTATTACAGTATACCAAGAGCAGGTGATGTTGCTCTCGCAGAAGTTGGCAGGCTTTAGTAAAGGTGATGCCGATGTGCTTCGTAAGGCAATGGGTAAAAAGCAAAAGGCTGTACTCGATAAGATGAAAGATAAATTCATCAAAGGGTGCGCTGAGCGCGGACATGCTAAAGAAATATGCGAAAAGATATGGACCGACTGGGAAGCCTTTGCACAGTATGCATTTAACAAATCGCACTCTACGTGTTACTCGCTGGTAGCGTATCATACAGCTTATCTTAAAGCCAATTATCCGGCAGAGTATATGGCGGCTGTGTTAACACACTCGCAGAGCAATCTAGAGAGTGTTACATTCCACATTGAAGAATGCCGGAGCCTGGGCCTGAAAGTATTAGGACCACACGTAAATGAATCGGGTGTATTCTTCGAAGTAAATAAAGCCGGAGAGATACGTTTTGGATTGGGTGCTATAAAAGGTGCCGGTGAAGCTGCTGTAGAGGCTATCATTCAGGAACGTGATGCACGCGGACCATTCGAAGATATATTTGAATTTGCCAAGCGTGTTAGCCAGCGGTCAGTCAACAAAAAAACATTTGAATGTTTAGCATTATCCGGAGCATTCGATTGCTTCCAGGGTATACATCGCAGGCAATATGTTTTTGCAAAAGATGGAGACATCAACCTGTTGGAAAAAGCAATCAAGTATGCTGCCAAGACACAACAGGAAGAACAGAGTGCACAGGCAAGTTTATTCGGTGGAGGTTCAGGCGCGGTGATGCCTAAACCGAAGATCGATTTTATAGAGCCCTTCAGTGAAATTGAAAAACTCAACCTTGAGAAAGAAGTTGTAGGTATATATATATCCGGCCACCCGCTGGATAATTTCAAATTCGAGATAGATAAATTCTGTACTATATCATGCAGTCAGTTAAGTGAGCTCGATCCGCTACTCGGAAGAGAGTTGAAGCTGGGAGGTATAGTTTCGTTGGTGGAGCATCGTACTACCAAAACGGGTAAGCCCTTCGGTAAATTCACGCTGGAAGACTATAACGGTAATTATAGCTTTGTGCTCTTTGGTGAAGACTACCTGAAGTTTAAAAACTTTATGAACACCGGGTGGTTTTTGTTTATAGAAGGTGCTGTAGTAAAAAATAATTGGGGTCAACAGAACGTAGAGTTTAAGATCAGAAATATAGATCTGTTGAATGAGATCGGGATCAAGCGAAGTAAAGGCGTTCAGTTAAAAGTTAATTCGCGCGAGATAACCAAAGACCTTATAGGAAAGATCGAGGGCATCTGTCAGGAATACGCAGGCAACACTCCGCTTTATCTCAAGATCCGCGATGAACAGGAGAACATATATCTAGACCTGATATCACGCAGGTTCCGCGTGAACCCGGTTAACGACATGGTAAAGATGATGAAGAAAGCAGGCGAGTTGGAAGTAGAAGTAGTGTTTTGATAAACCTGAAACGTTTGAACTCAGGAGCCTGAACCTGGAACTTTAAACACTGAACTTCGAACGTCTTGAACCTTGAACTAATAAGATTACCTTTGCGTTTGGCTTAGTAGATACGATAAAAAAAGAACTTAAAAACTTTTAATTATATACGAAAATGGGAAAAGCAATAGAACTTACCGATGCTAATTTCGATCAGATCATTAACTCTGATAAGCCTGTATTAGTTGATTTTTGGGCCGAATGGTGTGGTCCTTGTAAAATGATCGGCCCGGTTGTAGAAGAACTGGCTGGCGACTACGATGGCAAGGCCGTTATTGGCAAACTGAATGTTGATGAAAATCCTTCTGTAACAGCACGCTTTGGTGTTCGTAGCATTCCGACTCTGCTCGTTTTCAAAGGAGGTCAAATTGTTGACAAACAAGTTGGCGCAGTACCCAAATCAGTTTTAGCGCAGAAACTTGCTGCTCAGGTAGCTTAATGAACAATGCTTTAGCATAAATATAAATGCCAGTGAAACTTCGCTGGCATTTACTGTTTTTAACCTATTCGTTGAGTATTTAATTATCCGTTCTGAAACTTGGAACTGGTAACCCTTCCTTGCTGAACAGATTAGGCATAGAAGCATTGCTCCAGCCAAACCGAACAGAAGTCGGGTTCTTTACTTCTTTGGCGGATACAATTACCGAGCTGCCTTCTATCTTTGCTTTAGCAGGATAAAACTTCTTGTCTTCGCCTGCAATCTGAAACTCTGTAGGCTCTCCACCTTTCGAGATCAATCCGTTAGGTACATGATCAAATGTTATTCTGATCTTTCCCTTCTCAATCTTCATCGCTTTATATAGCGGACTTTTAGAAGCTATATCTTTTTTGCCATAGGTGTCAGTCAATGCCAGGTTCGCGAGGCGTTCACCAACAGGCTTCTTGAATTTCGGATGTATATCTTTTACGTTTTCAACCAGGTCAGAGATTACTACGAGACCGCTGTTCGGAATCTGCAACATCTTGACTTGTTGTTCGCGAAGCAATACACCACCTTCTCCGCCATAATCGGCATAAGGTGCTATCTGTACATAGTAAAACGGAAACTCATTCAGAAACTCCTTGCGCCACGAGGCAACCATCGCTTCCATCAATTGTTTATAAGTCTCCGGTGTACCGGTGTTACTTTCACCCTGATACCACAACGTACCAGCAATACGGAATGGAATGATCGGGTTGATCATAGCGTTAAATACAACGCCTGGCCTGGACGGGCACCATGGTCTGTCGTCTCCTTGTTTATCGGCAGCTGCTTTCAAAGTAGCATCTGCATTGATAATCTCTTCCGGTGTCCAGGTTTCAGCAGGTGTTCCACCCCAACTGGCATTGATCAATCCCACCGGTATATTTAAGTTCTGCTGAAGTTTCTTGGCAAAGAAATATCCTACAGCGCTAAAGTATTTTACACTTTCAGGAGTGCATACTCTCCACGTGCCTTCGCCATGTACCTGCGGAAAAGAGGCTGCTGATTTACTGACATGAAAAAGGCGGATAGCCGGATCGTTGGCTTGTGCCATAGCCTGCTTGCCATCTGCGGAATTTTCCATACTCCATTCCATGTTCGATTGCCCGGAGCAGAGCCATACTTCTCCGACCAATACATCCTGCAGCACACGTTGTTCTCCTCCGGCCTGGATCGTGATAGTATAGGGTTTGTTACTGGCAGGCGGTGTATAGAGTGTAGCACTCCAATAGGTAGTGTTATCAGACTTGGTTTTGATCGTAGTAGTGTCCCAGCTTACATGAATCGTAATGTCTTGCGATGGATGTGACCATCCCCAGATCGGTATGGGAGATTGCTGCTGCAATATCATGTGGTTGTCAAAGAGCGAAGGAAGCCGGAGCTGTGCTTCGGCCGAAGCTATACATGCTACACTAAACAGGAATACAAAGATCCTTTTCATAATGGTTTTACTGTTTTACAGGATGAAGGTAAACGCTCGCTATATTTTCGTTCCTTCAACCCGTGTTATTTGGTTTGAAGTCCGAAAGTATTTAAAAGTCACCAGAAAGCTAAACGAAAAAAAATCAGAAAACTTTTTTAAGACGCTCTACCATTTCGAGTACAGCAGGACATACGAGCGTGTTTTTGTGCGTTAATTCCATGATCTGCACCATTTTTTTACGATCTGTGTGAGGATATTCACGGCAGGCCTTGGGGCGATCTTCGTAGACCACACAGTAATTTTCCGCGTCAAGAAAAGGACACGGAGAGGATTTCAAAATATAATCTTTGTCTTCATCAATGCGCAGGTACTTCTCAATAAAGTCGCCCGGCTTCATGCGCAGCGCCTTGGCTACACGCTCAATGTCGGTTTGATAAAATATAGGACTGGTGGTTTTACAGCAGTTAGCACACGTGAGACAATCAGTTTCTTCAAACACGGTTTCGTGTACATCATGAAATACATCGTCTACCACACGCGGATCTTTCTTCTTCAGGCTCAGCAGAAACTTTTTGTTCTCCTTATCACGTTGCTGCGCCACGACTTTGAATTGCTGTAAGTCCATGACACAAAATTAAGCAGGAACTGTATTATTTACAGCTACCGGAAAAGTAAGTTTAAAAGAAGCGCCTTTACCCCATTCGCTGGCTACTTCTATAGTGCCACCGGTTTTATTGACGAGTGCTTTAACGATCGACAGACCTAATCCTGTAGAGCTTTCTCCCGCGGTAGGCCTTGCCGATAATTTTTTGAATTTCTTGAACAGATGCGGCAGATCGCTGGGATGAAACCCCGGTCCTTCATCGTTGATGGTGATAGTAATCTGCTCGTTGAACGACTGCACGATAACAGAAATAACTTTTCCAGCAGGAGAGAACTTGATGGCGTTGGTTAACAGGTTATCCAGTATACGCACAAGGCAAACCGGATCCATATATAGCGATGACGTGATTGACTCAGGCTCAACTATACTTCGGAGTGTGATCTGCTTCTGATCAAGCTGTGTGCGATAGTTGCTGATCAATTCATTTATAAATTGCTGAACATCTATATACTCTGCACGAAGCTCGCGGTTGGGATCTTCAATCTTATTGATCTCCATTAAATCTTGTATCAATGCATTACCGTCCTGGCAAACTGCACGCATCCGGTTCAGCATGTCTTGTTGTTCGGTGTTGAGCGAGCCGGAGAGTTCCACCACACTGGCAAGACCAACCACTTTATTCAACGGACTTCGCAGATCATGTGCCACTACACCAATCATCCCGTCTTTCTCCAGGTGAAGATCTTCAAGGCTTTCATTCTTGGCGGCCAGCATCTGGTTCTGGTGTTCGATCTTTTCCAGTAAGACACGCATCTCTTCGTTGGTGCGCGATATCTCTTCTTTTTGTTGTGTGAGTAATCGCTCCGTTTTCATTTTATGTCGCAGCCAGTATAGCATGCCGAGTACGATCAGTATAAATATACCGATAGCAGTAATAAAGAACTTTCGGTCGCTGGCGCGTTGCAGGGCTTCCATCTTTCGGGCATCGCTTAAAGATTGTATCTTTTTATCTTTTCGCTCGGTTTCGTATAAACCTCGCACCGCGGCTATCTGCTGACTCTTTCGTATGTCAAATAAACTGTCTTTCAAAAATGTATAACGTTTGTAAGAAGCATATGCTTCATTAAAATTGCCACGCGCAGAATCAAGGCGCGAACGGATCAGGTAATTTTGTTCGAGCCAACCTTGTGTACCCAGGCTTTGTGCTACTTGTTTCCAACGATCGAGGTACATATCGGCTTCCTGAAATTTGCGCTGCAGTATATATAGCTGGCTTAATCCTTCTATTGGATTGAGTGATATCTCCTGGTCTTGGATCTCATCCGCCAGTATAAGTGAGCGGGTATAATTTTTCTCCGCCAGAATAAATTTACTTTCGTGCCGGTATATATCGGCCATGAAACATAACGAGTAGATGATCCCTCTGCGATCCTGAATCTCTTCCTGTACCTTCAATGCTTTTTCAAGATATTCTTTTGCTTCACGATCGCGCTTCATTACGGTGAGTATACCGCCCACGTTGGTCATGGCAAAAGCAATGGTAGATTTGTTGCCGATGCGCTTCATGTGCTCCAGGTATCGCCTGTAATAATATAGTGCTTCTTTAGGCTGTTGAAGTTCCTGGTATACTACTCCCATGTTGTTGAGTGTAGAGCCGATAACACGATCGCTGTGAATAGACTCACTGATCTTGAGCGATTGAAAATAATAGTCGAGCGCAATTTCGTAGCTGCCGTGATTGAAGTAATTTATACCGATGCTGTTTAGTATAGAAGCCAGGCCTTCCTGATCGCTCGTGTTTTTATATAGTTCCAGCGAACGATTGTAGTGACGCAGCGCCTCGTTATAATCAGACTTAAATTCATACGCTTGTCCGATAAATTTTTCTGCACGGGCCAGCCCTATAGTATAGTGGATAGCGTTGAATATAGTTTGTGCTTTGTCAAATTCACGAAGTGCACTGTCGTACTCACTGTTTCGAATGTGCGCATAGCCGGCAACTAATCCCGCATCGCCAATGCCTTTCGTATAGCCCAGGTGTTGTGCGAGGCTGCGTGCCGCTGCGGAGGTTTGCAGCGATGTGCGAGTATCTCCGCCTCGGTATTGCTCGCGTGCCAGGTCGATCAATATATTAACGCGGATAGTGTCGGCCGGTAATTTTTTCAGAAGTGTTTCGAGACTGTCGGTTTTACTTTGCGCTGCAACCGCTAAAAAAGAAAACAATGAAATGCATGTGAGTATACATGCGGAATTGAATAGGGGGTTCTTCATTCTCCTCTGCCTGCTATGGTACATTACTACAGGATCGCTGGTGATCCCGGGGTCTAAAAAGTATACTACCTTACACGAACAAATTGAACGAATGTTTTCAGGAATAATATGAATTCCATTTAACGGTGTATTTTTACAGAACATGAACACCGCCTCCCTGATAAATAGTATAAAGCAGCATGTGCCTATCAGCGAAGAAGAAGAGAAAGCCATTACTTCGATTCTGCTTCCGCATTTTGTAAAGCAGGGAGATTTTGCCGAGAAGAGCGGAGATACAAGTCGGTATATGATATATGTAAGCTCTGGTTGTCTGATGACGTACTTCACCGACAAAGATGCCGTGGATCATGTGATTCAGTTTGCAACGGCTGGTTGGTGGACGGGGGACTTGCATAGCATAACGAAAGGTGTTCCTTCCATCTATGCTACTCGTGCATTGGCCGATACTGAAATCATTCTTTTACCCAAAACCAGTGTGGATGATCTGCTGGATAAATGGCCGCGACTGGAGCGTTATTTTCGTATGCTGTTTCAGAATGCATTGGTAACGCATCAGCATCGTATCATTCAAAGTTACTCGGCCGCAGCGGATGAGCGCTATCAATCCTTCCGCGAAAAATATCCATCGCTCGAGCAATACGTTCCACTCAAGTATATAGCTTCTTACCTGGGTATAACACCCGAGTTTTTGAGCAAGATACGGAGGAGGTTGATGGAGAGCCGTTGAGTGTTAATCGTTATAAGTTATCGGAAACAGAACGACAGCGTGTCTTTTCCCTCAACATTCGTTGATCGGTGTTCCTTGTTCGATGTTCAAAATGCCGAAAATCTTCCGCTTCTACCTTTTGCTTTCAGCTTGCTGCTTCTATTTTCTTAATCTGGTTCAAGATACTTTTCATGGTTTCTTAACCTAGTTCAACGTGGTGTGAGGTGGGGGTGGCATACCTTTGAAGCATCAAATTTTAAAAAAGAAATAAACATGGCAACAGCAACTCAAACAAAATGGGCCATTGATCCTACCCATAGCGAAGTTCAATTCAAAGTGAAACACCTCGTGATTTCTACTGTAACAGGATCGTTTAAAAAATTCTCTGGCGAAGTTGTAAGCGACAGCGATGACTTCAGCAATGCTACAGCATCATTAAGCATTGATGTAGATAGTCTTGATACAAACCAGGCAGATCGCGATGGTCACCTGAAGAGCGATGATTTCTTCTCTGCGGCACAACACAAGAGCATTACCTTTAATGGTAAAGTATCAAAGAGCGGTAGTGACTACAAACTGGTTGGCGAGCTTACCATCCGTGGTGTAAGCAAACCAGTAACACTGGATGTTGACTTTGGTGGCGTGGTGAAAGATCCTTGGGGAAATATCAAAGCAGGTTTTGAATTGAACGGCAAGATCAATCGTAAAGATTTCGGCCTGGCGTGGAGCGCATTGACAGAAACAGGAGGGATGGTAGTAGGTGAGGATGTGAAGCTTCACATGAACATAGAGCTTGCTAAAGCCAGCTAAGCTATACATGTTCAACCAAGTCGGAAAGGCTACTCTGGTGGGTAGCTTTTTTTATTTTATATAGTGGCTCATGGTGTAAACTTATTTGTGCAGCAACAAGGGTGAATGACTGTGAACCTGTATCTTGCAGAGAACGTATAAACGTTTACCCCAATTCCTCTGCGTATGACCACCACCATTGCAAACGGAGTGCTTGTAGAAAAACCACGAGTATCTTCCATTGATGTTCTGAGGGGCGTTATCATGATCATCATGGCGCTCGATCACACCCGCGATTTTTTTCATGCCGATGCGAATCTCTATGCACCAACCGATCTTGCTAAAACAAGTCCGGTGCTGTTCCTTACCCGGTGGATCACACACTTCTGCGCACCAACCTTTGTATTACTCTCCGGTGTAGCAGCACGCATAAGCCTGCAGCGAAAATCGAAAAAAGAGCTCGCTATATTTCTGCTCACCCGCGGATTGTGGCTCATCCTTATCGAGGTAACGGTATTACGCTTTGCCATATTATTCAATCTATACTATGATTTTATTATCCTGCAGGTGATCTGGGTACTGGGAGGATCGATGGTTGTACTGTCGGCCCTGGTATATTTACCCGAGTTGGTTGTAGGTATCATAGGCCTCATCATTGTATTTGGTCATAATATATTTGATGCTTTCCCATTAAAGCCGGAAGATACAGGCTTTGCAGTGTGGGCTGTGTTGAACCAAACCGGCTTCCTGCCGATAGATGATAAACATGGTGTGCTGGCGTTCTATCCGTTGTTTCCCTGGCTGGGTATCATGCTGGTAGGATATAGTATAGGAATGTGGTATACAAAAGATTTCGATGCGGCTGCACGCAGAAAGCGACTGCTGCTGGCGGGTATCGGTGCCGTTGTATTGTTTGTAATACTGCGATTGATAAATGGTTATGGCGATCCTGATCATTGGAGTGTACAAAAGAACGGAGTGTATACATTGCTGAGCTTTATCAATTGTACCAAGTACCCGGTATCATTGCTATATACCCTGATGACGCTGGGACCTATATTTCTTATTCTGTGGTGGCTCGATAACAGGGAAGCAAAATTACTCAAGCCTGCGCTTGTGTTCGGCCGCGTTCCGTTGTTCTACTATATTTTACATTTCTATTTGCTTCACACACTGTCATTGATCTCTTATATGATCGGCAGTGGTAAATCATTAGGCGAGGTGGATTTTCATTTTGGCAACAACAACTTCGGAGGGATTCCCTATGGCTTCGGCTATTCGCTGGGTATAGTATACCTGGTATGGATTGGCCTGGTGATTTTTCTATACCCGATATGTCGCTGGTATAATCGCTATAAGAGCACACACCAGCATGCGTGGCTCAGCTATTTGTGATGAACTGTAAAATTGAAAAATTAGAAGATTGTAAAATTGGCTATTTCAATCTTCTAATTTTTCAATCTTACAATCTTGTAATTTTCTAATCCCTCACATCCGCTCGGGCACTTCTATACCCAATAGTTTCATGGAGCGTTTGATTACGTTGGCCACGGCATAAGAGAAAGCTACTCTGAATTTGAGTTTGGCTGTGTTCTCTTCGTTGAAGATCGGTATACTTTGATAGAACTGGTTATAAGCTTTGGCTACTTCAAATGCATAGTTGGCAATGATAGCCGGTGAATAATCTTTCGCTGCGTCTTTCAGTTTATTTTCAAAAGAACTGATCAGGCTCAGGCCTTCACGCTCGGCTGGTTCAAGTGTTGTTACCGCTTTCAGATCGCTCGCACTAACCTGTATACCCAGACTCTCCGCTTTGCGTAATATAGCTTTGATACGCGCATGGGTATATTGAATGAACGGCCCGGTGAATCCCTGCAATTGTATAGATTCATTCGGATCGAACAACATTCTTTTCTTGGGATCAACTTTCAGCAAAAAGAATTTCAATGCACCCAAGCCGATCATCTCGAACAATGCTTGTGCATCGGCTTCGCTTACACCTTCCAGTTTGCCAAGTTCGCGTGTTTGCTTCTCGGCTTCGTCATGCATCTCCTGCATCAGGTCGTCAGCATCCACTACAGTACCCTCGCGTGATTTCATTTTACCGGTAGGCAGATCTACCATGCCATACGATAAGTGGAAGCAACGCTTTGCCCAGTCATAACCGAGTTTATTCAGAATGAGGAATAATACCTTGAAGTGATATTCCTGCTCGTTACCCACTGTATATACTTGCCCGGAGATGCGCGGGAAATCCTGGAAGCGTAGTATAGCGGTACCGATATCCTGCGTCATATATACCGAAGTACCATCAGCACGCAGCAATACTTTTTGATCGAGTTTGTCGGATGTGAGATCAACCCATACAGAGCCATCTTCTTTTTTGAAGAATATACCTTTCTCCAATCCCTGCATCACAATCTCTTTGCCGAGGAGGTAGGTGTCAGACTCGTAGTATAATTTTTCGAAGTCAACCCCCATGCGTTTATAGGTAGCACCGAAGCCTTCGTATACCCAGCCGTTCATGGTCTTCCACAGCGCTATAGTCTCGGCATCTTTCTGTTCCCACAGGCGAAGCATCTCCGATGCAAGCTGCATGATCGGTGCCTGCTTGCCTGCTTCTTCTTCACTGAGCCCGGTTGCTATCAGTTCGCTGATCTGTGATTTATAGGTCTTGTCGAAGATCACATAATATTTACCCACCAGGTGATCGCCCTTCATGCCACTGCTCTGTGGTGTTTCTCCGTTGCCGAAGAGTTTCCAGGCGGCCATCGATTTGCAGATATGTATACCGCGATCGTTA
>NZ_DATCSD010000249.1:0-4221 GCF_036568665.1 Ohtaekwangia sp. | reverse complement strand
TATATTCCCTTCGCTCGCAGAAGGATTTGGTTTGCCGGTGTTGGAAGCGATGTACTATGGCAAGCCTGTATTTTTATCGAAGCTCACATCATTACCGGAAGTGGGCGGAGAGCATGCTTACTACTTCGATAATTTTTCACCAGAGCACATGCGTGAGGTGTTTGTAAAAGGCATGCATCATTATGAAACCACGCATCCGGAAGCAATGATAAAGGCGTGGGCACTGCGCTTCAGCTGGGATAACACAGCCAAAGAATATCTCTCGCTTTACCGCGAACTGCATCCCTGAAGTAAAGAAATCAAAGTGCACGATATACTTCGTTCAATGCCTGTGCAATAACAGGAGGCTCGAAGCGTGCTATATATTTTTGAGAGCCCTGAATGATACCTTCCCGAACAGTTTTATCGGAAATAACTTTTTCAAGTAACGATGCAAGCTGCTGTCCATCGGACGGGTTGGTATACAATGCATCAGGCCCCGCAGCTTCATGAAAGCACGAACCTTCTGAAGTAATTACCGGTATACCCGATTCGATGGCTTCTACCAGAGGTATACCAAATCCTTCGAAGAGCGAAGGGTAAACAAAGACAGTCGACAATTGATATAGCGTTGGCAAATCCTGGAATGATACGTTGTGAATGTAGCGGATATACTGTGCAACACCATTGCGTGCTGCACTCTCCTGCACCTGTTTTATATAGTCGGTTGACCGGCCTACAATCACAACGGGAAGTCTATTGCTCTCGGGTAAATGTGCAAGTGCCTCTACAAGTAACTTTACATTCTTGCGTTCTTCAATGGTGCCAACGTTCAAAATGAATTGATCCGGAAGACTATATTTCGTTTTTACCGATTGCTTCTCTGCTTCAGCAGCTTTGCGTTTAAAACTCGGGTGACATCCCTGGTATACTATACTGATTTTGTTGGGATCGACCTTTAAAAAATTAACCAGGTCATCGGCTGTTTGCTGACTGATGGCTATAACACGATCGGCTGCACGACATGCTGCTTTGGCTTTGGCAGTGTAGATCGCTACATCAATGGGATTATAAAACTGTGGATACCGGATATAGATCAGGTCGTGTACGGTAACCACCTTGCGAATGCGCGATGGTAAACCTGCCGGTAATTCCTGGCTGAGTCCGTGAAAGATATGTACATCTTTTATTGTCTCATGATGACTCACGCCCCACGAGCGCCACAGACTCTTGAAAAACCGGTAGCCTCCCGTTGGGCCCACTGTGGTTACGTTGGTACGCGCCACGATGGGATCAATTTCAGGATGCGACCGGATCTTCGGGGAGTAAAGTATATATTGATTTTCGGGTATAAATTCACTCAGCGCATTTACTACAAAGCGCGAGTAGTTACCCAGGCCGGTAAAATTGGTAAAGAGTCGTTTCGCCTCAAAACCAATCCGCATTACTTCCGGAATGTCTCGTTATATAACTTGATGCTGGCCTTGATGATCTCTTCTGCTTTTGGCTTGGAAAGAAACTCATCTACAATTACTTTCTTGTTTTCGAGCGATTTATAGTTCTCGAAGAAGTGCTTGAGTTCTGCGAGCAGATAATCCGGCAGATCTCTTACATCCGAGATGTGGCTCACACTTGGATCTTCTTCTGCTACAGCAATGATCTTATCATCGGCTTCACCGCGATCGATCATCTGCATAACACCTATTACCTTGGAAGGTATAAGACAGCCCGGTACAACGGCTACTTGTGTGAGAACAACGATATCCAGCGGGTCATGATCTTCACCCAACGTCTGCGGAATAAATCCATAGTTAAGGGGATAATACATCGAAGCATAGATCACACGATCAAGTTTAATCAGTCCGCTATCTTTATCGATCTCATATTTAGCGCGTGAACCTTTCGGAATTTCAATGATAGCGTTTACATGATCAGGTGGGTTAAGACCCGTTGATACTTCGTGCCAGGAATGCTTTACCATACGTGTTTCTATTAAATCAGGGCACAATATTAAACAAAAAAAGCCCCGACTTGTGCCGGGGCTTTTCAATTCACTTAATTTTCTTTCTTGGGCTGATCGGGCTTTTCTGCCTTTCTAACCTTGTCGCCATCTTTCAAACGTTTGGATACCGCCAGGAACGGCCCTGTGATAATCTCGGTACTATCCGATATACCCGTGAGCACTTCTATATTATCGTAATCACTTATACCCGTTTTTACCTCTACCATCTTCGCTACACCTTTGTCGTTAACAAATACAACGGTTTTGATTTCTTTTTTAGGCTCCTGTTTTTTCTGATCGCCCGACTTGTTTGCATTCGCATCAGGAGGTCCGCCTTTGTTCTCGCCACCACCTTTATTCTCTTCCGGGTTACGCGTTGTTACCGATGCCAATGGAACCGAAAGTACATTCGCTTTACGTGTAGTAAGTATATCTACACTGGCTGTCATACCTGGTAAGAACGGATACTTTTTACCGGCAGCCACCAGGTCCTGATACGAAGAACTGAGTATCAGTATACGCACTTCAAATTCTGTTATAGCATCGGCTGATGTTTTATCTTTCGCGGTGTTGGCAATGAGTGTTACTATACCTTTAAACTCTTTACCCTGATTGGTATAGGCATCTACATCGATGATCGCTGTATCACCGAGGTGTACCCGTACTATATCATTTTCATTTACATCTACGCGCACTTCCATCACGTTGAGGTCTGCTATACGCAGCATCTCGGTACCATCCATCGTGGCCGTTCCTACTACGCGCTCACCTTTCTTTACAATGAGTTTTGATACTATACCGGTCATAGGAGCATCCACAGTAGTCTTACGGAAATTCTCACGGGCTTCCTGTAAAGATGCCTCCGTACTGCGAATCACATAGCGTGCTGCTTCGACTGACTGCTCCGCAGAAGCTACATCATTCTTGGCTACTTCGTAGTTCTGTGTTGCTAACTGCCAGTCGGCATCCGATATAACTTTTTCATTCCATAATTTTTGCTGGCGTTTATAGTCGGCTTCAGCACGTGTAAGCTGCGCGCGCGAACGTGACAGACTTGCCAAAGATTGCTGCAGGTTGGCACGTTGCTGACTCAGACCAGCCTCTGCCCGGTCGAGCTGACTCTGCCATATATCCGGACGTATTCTTACAAGACGCTCGCCTTTCTTTACCGAGTCACCTTCTGCAATGAGCAGATCGATGATCTCACCGGAAACTTCCGGCTTCAATTTTACTTCTGTTACAGGTTGCACGGTACCGGAAGCACTAACTTTCTCAACGATTGTTACACGCTTGGCTTTTGCCAACTCAACCTCCATCTCTTTAGGCTTGCCGATCCATCCGGCCGACTTGCCAACAATAATGAAGACTAAAAGAATTGCTACGACTCCGATGAGCCAGTAAATCAGTTTGTTTGATTTGCGTTTTTGTTTTGCCATTGCGGTATATATTAGTACTCCAGTGGTTTACCTTGATAGAAGTCGAGAACTTTTTTCTTGAAGATGAAATCGTATTTAGCGCGGGTCAGGTCAGTAACAGCGCGAAATAATTCCAATTGTGATATCTGGTATTCAAATGAGTTGGCTGAACCAGCGCCATATCGCTGCACCATCATGCGATACGCTTCTTCGCGAGCCAACACTTGTCGCAATGAGGAATTATAGGTCTTCGAAGCTGCAACGGCATCGTTATACGCTGCTTCTACATTCTGACGCAACGTCTGGCCTGTGAGTTGTGCATCAATCTTTACTTGCTCGCTCTGAATAATAGTGCGTTGTAAAGTAGCACGCGAGCTATAGCCATTAAAAATTGGAATGACTAACGACAAGCCGAGCGTGCGGTATATATTGTCTTTTAACTGGCTGCTGAATCCATAGGTATTACGATATGTACCTGTGGGACTCACAGTATATACCGGAGAGTTGGCATCTTTATTTAAGTATGCTACAGGATTGTTGGAATACTGGAATCCTCCATCGGGATAAAACTGTGGTTCTTGTGTGCTGGAATAGTTCGTGTTCAACCCGGCATTTAAACTCAGGCGCGGATATAGCTGGGCGCGGGCGGCTTTCACTGCATAGTAAGAGCTTTGAATTTTAAATTCTGCGCTTTTAATCTCGGGCAGCGACTGACGGGCAACGTCATATATCTCATCGCGTGTCTGGTCGATTACTAATTCCTGTGGATTGATCTGCGGTATCTCTACATCAAGACCTTGTGTTGCCGGTATCTGCAACGCCTGC
>NZ_DATCSD010000248.1:0-8743 GCF_036568665.1 Ohtaekwangia sp. | reverse complement strand
ACTTAAATCTGTTGAAGGTCATGATGCGAGCAAAAAATCTTTTTCCAAAAATCTGAGATTCAGAAAAGTAATGCCAATCGCGTCTTTCGGACTCGTTACCGCAGAGTTAGCAGGTATAATATGGCTTCTCGTGATTTTATTATAGCAGGGTCATTTCGAGCGTGAGCGCCTGCTATGAAATGCACTTCTGCTGCGAGAAATTCCCTGGTCATGCTTTGAGATTAGGTCACTGGTTCGATGTTCGTCATCGAATTGTTTTATGGACTTTAATTTTCGTTGCTTCTATAAGGGGATTTCTCGCGGTACGCGTGCATCCTATAGCCTATATATGTACACTCGAAAGTGCTGAGCTGTAAAACCTCAAACTAATTTCTCTTCAGTAATGCCATATAGAATCCATCGAATCCATCGCTTGGCCAGGCGTGTTGCTCTTCGAGTAATTCGTATTTGTTAGCATTGTTGGCCAGGAAGGTTTTTACCTGGTGCTGATTTTCAGAGGGGAGTATACTACAGGTGGAATATACTATAAGGCCACCGGGTTTTACCATCTGGCAGTAATCCTGAAGTATATGTTGCTGCAGTTCTTTTACGTTGGCGATAAACTCTTCGGAGAGTTTCCACTTGGCATCGGGGTTACGCTTTAATACACCGAGGCCGGAGCAGGGTACATCGAGCAATAAACGATCGGCAGAATTCTCAAGACGTTTAATGGCTTTTGATGAGTCTATTATACGTGTCTCCAGGTTTGTAACGCCACCCCTGCGGGCGCGCTTCTGCAGCTCTTGCAATTTCCACTCTTCGGTATCCATGCCGATGATGCGGCCTTTGTTTTTCATTAATGCTGCTATATGTAGTGTCTTTCCTCCGGCACCTGCACAGGCATCAATCACCCGTTGGCCCGGTTCTATTTTCAGGAACGGAGCAATAAGTTGTGATGCTGCATCCTGCACTTCAAACAAACCGCTTTTGAAAGAAGGTACACTAAAAACATTCTGACGTTCTTTCAAGAGCAACGCATCCTGAAAACCATTTATACTATAGGTCTCTACATTCTCTTCGAGCAGACGCTCGCGTAAATCTTTCTTGGTAGTCTTGAGTGTATTTACCCGAAGAACAACTTTCGCTTCATCGTTAAGCGAGTTGAGTTCTTTATCCCAGAGTTTGCCGATCTCTTTTTCCCCGAGTGCATCCATCCAGTCGGGTATAGATTCGCGCACCTTGCGTACTTTATCGGCATTGCGCTTGCGCTTGGCTATCTCGTTGGGGTTTACGCCTCTGAATTCTTCCCATGGAGGCAGGGGTATATCTTGCAGAACTAATATAGCACCGAGCATTTTCCAGTAGTCGTGTTCATCGGCTCCCGAGATTTCGCGCAGCAATCTATACCAACGCACAATGTCGTACGTAGTTTCGGCAATGAAGCGCCTGTCGCGCGCACCCCACTTGGGATTTTGCTTCAGTACTTTTTCAATTACTTTATCGGCATAACGCTGTTCTCCGAAAATCTGTTCGAGTGCCTGTACTACTGCGTTGGTTGTGTTGTTATAGAGCTTCATAGTGAAAATAGCTGCCGGCTAAAGCCAGCGTTGAGATGTGCGAGCGTGGGGGTGAAGTGTGATTTAAAATGCAAAGGTGCAATAAAAAGGAGTGAGAACGAAAATTGTTTGCAGCAGTTCTCGCGGATTAAAATGCAGAAGTATCTCCCGCGTCCCGATAGCTATCGGGAACAGAATTTCGCAGATGAATACAGAGTATAAAGCGCAAGGCAGAAAGCAAAATGCGGAGACAGGTAGTGCAACGTATTTATCTTTGAGTAACTCTGTGCTTCCTTTGTGTTCTTGGTGGAATGGTATTTCCTTGTATTTACGATTAATGAATGACCATTAACGATTAACTGAACATCGAACAAGGAATGTCGAAGTATAAATAGCTTCATATACTGCTCGAAGCTTTTTACTATCTTCCCGCTCAAATTATTATACGTTGAATACTACGGAATATGCGATCATTGTAGCGGGTGGAAAGGGCACGCGCATTAAAAGTAAATTACCCAAGCAATTTTTGGAGTTGCATGGTTTGCCTATTCTGATGCATACCATTCTTGCTTTCTACAGGTACTCATCGTCTATAAAAATTATACTGGTGCTTCCGGAAGATGACTTCGAAACATGGGAAGCGCTTTGCAAGAAACATAACTTTTCACATCCGCTTATACTGCAGAAAGGTGGTGATTCGCGATTTCAGTCAGTAAAGAATGGTCTTGCTAAAATTGAAGGCGATGGTCTTGTGGCTATTCATGATGGTGTGCGTCCGCTGGTGAGTGAAGATATTATAGGGGCATCGTTCCGTCTTGCGGCTGTACATCAATGTGCTGTGGCATCGGTGCGTCTGAAAGATTCTATTCGCATGACGGACCAGGATAATACCAAGGCTATGGACCGTTCCAGGTTCAGATTGATACAAACACCTCAAACTTTCCAGGTCGACCTGATCAGGCAAGCCTATGAGATGAAAGAAGACCCGAGTCTTACTGATGATGCCAGCGTAGCCGAACACTCCGGGCATATTATATCACTCTTCGAAGGAAGTTATGAGAATATAAAAATAACCACCCCGGAAGATCTGATCGTAGCAGAAGCGCTGATGAAAAAATAGCTGCCGGTTGCTGGCCGTGTGGAAGCGGGATTGGAGCAAGCAAAGAAAACAGTAGGCATCAGGTTGTTCACAAAATAACTGTAACCCTTGAACTTTAAACTTCGAACAAGTGAACAAAAAAAAGAGGCATCACTGCCTCTTTTTTTATGCTATATATAGCGAAGAACTAGATTTCTCCTTTCTCTGCTTTCTTTTTGAGTTTTTCGTTAGCGAAGATCGCTACTTCTACGCGTCTGTTTTGTTGGCGGCCGGCTTCTGTGGCATTGTCGCCAATGGGTTGGTCAGGCCCATAGCCTACCGTTGTAATGCGAACGCCAGTAACGCCTTGTGTTTTCAGGTACGTTGATACCGCCTCTGCACGTTTTTCGGAGAGCGATAAGTTATAGTCGTGCTTACCGGTTGAGTCAGTGTGTCCTTCGATCAGCACGTTGGTGTCGCTATATTTATTGAGTACACGCGCCAGGTCTTGCAGGTTTGTCTTTGAAGTAGCTGTTACTTCCGAAGAGTTTACTGCGAATTGTATACCCTGGTGGAACGTAATCTTTATACCTTCGCCCACGCGTTCTACGGTTGCACCTTCCAGGTCTTTCTTCAGTTCAGCAGCCTGCTTGTCCATATAGTGGCCAATCAGATAGCCAGCAGTTCCACCTACGGCAGCACCGATAATGGCGCCAACGGCAGTGTTACCCGCAGCTTTACCTATAGCAGCGCCTGCTGCAGCACCACCAGCCGTACCGATAATAGCACCTTTAGTGGCCTTGTTCATGCTCTTGCAAGAGCCAAGAATAATACAAAGTGTCAGGAAAAAAGTTACTACACGTCTTCCTTTTAAGAAATTTACCATACCTCTTTTGAGTAGTTGTTGTTAGGTTAAAAATGATCAAGAGGGTCCTTGAGAAAATCAGTTCGAAAGAAAAACAGAATTACCGGTCTGCGAATATATAATTCGCTTTGCTGTCGGAATGGATGGATTCCATTCCTGAAAAAGCGGTAAAACGATTGCATCTCTACTCGAAAAAGCAGAAGCCGACCATGAAGGCCGGCTCCAGCATAGAATGTTGTTCAGTAAAAAATGTTAATAGCTTTTGGGCTAGTACTCGTCTTCATTAAAAAAGAAATCTTCTTTGGTGGGATAGTCCGGCCAGATCTCTTCGATGCTTTCGTAAGGCTGTCCGTCATCTTCCAGTTCCTGGAGGTTCTCTACAACTTCCAGGGGAGCACCTGAACGGATAGAATAATCGATCAACTCATCTTTGGTTGCCGGCCAGGGAGCATCCTCTAAGTAAGAGGCAAGTTCAAGAGTCCAATACATAGGTTTACGTCCTCCTTTTAATTTTTCGCAAAAATAAAATTAATTAGGGCATAGTCAAGAGTTACCGGTCGATAGTCCGAAAATCACAAAGGTAACCTGTTGAACAGAGCCGGTGTTGTTTGATGTAGTGTTATGCACTATGGACTAAAAAAGCCATATTTGCGGCCATAAACTCAACGGCTAACTTTCTGAATTATTGAATGAAGAAAGCACTTCAACTCATAAAATTCTCAGAGCCAACCATCATCAATATATAACTCATGGCTGACGAAAAGATTATTTTCTCGATGGCGGGGGTAAACAAGATTTACCCGCCCAGTAAACAGGTTCTCAAAAATATCTACCTCTCATTTTTCTATGGCGCCAAAATTGGCGTGCTCGGGTTGAACGGCTCGGGTAAGTCTTCGCTGCTGCGCATCATTGCCGGTATAGACAAAGAATTTCAGGGAGAGGTTGTATCGGATCTTAGCTTCTCGGTAGGCTTGCTGGAACAGGAGCCTCAACTCGACAAGACTAAAACTGTAAAGGAAATTGTAGAAGAAGGTGTAAGTGAAGTTGTTTCGTTGCTGAAAGAGTTTGAGGCGATCAATGAAAAATTTGCCGATCCGGCTGTGATGGAAGATCCGGATGCCATGGACAAACTTATAACCAAGCAAGGCGAGATACAGGAGAAACTGGATGCCGTGAATGCGTGGGAACTTGATAGCAAGCTGGAGCGTGCTATGGATGCGTTACGTTGTCCTCCGTCGGATTCAAAAATAGAACACCTCTCCGGTGGTGAGAAGAGACGTGTAGCACTTTGTCGTTTGTTACTGCAGGAACCCGATGTACTCTTGTTGGATGAACCAACGAACCACCTGGACGCAGAGTCGGTATATTGGCTGGAGCAACACTTAAAGCAATATAAAGGAACAGTAATCGCTGTAACACACGACCGTTACTTCCTTGATAATGTAGCCGGATGGATACTGGAACTCGATCGAGGTGAAGGTATACCCTGGAAAGGAAATTACTCTTCGTGGCTCGACCAGAAACAAAAACGTTTAGCACAGGAAGAGAAGAGCGAGTCGAAACGACAAAAAGCGTTGGAGCGCGAGTTGGAGTGGGTGCGCATGAATCCGAAAGGTCGCCAGGCAAAAGGTAAAGCACGTTTGAGTGCCTACGAAAAACTGTTGAGCCAGGAAACGAAAGAACGCGAAGAGAAACTCGAACTCTTTATACCGCCAGGCCCGCGCCTCGGTAATAAAGTAATTGAAGCAACCGGTGTAGCGAAAGGCTATGGCGATAAATTACTCTATGAAAATTTAACATTCTCGTTGCCACCTGCCGGTATAGTAGGGATCATTGGTCCGAACGGTGCAGGTAAAACTACGTTGTTCAAGATGATCATCGGTAAAGAAAAACCGGATGCCGGTAATTTTGAAGTAGGAGAGACAGTAAAGATCGCCTATGTAGACCAGGAGCACGATGACCTGAAGCCGGAAGATACCGTATGGCAAGCTATTACCGGTGGCAATGAATTGATCGAGCTCGGAGGTAAAACGCAGAACTCGCGTGCCTATGTAGGTAAATTTAACTTTAACGGAACCGATCAGCAGAAGAAGATCAAAGAACTTTCCGGCGGTATGCGAAACCGCGTGCACCTAGCCATTGCGTTGCGCCAGGGCGGAAACCTGCTGCTGCTCGATGAGCCTACCAACGATCTGGACGTAAACACGCTGCGCGCCCTTGAAGAAGCCCTCGATAACTTTGCCGGTTGTGCCGTGATCATCTCTCACGACCGCTGGTTCCTCGATCGTGTATGTACGCATATACTGGCCTTTGAAGGTGACTCACAGATCACCTGGTTTGAAGGAAGCTTCAGCGAATATGAAGAGAACAAGCGCAAGCGCCTCGGTGACGATCAGCCGCACCGCATCAAGTATAAAAAACTGGTGAAGTAAATTATATATAGTCTTCCAGTGATTGCAGATCCTAAAACGGTCTGCAATCATTTTATAAAGTATATACATTTATGAGAGTAATATATACCATTGTATTATTGGTTCTTTCCAATGCTTTTATGACGATGGCCTGGTATGGCCACCTCAAGTTTAAGGATATGAAGTGGAGCCAGAGTTTACCGCTGCTGGTAATTATCCTGATAAGCTGGGGTATAGCCTTGTTTGAATATTTATTGCAGGTGCCGGCCAACCGGTTAGGCTATAAAGAATATGGCGGACCGTTTTCGCTGGTGCAACTCAAGGTTATACAGGAAGTGATCACACTGGTGGTGTTTATGATTTTCTCGTTTCTGTTCTTTAAAACAGAAACGTTCAAGATGAATCACCTGATCGGTTTTGTGTTCCTCGTGCTGGCGGTATATTTTATCTTCAAAAAATAAGCATGACTAAACTTCAGAACAAGGTTGTGTGGATCACCGGAGCTTCTTCCGGTATAGGTGAAGCATTGGCATATGCCATGGCAAAAGAAGGTGCACGACTTATACTTTCAGCCCGCAGAAAAGAGGAGTTGGAACGTGTGAAGGGAAATTGCATTGCTGCTGCACAAGCGAATGTACATATACTTCCGCTGGATCTTACGCAGACTGAAACACTGCGCTTGTCAACGGAAGCAGCAATACAAATATTTGGTCATGTAGATATACTGGTAAACAACGGAGGTATCAGTCAGCGCAGTTTTGCAAAAGATACCGTGCTGGATGTTGACAGAAGAATTATGGAAGTAAATTATTTCGGAGCCATAGCGCTCACGAAAAATATACTGTCTCATTTTTTGAAACGCAAGAGCGGCCACCTCGTAACGGTGTCCAGTGTTACCGGTAAATTTGGAACACCCTATCGGTCGGGCTATGCGGCCTCTAAACATGCGTTGCATGGTTTTTTTGATTCATTGCGCGCAGAACTTTGGAAAGATGCAGGCGATGCTATTACCGTTACAATGATCTGCCCCGGATTTATTCATACCCCCATCACACTCGCGGCCGTGACTGGTGATGGTTCTCCACTCGGTAAAATGGATGACGCTCAATATAAAGGCAAGCCTGCTGATTGGTGTGCTGAGAAAATTATAAGCGCCATTAAAAAGAAAAAGAACGAAGTATATATAGGAGGCATCGAAACGTTGGGCGTCAAGTTCAAGCGATTTTTCCCCAATTGGTTTGCTAACTATATACGCAAAGCGAAAGTGCGTTAAGCGTGAAGAAGAGATGGTAAAGTCAGGGTTTTTGTCCTGACTTTTTTTATAATTATTGGAATATTTTTTAGCAACGAGATTGCTTTTCTTTCTCAATCAGGTGAAAATACCTGATGGCATTGTATATTATTGAATTTGTACTCCGGCCGAGAATCCCGGCCACATCTGTAATAACTCTTTGTGAATACGGGTTGAACTTTCGAGAAAAGAAATATCGAGAGGTGGTGTGTCTGTCCAGTAAAAATTATAGGATACCGCTGCAAACAGATATATACTTTTGATTTTCGGGTGTAGCTTCGATCCGAACGCAAGTTGTGGCCGCGTGAGTAAGCTTAATTCACGGGTGAGCTTTCCATGCTCATGGTTGATGTGCATCCAATCGATGCCATACGATATAAATCTGAATTTACCCATGCCGGGTTGCGTTGAGCGATTAAAGTATAATTTCTTAATGCCATACCCGAATGCCCACTGTTGCCTTCTGCGGATAAAGCCCGGTTCGTTAGAGTATATAAGTGCATTCTGAAATTGAATTTCCTTGGCGTCTGATGTAATGCGGCTGTTCTTGATGGTGCCGGTAGCAATCTCGATGTTGGTATAAAATATTTCCGTAGCGTAGATAGCACCGTAGCCCCCGGAGCCGATGTTTATCAACCCGATAGAAGTGCCATCGCGTGTTTGAGCAACCGTGCCGTTGTGGTATATATTGATCAACCCGATCTGCGTGCCCTGCATACGCTTAGCCATGTTCACTATACCTACCTGGAAGCCGTTCATCTTTACAGCCTGGTTAATAATACCGAGCTGAAGTGCTGTAGGTGCTTTTATGTCGTACGAGTTTTTCCCTTCCATGACTCCGGCTTTGTTATAGCCTCCCAATTGTATTCCATAAAGCTCTCCCTGCGTTATATTGAATAGCGTTGCTGCCTGCAAGCCATCCATAGAAGCTACCGATACATTATATGCGCCTGCCAGTTGAATGCCGAAAGTATATTTATATACTGTGTTTGATATACCCGCCAGTTGTAAACCTTGCAGTGCACCTTTTACAACATTTACTCCGCCGGTAGTTTGCCAGCCAAAAACATTATTCAATACAACATTGGCTATACCCGAGAATTGTGCACCCGAAAGATTGGCTTCGAAACCTGATTTGATCTTGGTATCTCTTTCTTTGGGCGACATTCCTTTAAAGGCATTTGCACCCGTAAGGTTTGCTATACCGGCAAATTGCAGTCCGTGTGTTTCATTTTCATTGAGGTTAGAGACTACACCAATTTCCAATAAATAATTAGCAGCGGAATAACCGGAAGTAAAATTGAGAGAGAAGTAATTGCTATACCCGCCCGGGTGCATGCCATTGGTGCTAAGGCCGGGTGTAAGTGAAAATTGTACAGTTCTTACAAAGCGAACTTTGCGTTGAGCCGCTGCTTCGTAATACACAATAAGATATACTGCCAACAGAATTACAGCTGATCGCATGGAGTGTTAGGTTAAAGTATATTTCCATTCCCCGCATGCTCACCTTCATTTTTCTAACGCACAGGTGTGTGGTTGAATTGTGTGGGGTATATAAAGGTT
>NZ_DATCSD010000247.1:0-6216 GCF_036568665.1 Ohtaekwangia sp. | reverse complement strand
CTGATTCTGTTGCAACAACGAGTGATGCAGGCAAGCCTCAGTTTGATGTTGACAAAGTTTTCCAGCAACAACTGGCAGCGGTATATACTGCATACCTTGCATTGAAAGATGCATTTGTAGCGTCTGATGATGCAAAGGTTCGTACTGAGGCTACAACGGTTCAGCAAACTTTAGCGAAAGTTGATATGACGTTACTTTCTGATGCAGCACATCACGACTGGATGACTTATCTTGGTAATCTTGAATCGTCATTGAAAGCGATCGAAACCAATAAGGATATAGAAGTGCAACGCAGATCGTTTAGTGTGCTTTCAGAGAATCTATACAAAAGCGCAAAAGCATTCGGCCTCGGTGGTACTACTGCATATTATGAGTTTTGTCCGATGGCATTTAACGATGAAGGCGCTTACTGGCTTAGCGACCAGGAAAAAATTCGCAATCCATACTTTGGCGACAAGATGCTTACCTGTGGTGTGGTAAAAGAGAAAATACAATAACAATAATTATATACCTATATGAAAAACACAATCTATATACTGGCGCTTATACTCATAAGCTGGAGTGCAGAGGCGCAGCACGATCATGCAAGTCATAGTCAGCCGCAGGCTACCGCTGCACCTACTTTCAAAGATGCCAGGCTTACTACAGCCTATACCGATTACCTGCATCTGAAAGATGCGTTGGTGGCATCGAAAGCAGCCGATGCCAAGCAGGCGGCTGCAGCACTACAGAAATCAGCAGGAGCTCTAGCGAATGGAAAGAAAGTAACTGCATCAGCTGCAACGATTGCTGCATCCAGCGACCTGGATGCTCAACGCAAAATATTCGCTGCACTCAGCACCGATATGAAAGAGCTCGTTAACGGAAATATAGCATCCGGTGCTTTATACCTGGAGTATTGCCCCATGGCCAACAATCACGAAGGTGCCTACTGGCTCTCTAACGAAAAGCAAATTCTCAATCCTTACTTTGGCGACAAGATGTTGCATTGTGGTTCTGTAAAAGAAACCATCCAGTAAAAATAAAATTACCAGTATTCGTTCGGCTATAGCCTGCGAATACTGGTATATCGATTATCACGTTACCGTTTACTCTGTACCCATTTTCTTCGTTCCTGACTTACGGGTATATATATACTTGAAACGTTCTGCATGCGGAGAGCCTCTGCCGGAAAGCGTAAGAATGTGATTTTGCAAACTGAGTCCCCACTCTACCGGGCGAGCCTCACCATCTGCACTGTTCTTGCTTTCGAGATATAGTATCTTATGATTTTCGTTGATACGGAACAACCCTGAATCTATCTTCTGCGAATTGTTACGGGTTATATATTTCGCCTCACGGGTAAACTCGATCGTTTGAACAAGTGTATCTGAATTGGAGGTTATCTGTTTCTTGCCGTCATATACCTGGCTTATCTGCCATGTACCTACTACCAAATCGATGATTTTCTGCCCCGATTTGGAAGCCTGCTGGGCAAATGTACTACCGGCAAACAGTATAAAGCATATACCCAGTATCCAAGTGTTGCATGTGGTCTTCATATTGATTACAATTTTTATACAACGTATAGGCAAAAAAACTATACCCGTTGCGAATCAATACATCAGACTATTTTAACCGGAGTACCAAGAAACGCACTATATTTTTTGGCTGCCGAAGCTATCGCGCTCTTCTGTGTTTTATTGAATGAATCAAAAGGCTTCAGATCAATGGCAGCCGCGTTCCTGGCAATCGTACGCTTCCACATACCCACCACCTGGCTGTTGATCACAACCGTAGAGCTTAATATACCATTGCCTGTTCCGGCAATTTGTTTGAACCGGTTGGTATCTATAGCAGCCGTGCGATTGGTATAGCCCAGCAAATATTCATCAAAACCGGGCAACAAATATACCGATGCTGTTTTGGGTTTCACAACGGGGTTGCTACCCGCCATCCAATAGGTATTGCCATTTACCGTTTCCTGCACCAGCGATGATTTGATAGCTTCATGCGCATTCTTTGCTTCTGTTATCGACAAACCTGTCCACCAGGCAAAGTCTTGTAATGTAGCGGGACCATGACTGGCAAAGTAACGCAATGCAAAAGATGCGATTGCTTCATCTTGTAACGGTAACTTTACTGCAGGCAGCCATTCATCTAACAATGTAAATGTAGGTTGCTTTCCTTTGCGCGCTCCAAAACAGATCAACCCGGTTTGTGCGAGGTAGCCGAGTATATGTAGTCCGCGCGTATTACCCGTAGCTATCTTGCCTCGCTCCAATACATCATATACTTCTTTGCGCGTAAGCTGATGTCCTCCTTCCAACGCTGCAGTCACAAGCCTGGCACTCCTGGTAAATATCTTTTTATCGAGGCCCTCCTGTTTATATATACCGGCTGCCCGCGATATAATACGCGGAGTAAATGCTTTTAACATCCAGCGTACATCAGCAGGGGAAACCAGGTGCAGTGTTCCGCGCATAGGCCATGTGCGCACAATGGTTTTATTGGCGAGCGCCTGCTCCACGGCTTCTTCATTTCCATCCTTCATTCGCAGACCTACACTCCACAACGAACCCAGGTAATCCTGTGACTGCATCGCTCCCATCCATGACACTACTTCTTCCGGCTTTACAAATTCCGTATGAGAGATACGCTGATGGTATAACCGTTGATGTGCAATGGAAGAGAGTGTCATACGATAAATCTATTTCTGTTTTACACGCAAAAGATAAAAACTATAATCGGACATTGGTACATCGGTGATGCCAACATTACGCGCTATCGTAACCACCTGTCCGCGGTGATAGCCGCTATGTGTGAGGCAATGATTCAGAAACTCGGCACGCGACTGTATACCTTGTATATAGGGTGTATAAAATTCTACTTCCTCCGTCCAGGCTGCCTCCGAAAGCGTAGCAACGAAGTCAGCCATCGCCCGCGACTGCTCCACTATACCGTCCCATACATCCTCCGTTGTGCCATCGTATCCCTGACGGAAAGAAGGAGGCGCTGGCACTTGCTCCAGCACCGAAGCCCAGAAGCGTTGTGTATCCCAGATGTGCACCATCGTTCCTTTTATACTCGGGAAACTCGAAGCCACTTCGCGTTCCATCAACTCTGCAGGTTTGGTACGCAACCAATTGACAAACGTTTCATTTGCCCAGGCATTGTATACTGCCAGATCTGTAAGAAGGGTGCCAATGCTCAGTTGTTTCTTTTCCATAGTTGTTGTCATAAGGGATGATGTTTAATGATGATACAAGTAACGTATGACTTCTGACAGCCCTATGTCAACACCCAAGAACTTAGTAAAAAAATATTTTTCAACGCACACAAACACACTTTCATAAATCGGCAGAAGTTTAAACACGTAGTAATATCATTGTAAAAATTTATAAGATATTTGAATCACTAACCATCTATACCATGACCATTGAAATTGTAGCGTATAACATTGACTCTGCACGCAAAGCACAGGAAGGCGGAGCTGATCGCATTGAACTATGCGACAACCCAGGCGAAGGCGGCACCACACCTTCGTATGGTGTAATTGAAGTTGTGCGCCAGCATGTGAGTATTGATGTGTATGTGATGATCCGTCCGCGCGGAGGAGATTTTCATTACGACAGCTACGAGTTCCATGCTATGAAGCGCGATATATCGCAATGCCAGAAGCTGAGTGTAGATGGTATTGTATTGGGCATTGTGAATGCTGATGGTACGATCGATAAGAAACGCTGCAAAGAGTTGATCGATAAAGCACGTCCGTTGAAAGTTACTTGTCACCGTGCCTTTGATATGACACGTGATCCGTTCGAAGCACTGGAAGATTGTATCGAAGTGGGGTTCGATCGTATACTTACCTCCGGTCATCAGACACAAGCCGTAAAAGGTATAGATCTGATTACTGAACTGATCAAACGTGCTAACGGGCGCATCGCTATTATGCCTGGCTCCGGTGTAAATGAAAATACAGTAGAAGAAGTTGTATCAAAATCAAAAGCCAAAGAAATACATTTCTCAGCAGTAGGCTCACGCGACAGCGCCATGGTATATCGCAATGAAGCTATAGCCGGTATGGGATCAGACGAAGGCTCCGAATTTAAACTACGCACCGTTGACCCGGAGCGCGTAAGGAAGATTCGCGCATTAGCGGAAGCTGCTGCTAAATAGAGGAATAAGCGGAAAGTATAAAGTTGAAAGTAGAAAGTATAAATACTGGCTTATTTCACTTTCAGCTTTATACTTTTCGCTTTCAGCTTCTGTGTAATTCTGCGAGTTCTGTGGGAGACATTGTTTTTTGTTTCTGCGTAAATCTTGTTGTTTTTACAAATCACCAAACTTTTTATATTTGGATATAACCCCCTATCCCCGATCATGAGAATTATACTTCTCGCTCTTATACTATTAACATCATTTAATTTAAGAGCCCAACGAATAGCAGACTATATTAATGTTGTAGGAAAAGATAGTCTCAGGCTAAATTTCAAAGACTACGGAATATTAACCGGTTTTGAATGCGCAACCTATTATCGGGTAGCAAAGATGAATCCGGTGATCTTTGCCTTCAACGGTTACTCTAAAGATTACTATGCAAGTGGCAAACTGGCTGTTGAATGTTCTTATGTCAATAACGTACTCCACGGATTCTTTAAGTCGTATTACGAAAACGGAAAGACAAAAGAACAAGGACAAGTAGTAAATGGTCAAAAAAAGGGAGAGTGGAGATATTGGTTCCAGAATGGCCAACTCAAGAAAGTTATATCCTTTGATTCCAGCGGATACTATGTAAAAGAGGCCTATAAGAAAAACGGGAAACAAACAATAGCGAACGGAAATGGAGAGTTTTCTTATGATGATCTGGTACCAAATATGCTGGTTGAGGGAGAGATAAAAAACGGGAAGCAGCATGGCAAATGGATACTGCATAGTACGATCTACAATAGAAAAACAGCTATCGAGCTATTTGAAAATGGTAAATTCATAGAAGGTGAAAGTCTCGCGATGAATAAAATATTTAATACAACTTATCGCGATTATCCAGCTACTACGGTAGACATGACAATTGACTTGCTTGATCCGGGATATTACGGAAAAGAGGAGTGCGTAAGAAAAATTGACAGATCCGGATTTATGGACCACCGGAAATTCAACAGAGGGTACTATAAATCTTTCAATGAGTATATATACGATAAATTTGACGCTCCCAACATTCGTATGGGATATATAATAATTGGATGCGTAATAAATGAAAAAGGAGAGGTAAAAGATATAGATATGTATTCAACCATTAAATCAGAGATTGTAGAGAAGAAGCTTTATGACTTATTCCTGAACAGCGATAAATGGGACCCTGAAATTCGAAATGGCCGGGCAATTGCCGTTTCTGAACTTTATATCATCCAATTTTTAAATGGAGAGTATAAAATACTGGAAGAAACAAGAAGACCTATCGTAAATAGCAATTAAAAGATTCTGTGTAATTCCGTGAGTTCTGTAGGAGATCTTTTTTTAGTTCTTATCTCCGTTGTAAATCTCGTTGTTTTTTACAAGCTCCAAACTTTTTATATTTGGATCGTATGGAAACGAAAACAAAACCCCAACCACGTCACCTCGGCAGAAAAATCGGCCGCATACGTGAATTGTTAGGAGTAAAACAGGAAGTCCTTGCAGAAAAGTTAGGCATCAGTCAGCAAGCTATATCCAAGATAGAACAAAGCGAGCACGTAGAAGACGCGACACTGGAAAAGATAGCGAAAGCATTAGGAGTAAGCAGTGAAGCGATTGATAATTTCACTGAAGAGTCCGTTATTAACTATATACAGTATAATCAAGAAGGAAGCAATCAGGGTGCAGCTAATGTTGCCGTACAAAACTTCAATTGTACCTTCAACCCTATAGATAAATGGCTTGAAGCTCTCGATGAAAATAAGAAGTTATACGAAGCACTTCTAAAAAGCGAGCGTGATAAAATAGCCTTATTGGAGAAACTACTGAAAGAGAAGAACTAGATATCTTGTATTTGAACATACTCCCGATATGCGATACATTGGAATAATAGCCACGGTGATTTTACGATTTACACAATCATTCAAAGTGTAAAATGGCAACAGCTAACTTGCAAATGAATATAAATACAAGGTTTGGAGAAATCAGCCAGTATTCTTCTGCGTAAATCCGCGAGATCTGCGGGAAACAAACTAGATAAACTTCCCGAAGCAAACACTGTTC
>NZ_DATCSD010000246.1:0-9337 GCF_036568665.1 Ohtaekwangia sp. | reverse complement strand
CCTGGTTGTTGCTTGCAACGGCAACCTTAGGCGCATTTACCGGTATCTGCTGAAAGTTACCACCTATACGATGGCGCTGTGTATCAAAGTATGAGAACAGACGACCTTGCAAGAGTTTATCTTCCGATGGCTCGATGCCCGGTACCAGTGTACCCGGAGCAAAAGCAGATTGCTCAACTTCCTCGAAATAATTACCGGGCAAACGATTCAACGTCATCTTTCCTACAAGTACCGGCTTAGCAAATTGTTCCGGCCATATCTTGGTAGGATCCAGTGCATTAAAATCCAGCTTCTCAAAATCAGAACCCTTCATCATTTGCACATATAGCTCCCACGAAGGATAATTACCTTTCTTGATATTCTCGTATAGGTCAACCGTTGCATGTTGAAAATCCTGTGACTGTACTTTAGAAGCTTCTTCGGCTGTCAGGTTACGCACACCTTGCAAGCTCTTCCAGGTATATTTTACATAGGTTACTTCGCCTTTCTCATTTATCCATTTAAAAGCGTGCACTCCGGATCCATTCATCTCACGATAGTTAGCCGGTATACCATAATCCGAATATACGCGGGTGAGCATGTGTGTTCCTTCCGGTATATGCGAGAAGAAATCAAATACACGGTTAGGGTCTTGTTTGTTATAAACAGGCGAAGGCTTGAAAGCATGCACCATGTCTGAGAACTTCATAGCATCGCGGATAAAGAATACCGGCAGATTGTTACCCACCAGGTCATAGTTACCTTCGTCCGTATAAAACTTGGTAGCGAAGCCGCGCGGGTCGCGCAATGTTTCCGGAGAGCCCGAGCTATGCACTACCGTTGAGAAGCGCACAAACACCGGAGTCTTCTTCCCTTTTTCATTCAGGAAAGATGCTTTCGTGAACGCAGAGAAGTTATCGGCTGCTATAAATTCGCCATGCGCACCGGCACCGCGTGCATGTACTACACGCTCCGGAATACGCTCGCGATCGAAAGCCGCGAGCTTCTCTACCAGGTGTATATCTTCGAGTAATGTAGGTCCATTCTGTCCCACTGTTTTTGAATTTTGATTGTCGCCCACCGGTGCACCGGTATTGGTAGTAAGATGCTGCTGCGCAAAAGCTCCGGCTGCCAACAGTAAACCTCCTGCTGCCAGGAGAATTCTTTTTGTCATAAGGATTGATTAAAGATTAATTTTTTACAGCATCAAAAATGAGACAGCAACCACCACTCAATCAAAGTGATTTTGTTTATCGCGCGATAGGCAAATTCTATAAAAGAGGTTGAAAGATATAGTTTAGTGCAGCTAGTACCTACTTTTAAGGTAGCGTTTTCTATGAGGTATAGATTGAATTGAGCTGTTAAAGTATAGGAATGAGATTAAGAAAATCCAATGGCACAAAGGTCACAAAGAAGACACAAAGTTGCTCAAATGAAATTTGACAGAGAAGTATATTGATTCACTCTACAGAGAATCACTTTACATAAAAAACATTAACAGATATAGTATAGGCAGAAACTATATCTTCCGGAAAGATACGTTAAACGTCACTTGCTACTGCGATGCGTTTTCCATCTTCGCAGTATGGGTCTGGATGATGTGGTCCAGCTCTTGTTCCGTAAATCCTAATTTGCCGGCAACCATACTGATGAGTTCCATCTCTGCCGGAGCGAAGTCACCATCTACGTGCGCAATTTCAATCATGTCCTGCAACTGCTTTTCGCGATCGTGATTGTTCTGCGGAATAATGAATCTATACTCGTGGCCACGCTCCAGCATGAGGTTAAAACGATCAAGCGGAAGTTCTAGCGTATAGGCAATTTTAAAGAGGGCTACACGCTCTACATCTTCAATTTTACCATCGGCAGTAATGAGGGAAACAAGATTCCGGAAATGTTCGAGTTTGGTTGGATCGATCATAAAAGGGTACGGCTAACAGCTAAAGATAAACAATATTTTGGAATTGGTTTTATTTCCCACAGAACTAACAGATAAACACAGAAATATATACTCCCTTACAAGGCTTGTAACCCGAAGTTGTTTTTTGTTCCCGCAGATCGCGCTGATGAACGCAGATTTTAAATGCATTTTTTTCCATCCTGATAACTGTCTCGGGCAAAACTGCACAGACTATAAAATACAATCTACACCTATATATCCACAAACAATGCTCGTAGCTCGCCACTCAGCGCTCACAGTTATTTCCCTTCCAGTCAGCAGCCAGATGCTGCCAGTTCACAGCTTTCCCCGCATATTGCCTGCAGCACGATTTGCTTTCGCCCGAGCTTCTTCAATAGTAGCAGCACGCGCGAGGCATACGCCCATGCGTCTTTCACCGTTTACTTCGGGCTTACCGAAAAGACGAAGTTGAGTGTCGGGCTCGGCAAGTGCTTGTTCGAAACCGCTGAAGACTATATTCTTCGAAGCTCCCTTTACCAGGATCACCGAAGAAGCCGATGGTCCAAGCTGACGAATTACCGGAATGGGTATACCCAAGATGGCACGCACATGCAGCGCAAATTCAGAGAGGTCTTGCGAAATCATTGTTACCATACCCGTATCATGCGGGCGCGGAGATACTTCGCTGAAATATACTATATCGCCTTTCACAAAAAATTCAACACCAAATATACCATAGCCTCCCAACGCATTCACTACCCGTTGTGCGATGCTCTTGGCATCATCGAGCGCTTGGTCTGTCATGGGATGTGGCTGCCACGATTCCTGGTAATCACCATGCTCCTGGCGGTGACCAATCGGCTCGCAGAACGACACGCCCTCTTTATGGCGAATCGTGAGCAAAGTGATCTCATAATCAAAGTCTATAAATCCTTCTACAATCACACTGCCGCCACCGCTGCGACTTCCCTCCTGTGCGTATTGCCAGGCCGTTGTAATGTCGGCTTCGGTGCGCACTACACTTTGTCCTTTACCGGATGAGCTCATGATGGGTTTTACCACGCATGGCAAGCCAATCGCCCTCACTGCAGTTGTAAAATCTTCTACTGTGTTGGCGAATTTATAGGGAGAGGTTCTCACTCCGAGTTTCTCTGCCGCCAGTGTACGTATACCTTCGCGGTTCATGGTGAGTCGTGTAGCCGTAGCAGTGGGTATTACGCGAAAGCCTTCCTGCTCCAGCTCAACCAGTGTGGCCGTGGCAATAGCTTCTACTTCGGGCACTATATAATCCGGCTTCTCTTTTTCAATGAGAGCACGCAGCGCTGTTCCATCCAGCATGGAGATTGTATATGAACGATGTGCTACCTGCATAGCCGGTGCGTTCTCGTAACGATCTACAGCAATCACTTCAACACCATACCGTTGAAACTCGATGACTACTTCTTTACCGAGTTCACCCGAACCCAGCAACATCACTTTTACGGCTGACGATGTTAACGGTGTACCAATGTGAAGTGCATTACCTGATGATGCTTGCATGACGAACTATAATTTTATCAATCGCCCACAAGATGCCACATTGCTTTCACTTCAGCAAATCCACAAAAAGAAAGGCAGAGAAGATGAACTCCCCTGCCCTGTTATTGATTAGGTTAACGGTATTACTTTACGAGATACTTCCGACTCCACGATTTCTTATCGCCACGCACATGCAGTATATATAGTCCCTGTGCCAAGGCAGGAACAGTAACCTGCAAAGATTTTTCCTTACCAGTTGTATACTGTGAACCGTATACATTATTGCCGTGCATATCTTTCAATTGAACTGCCACTGTACCGGGAGCCATAGCAAATGTGATTGATATGATCTGCTCTTTACTGCTAACGCCCGGGTTGGGATACGCTACCATACCATCTGCTTCGGCTAGTTCAAGCTCGCTGCCTTCCAGTGTATAGTCACTCGCAGTGCGCGCCCCGGCAGTACAACTTCCTTTCAAAATCCACGCATCCGTCCAGTAGGTTCCGGTGCCGGGAGCATACGCCCACGCAGCACCATTACACCAGCCGGTATACGGAAAGGGTTTACATTCATATTGACTGCCTGCGTTCTTTACTATACTTCCGGCTACGTAGCCACCATTCTCAACATACTGTGGCGTGGTAGCACAATTACCACCGCCTCCTGTTACTGTAATATTCACAGTAGTCGATGTGCCGGTAGCCCCTGCGTTGTCGGTCGCTTTCGCGGTGAGTGAATATGTTCCCGCGGCTACACTACTCCAGCTATAGGAGTATGGTGATGATGTATCTTCGCCAAGCTTCGTGGTTCCCTGAAAGAATTCCACTTTGGCAATGGTTCCGTCAGAATCAGTAGCTGTAGCAGTGATGGTAACAGATGCCGGTGCGGTATAGCTCGCGTTGTTAGCCGGTGCTGTTATACTGGCTACAGGATTTACATTGGCATTGCCCACGCTGATGTTTACAACGGTAGAGGTACCGGTCGCGCCAGCATTGTCGGTTGCTTTTGCTGTTAGTGCATAAGTTCCGGCAGGCACGCTGGTCCAGCTATAGGAGTACGGCGATGAGGTATCTTCCCCCAGCTTGGTAGTGCCTCTGAAAAATTCCACTTTGGCAACCGTACCATCGCTATCCGTGGCTGTTGCATTAATGGTAATAGTAGCACCAGTAGTAAAGGTTGTATTGTTTACCGGGCTGGTAATAGTAGCAACAGGTGATGCATTGCCTACCGTAATGTTTACCGCAGCGGAAGTTGTAACAGCTCCCTGATTGTCCGTTGCCTTTGCTGTGAGTATATAGGTGCCGGCTGGTATGGCTGTCCAGGTATAACTATAGGGACTGCTTGTATCTTCGCCTAGCTTGGTTGCTCCCTGGAAAAATTCTACTTTGGTTACTGAACCATTATCAGAAGCAGTAGCGGTAATCGACAGATTAGTGCCCGGCACAACGGTAGCGTTATTCGCAGGACTGGTGATGCTTACTACCGGTGGCGGGTTCACTATCACTCCGGCTGCATCGTTGATCGCTTTTAATATACTACTACCGTTGCTATAGGCAACATCGCCCGTAAGCTCCCAGATAATAACACCCTGGTGTCCGAAGCGCTTGGTATACTTTATCTTCTCGCCTGCACCCTTCGGTGTTTCATAGTATATCTTCTTTCCGTTAGCCCCTATATATCCACCCAGCTGGCGCGAATCGAGCGGATCATAACTGGTAGCTGCATTGGGAAATTCCGCCACGATCTCTTTCCATTTGGGCGCTACAAATCCGTTGGCGTTGTTGGGTTTGCGTGTAGCCAGGTCGTAGCCATAGAATGGCACGCCAATACAAAGTTTAGCTTTGGGTACATTGAATCCTCCATCGTGATTCCATGCGGCAGGTGCCATACCCATCCAATACTCCAAGGCATCTTCAGCGGAATATATAGGGTTATCGGCAGTTTGTCCCTGGTAGGTACCGGCTGGAATTTTATAGAGTGCGGCATGCGGACCGATCGGTGATGTATTCCACGAGCCGGTAAAGTCATACGTCATTAATCCCAGCCAGTTGAGATGTTGTGCGATGGCATCGTCATAATTATTGCCATAGTAGGATGTTGCAAATACAGCTGCCGACAGGAGCTTGTTCGGCATTTTCTGACGAAGTTTTTGTGCGAGTTTGGTAAGACCTATAGCAGCGGGGTGTGGTCCCTGATCGGGTCCGCCCCATTTATCGCCACGCACGCGGCCACCTTGCTCGGTCGTTCCACTAATGGTAGCATCAGGCCACCAGCATTCCAGGTCGAGGTCTACACCATCTATACCTTTTGTATTTACATAGCTGGTAATAAAGTTTGCCATCTCTTCCAGCTTGGCATCGTTGTTATAGTATTGCGTGAGCAGCCAGAGAAAAGCAAAGTCAGTCGCTCCGCCAATCGCTACCGATACGGTAACACCTTTTGCATGCGCGCGACTCAATACACCATTATCAAAAAGTATAGAGTCTACTTTTCTATTGTGAAAATCGCCCCATGCTATAGACGCAAAATTACTACTGGTATAATTGTTATTATTCTGCTTGAACAGGTTGAAGGCTATATTAATGTGATTGACAGTTCCGGGATCGAAAGTCTTGAAATTAAAATCCGGTACCCAATAAGGTAAATATCCGATGATGCGCTGCGCCCCGGAGTAATCAGGACCTATACCACCATCACCACATTTACTTACCAAAGCCCAATCACCATTGGTGCCGGGCTCTGCTGAAGTAAACCATTTGGCCTGGTAGTTACCATTGTTGTGGGACATCTGTGTTCCTCCTGCATACCCTGACGGATTCGGAGTCCAGGGTGTCCAACAGGAAGGAAAAGTATATTGAGCACTTGCGTGATAGGTTATCAGCAAGATACACCATGCGAGAAGAAGTAATTTTTGTTTCATAGTTGCGGGTTCTTATAGTTCAAAGTTTCAGGTACTCTATAGTGCAGGGGTTAGGTTGAAGTAAAAGAAATAGCGAAGAAGAAACATATCGTTCCTTCTTCGCCTGGTATAGGTGTTTTAGTGTACGAGGTATTTTCGGAACCAGGTGGTGTTGTCGCCTTTTACGCGAACGATATATAGTCCTTGTGAAAGTGGCGGTATATCTACTTGCAGGGTGGTTGATTTTACATCTCCGTATCCTTTGGTAAATACTTCTGCTCCGTTCATGTTGCGCAGCTGTACCTGCACATCGCCCGGATTTTTCTCGAACACCAGTGTGATGGTTTTTGATTTACCGCTTTCGGCCGGATTCGGATAGAGTGATAATCCTGCTGCATCTGTTTCGAAGTCGGTAGCTTCCACGCGACCGGAAGAGCAAGTGCCTTTCAGTATCCACGCATCCTGCCAATACGTTCCTGTACCAGGAGCATACGCCCATGCTGCACCATTACACCAGCCGGAATACGGATAGGGTTTACATTCATACTGGCTGCCTGCATTCTTTACTATACTTCCGGCTACATAGCCGTTGTTCTCTACATACTGCGGTGTAGTGGCGCAATTGCCACCCGTGCCACCGGTAACTGTAATGGTAACGCCTGCAGATGTAGCAGTCGCACCTTGATTGTCTGTTGCTTTCGCTGTTAATGTATAGGAGCCTGCTGCTACGTTGCTCCAGCTATAGCTATAGGGCGAAGAAGTATCTTCTCCTAATTTTGTAGCGCCCTGGAAAAATTCCACTTTGGCAACTGAACCATTGTCGGAAGCATTGGCCTGTAGGGTTACCGTTGCAGGGGCAGTATAGCTCGTGCCGTTGGCAGGTGCTGTGAGGCTTACGGTTGGTGGCGGATTAGAAGTGTTTGTAGTGAAGACTATATTGTTAATATTGAAGTCTCCGGCATCCATTACTATGCGCAATATTTTCTGCCCGGCAGTAAGTGACGATGTTGTAGCGGAAACGGTTTGCCAGGTTTGCCATGCACCGGTATTGGGCACCGTAAGTGTTCCGGATATATTTACGCCATCTAACTCTACGTGAAATGTTTTACCAGCCGACGTAGAAGCTACACGCGCCTGAACAGTATATACTCCGGCTGTAGTTACCTGCACGGTATATTCGAGCCATTCGCCTGCTTGTATCCAGCCTATATTATAGCCGCCACCTGTATCAGTGGTTGCTTCTATATCTACATTGTCGGAGCGGAATGCGCTGCCGGAATTACCAGCACTCAGATCATGATACGCTACACCTTCTCCACCGAGATCATAATGTTCAGCTTCGATGGTGCCTGGTATATTTCGTACGGTTCCATTATAAGGCGATTGCTGTACCGGTGTACTGCGCTGATCAATCACCTGCCGGATAGCCGTGAGTAATGAGTTACTGCCGGTTGCATCCTGCGATAATTCCCAGATCATCATACCACCGAGGTTTCGATCAAACGCGAGATTGGTTTTCGATTTAATGGTGGGTATACCATTGTAGTAATCTCCGTTATAGGTATCGGAATTTGGACTCGCTCCATCCAGCAGCAATTGTCTGAATGACTTCCACGAAGGACGTGCATAGAACGGAACACCGAGTACAGCTTTGGATGCCGGAAGTCCGCGCGTATTCAACCAGTAATCCAGTGATGATACCGCATAGCTATAGGGTGAGTGACCAGCCCCTGCATCGCCATCGTATACCATCAGGTTGAGGAAGTCTACTACATTAAAGACGGCTGCCTGTACACCGCCTGCATAATATCCCTGTGCGGATACTGCAGCACTGAGATATTTACCCTGTGCATGCAGTGCATTGCTTAACGCTGTCATGAGGGTTGTGAAGTTTGCCGGATCGGCTCCATCTACCGGGTATTCCCAATCTATATCTACACCATCCAACTGATAGGTTTGCAGGAATGAAAGTATATTATTGACAAACGTTGTACGATAGCTTGCATTACCGGCCATCGACTGGAAGTCAGTGTTATTAAGTTCGCTCCATCCTCCTACGGCTATACCTACCAGCACACCATTGGCATGTGCCAGTGAAACGATATCGCGAAGCTTCTGCGGATTGTCAAGCGCTGTTAGCCCACCCGTTGTGGTCGGACGAATAAATGCATAGTTAATGTGCGTCAGGTTGCTATACTGTATCTCAGAAGCTGTACCCGACCATGACGGCATATAGCCTACTACTTTAAATGATCCCGCCAGCAATGCAGTGGCTTCCGGCTGTGCTGCACGGGCACCTGCTGAACAAGTACCCGTCAATGTCCAGGCATCCTGCCAATAAGTACCAGTGCCCGGAGCATACGCCCACGCTGCACCATTACACCAGCCTGAGTACGGATAATCTTTACAGGTATATATACTGCCTGCGTTCTTTACTTTGCTGCCGGCTGCATAGCCACTGTTCTCGGCATACTGTGCTATCGAAGCACAATTATTTGTGCCGCCACTCGTCACGGTAATATTTACGACTGATGATGTTCCTGTACCTCCGGCATTGTCGGTCGCCTTAACGGTGAGACTATAGGAGCCTGCTGCTACATTACTCCAGCTATAGCTATAGGGTGACGATGTATCTTCGCCAAGTTTTGTTGTGCCCTGGTAAAATTCAACTTTGGCAATCGTACCATCCGTATCCGTTGCTGTAGCATTGATCACTACGGAAGCAGGCGCGGTATATGAAGCATTGGCCGATGGTGCTGTGATACTCGCAGTTGGTATAACATTGGTTCCGCCACCACCGCAGGAACCGATCAATCGCCATACATCATCCGGACCACTCTTGATTGCCGGATCTTCACCTTGTGTCCACCAGCGTGCCTGGTATTTATTGCCGTTGCGTGAAACTTCAGCCCCACCGTTGTAAGCTGTAGCAGCATCCCATGCAGGAGCAGTACAACTGCTGCCGGTTACAGATATACTGATCGCGGTTGATGTAGTGGTTGCTCCGCTGTTGTCGGTAGCTTTCGCTGTCAAGCTATAG
>NZ_DATCSD010000245.1:0-14185 GCF_036568665.1 Ohtaekwangia sp. | reverse complement strand
ACCAAGGACATTCTGAAAGATGCACTACGGGCATTTGATGGTACGCTAATTCTTGTATCGCACGATCGCGACTTCCTTGATGGACTTGCCAATAAAGTATTTGAGTTTGGTAACAAGCGTGTGAAGGAACACTTTGAAGACATCACAGGTTTCCTGCGGAACAAGAAGATGGAAAATCTCCGCGAGATCGAGCGCACCAAATAATCCGGAATATTGTCGATACAATGATTGTTATGATGTTCTTTTGAACACGGGAACTTAACCGAAGATATACCGTGTTCTCCTGACTGGGAAAAGAAATCATGGAATTAGGCGTATATACTTTTGCTGATATAGCCCGGGATACCATAACCCGGAAAACCATCTCTGCGCAGCAGCGCATGCAGGATCTCCTCGAAGAAATTGAATTAGCAGAACAGGTAGGGCTTGATGTATTTGCTATAGGCGAACATCACCGCCCCGATTATGCGGCCTCTGCTCCCGCGGTTATACTGGGAGCTGCCGCTGCACGAACCAAAAAAATCAAATTATCCAGCGCAGTTACCGTGTTGAGTTCAGACGATCCGGTTCGGGTCTTTCAACAATTTGCTACAGTAGATTTACTTTCCAATGGTCGGGCAGAGATCATGGCAGGTCGTGGCTCATTCATCGAGTCGTTTCCCTTGTTTGGATACGATCTGCGTCTATACGATGAGTTGTTTGCAGAGAAACTTGATCTGCTGTTAAAGCTCAACGAAAAAGAAAAGATCACCTGGAGTGGCAAGCATCGCGCCTCCATTCAAAACCTGGGTATATATCCGCGTCCCGTACACGATAAACTTCCGATATGGATTGCCATTGGTGGCACGCCTGAATCTATAGCACGCGCTGCAACGCTTGGGCTACCCATGGCGCTGGCCATTATAGGAGGCACACCTGATCGCTTTGCTCCTCATGTAAAGTACTATCGCGAAACAGCACAACGCGCAGGGCATGATGTTCAGAAACTGGGCGTCAGCATCAATTCACATCTATATATAGCAGAGACTTCTCAACAAGCGGCTGATGAATTTTACCCGGCTTATGCCGATGTAATGACGCGCATTGGTATAGAACGCGGCTGGCCTCCGATGGATCGTGAACATTACGAGATGATGCGCTCACCCGAAGGCTCACTGCTGGTAGGAAGCCCGCAGCAGGTGATTGATAAGATCTTGTATGAGTACGAACTCTTTCATCACACACGCTTCCTGGCACAGATCGGTTTAGGTTCATTATCGCATGCGCATATCATGAAGTCGATCGAACTTTTTGGAACACAGGTTGCTCCTGCTGTACGTAAAGCCATTCAGACTACTGAAGCATCGGTAACAAAATAAGCGTATATATAGTCGGGCAGGATATATTATGCCTGATCGTGTGTTGTATCCTTCATGTGTTGATACAGCGACACCAGCTTGGTAAATTCCTGCTCGATAGTTTTCAGTAGAACATCGTTCGCAATGGCAGCATCACCCACAGTATAATTTCTGCCAATAACAAAGCGGTAGTATTGCCAGTTGTCAGCCTGTATAAACTCTCCAAGTGCATCCGCCTGTTGAAATGATTCAACGGGCTTTTGTTCTCCAGCCACTTCTATCCAATAACCAGTGCCGAGTGTTGTGAGTAAACTGAAGAATGTTTTACGGTAATCTTCTTCCAGCATCCGCTGCCGGAAATAAGTACGATCTTCCTGGCTGCCGTGCGGTTTGCCTATATATAGCCACAGCCCTATATCTTTTGGTTGAAGAACAACCTGTAACGTCATAAAATCGTCTGGCCGTGCTGTTTCACTATAGCGTTTCAGGGTACCTTCGCTCCTGCCATATTGCAGACCGATGGAACGTAATATACCTTCCGGCTGATCCTGTAATTCAATGCTGCTTACTACCGGGGCAGCGGCATGAAGTTTTAGTCTGGTAACGGAAGGCAATATCTGCTCGTGCAGGGAGAGTAATTTTGATTGTACAGCCAGTCGTGCAGCACGGGCATCTTCAGTATCCGCTATAGCATTTACCCGGCTTAACACCTGGTAATCTTCGCGCTTGAAATATTGATTCTTGAATTTGATAGCGTCCCAGCTAAAACCTCGCGTGGTGAGCTCGATAAACTGCTCCTTCTCCTGGCGTGATATAATTTCACGTTGCTTCATCACCGGATATATACGTTCATATTCCAGTATCATCTCTTCCGTAAGCGGCTCAGAAAATTCATAGAAACTGGTATACCACGACAACAACGCTTCAATTTCCTTGGCATCCGTAACCTTGTTAAAGATCTCTTCATGATCTTTAAGTCCTTCTAACGTTACAGCACCGGAACCCGTAAACCCAACCGATTTCCGGAAGGGCTGTTCGAAGATATATAGATTGGCATGAAAGATATTGCGGGTATAGATACGCACCGTAATGCGATCCTGGTAATGCTTCCAGATACGCTTCAATACACCGGGCGATGTGAGTCCATCGAGACCGGTAACAATATCCATTTTTGTTTTTGTAGGGATGCGGGTACGGATAAAATCAAACCCTGCATCCGATATAGCGGCTGTAGCAATATAAACATGTTCTGCCTGCTGAAGTATCTTTTCATTAATCAGCGGAACTGCGAGCTTCTTCACGATCATAGCCGGCAAATATAGGGAATAGCTGCGAGCTGCTCACGTCTTAACGACCACTTCTTCATTCAGCATTCCGTGTTCTATTGTTCTATACCGGTTCCGTTGATCGTTTATCCGTTATTCGTCAATGGTTAGTCGTTAATAGTTAGTAGTTAATCGTAAGTAGAAATGCTTTCGGATTTTATACTTCAACATTCATTGATCGATGTTCATTGTTCGATATTCAGTTATGTTAATCGTTAACTGTTAATCGAAAAGTGTGCCGGGTATCAATCCGCTCATGACGGCTATCGGGATGCTGGAAAGTATGTATTTTATACTCTGCGCAATTCTGCGAAATCTGCGGGCGATAAATTTTGCATTGCTGTGTAAGTCTGAGAAAACACACTCTACTCCAACACGTTCATCACCATTCTCACCACAGCATCAAGCCTCGCTTTATCCTGGTTAGTCTGCCCTACTACCCGAAGCCCTATATAGTTATTAAATAAAAACTGCGCGAGTGCTCTTGCCTTATGATCTTTACTGATCTCGCCATTTGCTTGCCCTTGTTTTATCAGCGTATAAAACATCTCTTCCATCCCTGCAAAATCCTGACTGGCAACGCGGGCGATCTCTTTGTTCTGGTTAGCCATTTCTGTAGCAGAGTTAACCATGAGGCATCCTTTACCATAATCATTTTCGATCGTTGCATTTACCAGCATGCGAAAAATTGCTTCGATTTTGTCGCGGGCAGAAGTATATTTCTCCAGCCGGGAAGCAAGCCACGTACCGTTGAGCTCCTGATAACGCTTTAGTGCAGCCATAAACAAAGCATGCTTGTCGATATAGGTAGCATATAGACTGCTGCGACTTAGTCCTGTAGCATTTACCAAATCATTTATACTGGTGCCGTTATATCCTTTCTCCCAGAAAAGATTCATGGCCCTCTCTAATACTTTATCCGAATCAAATTGCTTTAGCGTAGGCATATATACTATCGCTTCGTATTCCATTCAAAAGATAGGCTATGGCAGGATTTCTATCACCATGCCATAGCACATTTTTTAGATATCTGGTTATAAGGTAGACATACCACCGTCTGCAATCAGCTCTGCTCCTACTACAAACGATGAATCATCCGAAGCAAAGAACGTAACGATCTTGGCAATTTCTTCCGGTCTACCAAATCTACCGATCGGCACCTGGTTGCCAATATGCTCAGCCAGTTGAGCTAACTGTTCCTGAGGTACACCCAGTTTGTTATACAACGGAGTGCCTACCGGACCGGGGCTTACGGCATTTACACGAATCTTTCTGGGTAACAACTCAGCCGACAGTGTCCTCACTAGGGTAAGGAATGCTGCTTTTGTTGCAGAGTATACCGAAGCATTCGGCATGCCAATATGCGCGTTGATAGAAGTGTTCAATACAATCGTACTTCCTTCCGGCATCAACAGCAATACCTGCTGAATGCTGAAGTAGGCACCTTTTACATTTACATTGAACTGTTCATCGAAGTGCTCTTCTGTAGCCTGATCGATAGATGAAAACTTCGCAATACCGGCATTGATAAATATAGTGTTTACAATTGGGGTTAAAGCCTTCAATTTGTCACGCAAAGCTTTTATCTGGTTCATGTCAGACACGTCCAGTACAATTCCCTTTGCCTGTGGGCCCAGTTCTTTTACGGCAGCATCCACGGATGCCTGCGTTCTGCCGGTTATAATAACCGTTGCACCTTCAGCAATAAAATCCTGAGCAGTTGCGAATCCAATGCCACTGTTACCACCGGTAATCAGGGCTGTTTTGTTTTGTAAGCGTTTCATATTATTCTGTTGTTATAGCATTAGGAACGATCGTTCCAAACTAAGGTTACAGAATATTGGAACGATCGTTCCAGTATAAGCTATTTTCTTAATCTAGATTAAGAAACCTGTTGCTGTGGATGAGAAATTACGGGCTGAATCTACTTCTGTATTCGTTAATCGTGATCAGCCCTGGGTCCTTTGCATCGACATTCGTTAATCGATACCCGTTTACCCGCACAGCGAATAACGGATAACGATTAACGAATAGCTACTATCAACTCTCCTGCCGCAGAACCTGCAACTATCGTTCATCAGAATAGATAGAACACACTCGCCTGCACTAAGCTGTTATGAAAGTTGGTATTAACACCTGATGTTTCGAAGTCGCCTACACCAGATAAGCCCGCTACATACCGTGCACCTACACCAAAGCCACTCTGCGATTGAAAACCTATTCCGGCTGCGAGCCCCATATCCAGTTTTTTAGCAAAGTGAGTTACAGGCAAGTTGCCATGGTCTTCACTAAGAAGTATACCGGTTTGTGTTCCTGCCTCTATATATATCCCCAGGTTGGTACGATACTTTAACAGAAACGGCACGGTGAGGTAATTCGTCTTTATATTAGTATCTCCTAAATCACTCTTTACTTTTGCTCCCTGTGTAGAGAATAAAAATTCCTCCTGTGCAAAGAACTTATCCGTAAACCGGAATGTCACCACTGCACCAGCATGAAAACCGGTAATGGCGCTGGTACTGAAATCCGCATTTGTATAATTACTATAATTAGCGCCTCCCTTTACGCCAAACTGCAATCGCTCTCCTATACGTTTCATAAAATTCTGCCCGAAACAATTAGCCGATACCAGGATTAAAATAACAATGATTGATGTTCTCATGATGTTTTTGATATTTTGGTTAGTTGTATTCAAGCCGCGCGCGTGACTTTCAAATAACGGATCAAAATTGCGCGATTTGTATAGAAGCAGAAAGCGTATACTAATCGAAGCGGACAAAATCACCAATGAAACGGATGGGCGGGCAAGTGATTTGAGAAATAGAAGATTGTAAGATTGTAAGATTGTAAGATTGTAAGATTAGCGTGTCAAAAAGCCAATTTTTTCAATCTTTGAATCTTCCAATTTTAAAATATACCCATCAATCCTCTCCTGACAACCACCGCAGAAAATGAGAAGCTTTATCACGGCTAACGGTGATACTTTCCTTTAGCGGCACCGAAACATTTACCCAAAGCTTTCTTCCTAAATGATTGGATACATCTATAATGGCATCGCGGTTTACCAGGCTTTGACGATTAGCTCTGTAAAATTTTCGGCCGGTCATTTTCTCCAGCTCTTCCAGATTCTTTCCCGGGAAATATACTTTACGATCAAAGGTGATCATGTGTACCAGGTTTTCTTCCAAATAAAACACAGCTGCCTGCTCCAGTTTTATAGGCAGTATCTTTTCCTTAAAATGAACCAGCAACGTAGCGGAAGCTTCTGCATTACGACCTTCGAAGAGCTTTAGTATACGTTCGTATTGAAGTGCTTCTGAATCTTTCTGCGATGCCTGCGTTAACCGGTGAAATTTTTCCAACGCTGCCCGCACCGATGCTTGCGTAAACGGTTTGAGCAGATAATCTATACCATTGGCACTAAATGCCGTGAGGGCATATTCATCGTATGCAGTACAAAAGATTACCGGTATATTTATCTTGGTTGCTTTAAATATCTCAAAGCTTAAACCATCTCCTAACTGAATGTCGCTAAAGATCAGGTCGGGAACCTCGTTGTCTCCGAAATATTGTATAGCTTCCTTTACCGATAAAAGTTTTGCCTGTATAGTTATACTGCTATCGATCTGTTGAATGGTTTCTGCCAGATCGTTGGCGGTTAAGCGTTCATCCTCTATGATTACTATCGTCATCATCCAATAATTTTATCCTGACGGCAAAATAATTTTTACTTTGGTATATATGTATTTCATCGCCTGTAAGCAACCGGTATCGCTCAGCGAGATTATAAAGCCCCTGCCCGGTGGATGGCTCCTTGAAATGTCGCACCTGCAGGTTATTGATCACTTTGATATACTCTCCTTCATGTAGCACCGCTATATTTAAGGGCGATTGTTCCGTAAGGTCGTTATGTTTGATGGCATTCTCCAATAAAGTTTGCAAAGAGAAATACGGAACATATTTCTGGTGTGTAATCTCTTGTGGTAAATCTACCTGGTATGTAAGCGCATCACCAAAGCGTATGCGTTGCATTTCGATATAATCACGGCAAAGCTGAAGTTCATCCTCCAACCGCACAATTTTAGCAGTGGGATTGGATATAGATGCCCGCAGAAAATTAGCGAGGTGTACCAGGTAGGTTTCGCCTTGTACTATATCTTGTTTATACAGTGACTTGACTGTATTAAGAACATTGAACAGGAAATGCGGTTGTATCTGTTGCTTCAATACCTGGTTGGCTGTTTCACTGATAATAGCTTTCAACTGCAGGTTTTCAATTTCCGACTGCACTTTCATGTATTGCAGAACGCTGTAATTATAGAGCATCAGTATCAATGTATTGATCAGCCAACTGGAAGGCACTACAATTACTAACAGCTGTATTTCCATCCAGCGAAAAGGCTGTTCATGTGTGAGGGGCGAAAAGAGGATCCACACCACTATATAAATCAGCGGGCTTGTTATATAGGAGACTAAATACCGTATCAGCTTTTGCTTTTTATCCATCCGCAATTGGCGTGTTTCAAACTGCGTAAATCCCATTATATAGATCCCCACTGTTCCAATGGATAATATCACCACGCCACCCATTATGGCTATAGCCAAAGCTTTATATATATCCGGATCAAGAACAGACAGATAAACAAACGACAATGAACCAAGGATCAATGCTACCCACAGGTTAATCTGGAATAAGTTTTTAAAGGCCAGGCTACGCTGCATCTTTTCTGATATTAACGATTGTGTTTTCATAAAGCCATAAATCCGTTACTCACTTGTTCCTGTATACTTTCGTTGCTTAAATACAAATTTACTTTACTTCATGATTATCTGTAATACCCTGCATTCTCGTAAAGAATCCGTGGGCAGCTTCAAAATTGATGACAGATAACCGGGAGAGAAAACACTTTTAGATTGAAACGGACAAATTACCCAACGAACCGTGCACCCGAAATTATGAGTTACTCGTTCACGTTCTTTTAATAGAACGCAGAACATACACCTGACCAAAATAAAAAAGTCAGGCGATGAACCTGACTTCTATATATTTTGATTTTATACTCCTGTTTTATTTCGCCAATGCTGCGGGCAGACCGTGCTTATTCAGAAAAGCTTCTGCTGCTTTTGTTTTACGGATGAAGAAAGGGTCCTTCTCGTGACTCTTTACTTTTTTGCTGACAACAACCGGCTGGCTGCCATCATCTTTTTTGCTTTTTCCGGAAATGGCCATCGACATATCCTGTGGTTATAGAACAAAGGTACAACTTTATTTACGTTTCACCAATACGGCTGAGTATACCCGGTTAGGCTTAAATACCTCCCATCTTCCTTCCGTATGCCCCCATACATCAAATGCTTTTCGCACGGCTTCATAATTAACGGATATAGCGCGGGTATAGTAACGCGTGCGCACATCGGTGCTACCTTGTGCAAACACCAGCACCTCCGGATGATGATCTGTAAAAGCCATTACAGCCGCTGCCACTGAAGCCATCACTTTCTGCGAATCTTTATTGTCTGTAACGATCAGGTCATCGATACGATCTTCCACTTTATTATAATCACCAAAGCCCAGGTTGTATATCGTAATACTGGCATCGGCAATCTTCATCTTTGTAAAGCGAACGATCTTGCGAACCTCTCCCCGCGGACCAATACTATCAAACTCAAAATCGAGGTAGTGTGCACTAGCCTCCAGGTTGTAAGGTGGTAAATTCATCTAACGCCTCCTTGAGCCCTAAAACATTTAACCATGAACATCAAACTCTATAAGACATAAGGCTGAAGCCTTTACGCTATTGATCTATACTATTTATCTTTCGCCCACAAAATGGCATTCCGAAACAATCGGGTATATACTTCGTTCTCAAACAACCACGGTCCGTGTCCCATAAAGATATATACATTACGTGCCTTCATCTTCGGGTTCGTCCATACCACAGGGTGATCTCCCATCATAACATCTGACGCTGGTGTGTATGACGATTCATTTACTGATGCCAACACCTGTACATTCGCCCGTGGACTTTTGTCATATGTATACCACTCCTCTTTCTCAATGGTAAAAGAAGCCGGTATACCTTGCATCACCGGGTGCTTCTTGTTTTCAACGCTTACCCTTGCCGTTGCAAATGTGGCAATATAGTTCTTGAACCGGATACCTCCCATAAAATCCGAAAACCAGTTCCACATCGGGTAACCGTCAAACTCTCCGAGTAAGGTAGCATGATGAAATCCGATCCAGCCTCCCTTGCCTGTTTCAATATACTGTTGAAAAGCTTTCATCGCCTTATCACTCCAGGTATACGGAGGAAAATCAAGTTGAATAAAGAGTTGATATTGATCCAGAAAGGCTTCGTCAATTGTATCAGCGTTGTGGATATAGTCGATAGTGAAATTATACTCATTCGCGAGTTTCCCCAGCCATACTTTTGCCGCTTGTGTATAGGCTATATGATGGCCGCCATTCTCTGCTATAGCGATTACACGAAATGCAGGTTTCCTCTCACTGCCGCGCGGTGCCTGCGCGCAGAGTTCAACAGCGAGAAATGTAAACATGGCTAGAAGTATAGCGGTAACGTGTTTCATCCTGTAAAAATCTTTTTTAATTCGTTTTACCAAAATACAACAATATGTCAGTTCACCAACCAAATATTTATACCATGCCCGGTAGAGATATATAGCCGGAAAAATACTTTCTTTAAATGCAAAATGTACCCGATGCGAATATCCGCCTGTCTCTTCCTGTTGATGGCATTCTATACAGCCTGGCCGCAGATACAACGCGAGCGCCCGGATGTTGATACATTTCCACTGCAGAAAGATACTGCCTATGTAAACCGCCTTAACCTGCTGGCCGCTCAGCATTTCAATGCAGCACCTGAGAAAACGCGACAGTATGCCATACGTGCCCTGCGTATGGCCGACTCGTTGTACTATGAAAAAGGTAAAGCTGATGCCCTGCTCAATATAGGACGCATACACGCACTCAAAGGCGATTATCCCAGCGAACTGGAGGTACAACTCCAGGCACTAAAACTATATGAAGCCCTTCGTGACTCTGTTTCTATTGCCCGTGCTTACGATATGATCGGTGTTACGCATCATCGCCTTAACGATCTGCCGGGCGCACGTTTATATTATAGTAAAGCACTGACGCTGTTTCGCAAACAAAACAACCATATCGGGCTTGCCACATTGCTACGCCGTATCGGTAATTTTGAAATGGATGTAGATAGTATAGCACAGGGACTCGACTACTACCTGCAGGCACTTGCGTTCGAGCGAAAGCTTAATCACGAAGAAGGTATAGCCAATGTGCTCAATAATATAGCAGTAGCCTATATCGACCAGCATAAACCGGAACAGGCAGAGCCCTATATCCGCGAGGCCATTACTATTCTCAAAAAGATCAACAACCTGAACCGCCTGCCGGCTGCTTATTATAATCTGAACCAGATATATCTCGCACGTAATCAAGTAGACGAGGCGTTGCAACTTGCACACGAAGAATTGCGACTGGCAGAGCAACTGCAACTCCGGCCAGCCATAATGGAAGCAACGCGTGTCCTCTCCGACATCTATACACGCAGAAAAGATTATGAAAAAGCACTCGGCTACTATCGCTGGCATGCAGCGGTGACAGACTCTATCGAGAACCAGGCCAATGGTGTTAAGTTCGCGCGATTGCAGTCACTCTATACATTAGAGCAGAAAGAACAGGAACTTACGGTGATCAAGGCCGAGAAAGCCCTGAGCGATTACCGCCAGCGACTATTGTTGTGCGGCTCACTCCTGCTGCTGCTAATGACTGCATATATAGTATATGTACTGCGCAAACGAATGGTGCGCGAAAAAGCAATCGCCCAAAAGGATCATGCCCTGCTGCAGGCACAGCAACAGCTTATGCAGGCGGAACTGGAGAATAAAGTGTTATCCGAAAAACAGTTACAGCAGGACCTCGAATTTCGTAACCGCGAGTTGCTCTCCCACACATTGCACTTTGCGCACAAGAATACGTTGATGGAGCAGGTGCGCGAAGATATGCTGGAGCTGCAAAATATAGCCGAGAACAAATCCTTCAAGTCGCGGATATCGCGGTTGGCAAAAGTGATTGACGACAGTCTGGAAGTAGAGAAAGACTGGCATGCATTCCGGATGTACTTCGAGAAAGTACACTCTGCTTTCTTTCAAAATCTCAAAGAGCAATTCCCGGAATTGAGTCAGACCGACCTGAAACTTTGCGCACTGATAAGTCTGAACCTGAGCATGAAAGAAACCGCGTTGCTACTCGGAATCTCTCCGGAAAGTGTAAAGATGGCGCGGCATCGCCTGCGAAAGAAACTCTCGCTCGACACGGAAGAGAACCTGACCGACTTTCTCGCCAATTTTAAAAACTAGCTGATTACCAGTGCATTTATGGCACTTGTAAACCTCGTGTAGACCTCACAAGCACCGGTTACAGGCAACGCTTATAGCAACATCTCAGTTTATTGCACTCAGTTAATTTTTAACCCTTACCCGCTTTATGACTGAAAGACAAATTGTTCTTGTGAAGAACACCTGGAGTTACGTTGTGGTAAATTCCGAACAGGCAGGCCAACTTTTTTACCAGCGACTTTTTGAAGTGGCCCCTGCTGTGCGCCCCATGTTTACGGGCGATATAAAAGCACAAGCCCGCAAGCTGATGAACATGGTAACGCTCATTGTAACCAAGCTACACAAACTCGATGACGTAGTGGACGAAATTAAAATGCTGGCAGGGCGCCATAGTAAATATGGTGCTAAACCCGAGCATTACTCGGTAGTAGGCGAATGCCTGCTCTGGACTCTCGAAAAAGGACTAGGCAATCGTTGGGATGCCGAAACGAAAGAAGCCTGGACAACTGTATATGGTATACTCGCTAACGCGATGATCACCAACCAGCGTGCTGCTGCCACAACCTAGAAAGCAACAGTATAGCTATACTATATACAAGGTCAAACTATTATTTTCACCCCTCTCTGGCCCGCATTCCCCGTCTGGATGCGGGCATTTTTTTAAGAGCCGCTGCATAGTTGCCATATACCGATTAACAACATCATTTCATACTTTCACCTTGCAGCACCGAACAATGCGAAGGCACCACACCATAGATAAATACTATATATACATCAGAATAATCAATTTGATCTATTCTCCGCTTAGCACTAACATTGAATCCTGTAACGCTACGTCCGAAGGTGATTAGCGTTTCAACAAGTAATAGATTCACTAACTTATAAACCCGATTTCTATAATGACAAGCAACGCAGATCAAACCAAGGTTTACAACGTCAACGACAGTGTAGCCAAGTGCCCGTTCCATGGTGGCGCCTTAAAACAAACAGGAGGCGGTGGCACAAGAAACCGCGACTGGTGGCCCAATCAATTGAGACTAAATATTCTTCGTCAGCAATCTTCTCTGTCCAACCCCATGGACAAAACATTCAACTACGCAGCAGAATTTAAAAAGCTCGATTTGAAAGCTGTAAAGAAAGAAATCTTTACATTGATGACTACATCACAAGAATGGTGGCCGGCAGATTATGGACATTACGGTCCGCTCTTTATTCGTATGGCCTGGCATAGTGCCGGCACCTATCGCATCTCCGATGGTCGCGGTGGAGCTGGTGCAGGGCAACAACGCTTCGCGCCATTGAACAGTTGGCCTGACAACGCCAACCTCGATAAAGCACGTCTGTTGCTGTGGCCGATCAAACAGAAATATGGTAAAAAACTCTCATGGGCAGACCTTATGATTCTGGCAGGTAACTGTGCACTGGAGTCGATGGGCTTTAAAACATTCGGCTTTGCTGGCGGACGCGAAGATGTCTGGGAACCGCAGGAAGATGTATACTGGGGCGCAGAGAAAAAATGGCTGGACGACAATCGCTATACAGGTGATCGCGAATTGGAAAATCCATTGGCGGCTGTACAGATGGGATTGATCTATGTAAATCCCGAAGGACCTAATGGTAAACCTGATCCTGTTGCTGCCGCACGCGACATTCGCGAAACGTTTGGTCGCATGGCGATGAACGATGAAGAGACGGTAGCATTAATTGCCGGTGGTCACTCCTTCGGTAAAACACATGGTGCAGCGGAGGCCGGTAAATATGTAAGTCACGAGCCGGCAGCAGCAAGTATTGAAGAGCAAAGTCTCGGATGGAAAAATACCTATGGTACGGGGAACGGTGCCGATACTATTACCAGTGGTTTGGAAGGTGCCTGGACCACTACACCTACTAAATGGAGCAATAACTTTTTTGAAAACCTGTTTGGCTTCGAGTGGGAACTCACCAAGAGTCCTGCAGGTGCTCACCAGTGGAAACCGAAAGGTGGCGCAGGTGCGGGCACGGTACCCGATGCGCATGACCCGGCCAAGAAGCACGCTCCTACTATGCTTACTACGGACCTCGCGTTGAGATTTGATCCTATATATGAAAAAATCTCCAGACGCTTTTTCGAAAATCCAAATGAATTTGCTGATGCATTTGCCCGTGCATGGTATAAATTAACACACCGTGATATGGGACCGCGCGCACGTTACCTCGGATCAGAAGTACCCGCTGAAGAATTGATCTGGCAAGATCCTATACCAGCCGTTACATATAAACTGGTTGACGAGAAAGATATAGCAACATTGAAGAGTAAGATTCTCGCGTCAGGTTTATCCGTATCACAACTTGTATCAACTGCATGGGCATCCGCTTCTTCGTTCAGAGGTTCTGATAAACGTGGTGGAGCAAATGGTGCACGCATTCGTCTTGCACCACAAAAAGACTGGGAGGTAAACAATCCTGCGCAGCTTGCCTCTGTATTAAAAACACTGGAAGGAATTCAAAAAGAATTTAACAGTACACAATCAGGAGGTAAACAAATTTCATTGGCCGACTTGATTGTTCTTGCAGGAGCAGCCGGTATAGAAAAGGCTGCCAAGAATGCTGGTCATGAAGTAACAGTGCCGTTCACACCGGGTCGTGCCGATGCTTCGCAGGAACAGACGGATGTTGAATCATTCGCAGTGCTTGAGCCGGCAGCAGATGGCTTCCGCAATTATCAGAAGAGCAAGCATTCAACGTCAGCAGAAGAAATGCTCATCGACAAAGCTCAACTGCTTACCCTTACAGCGCCAGAACTGACTGTGTTACTGGGAGGATTGCGGGTACTCAACACCAACTTCGATAAATCACAACACGGTGTTCTCACGAAGCGACCAGAATCACTCACCAACGATTTCTTTTTAAACCTGCTGGATCTGCAAACAACCTGGAAAGCAACAACGGATGCACAAAATGTATTTGTAGGAAGCGATCGCAAAACAGGCGAACCTAAGTGGACTGCTACACGTGTTGATCTCATCTTCGGCTCAAACTCAGAACTGCGTGCCATTGCTGAAGTATATGGAAGCGAAGACTCTCAGGAAAAGTTTATATATGACTTCGTAGCTGTGTGGACCAAGGTGATGAACCTGGATCGTTTTGATCTAGTATAGTTCAGAG
>NZ_DATCSD010000244.1:0-5367 GCF_036568665.1 Ohtaekwangia sp. | reverse complement strand
TGGTGCCGAAATATGTTTGATACCCGAGATACCGTACGACATCAACAAACTTGTAAAGCGTATTAACCTTCGCTATAAAAAAGGAAGAGGCTTTGTAAATATAGTAGTTGCCGAAGGAGCTCGTCCGAAGGAAGGAACGATTACCTCTACTGCAGGAGAAAAAGGTTCAGAGCATGTGCGCCTCGGAGGTGTAGCCTATCAGTTGTCTAAACAATTGAAAGATGCCGGATGCAAAGCCGAGATTCGCGAAACAGTATTAGGTCACGTACAACGGGGTGGCACTCCGGTAGCGTACGATCGCATACTGGCTTCGTTGTTTGGTGTGAAAGCTTTTGAACTTGCCCTCGCGAAAGACTTTGGCAAGATGGTGGCGTTCAAGAACAACGAGATCACATCGGTATCACTGGAAGAAGCTACACAAGAGTATCACGGAGTGAGTAAAGATTCGTACATCGTGCAGGCAGCAAAGGGCCTGGGGATAAGCTTTGGTGATTAAGGTATAGAAGAATGCAGCTTTAGCAATCGTTTGTTTTGAGAATTATTGCCATTACCAAATAGAATCCGGCTTTTTTACCCGATTGCGTTACGGTAAAAACTCAAAAATCTTAGCTTTGCTGTCCGTAAAAAATTTACAACAAACTACATCCGAACCATGAAGACTATCAACGACATCAATTTTAACGGCAAGCGTGCGCTTATCCGCGTTGACTTTAATGTACCGCTCGACAAGAGTTTTAATGTTACTGACGATAACCGCATCAGCGCGACCATCCCTACTCTGAACAAAATTCTGAAAGACGGAGGAAGCTGTATCTTGATGTCACACCTGGGCCGCCCGAAAGAAGGACCAGAAGATAAATATTCACTGAAGCATACTATCAAAAAAACAGAAGAGCTGTTGGGTCGCCCGGTAAAGTTTGCCGGTGATTGTATCGGTGATGAAGCATTCAAATTATCAGCCGCGCTGAAACCAGGCGAAGTACTTTTACTGGAGAACCTGCGCTTCTATAAGGAGGAAGAAAAAGGAGATGTAGCTTTTGCTGAAAAACTTTCGAAGCATGGCGATATATATGTAAACGATGCTTTTGGAACAGCACACCGTGCACACGCTTCTACTACCATTGTCGCACAGTTCTTTAAAGATAAATGTGCCGGCTATGTAATGGCTGCTGAACTTGACAACGCACAGAAAGTAATTAACAAAGCTGACAAGCCTTTCACTGCGATTATGGGTGGTGCTAAAATATCTGACAAGATATTGATCATTGAAAACCTGCTCGATAAAGTTGATAACCTGATCATCGGTGGTGGTATGGCCTATACTTTCTTTAAAGCATTGGGCGGTAACATCGGTAACTCACTGGTGGAAGCTGATAAACTTGATTTGGCAAAAGAACTTATTCAGAAAGCTAAAACAAAAGGTGTTGATCTTCTTTTACCGATCGACTCTGTGATCGCTGATAAGTTTGCTGCGGATGCCAACACCGATATAGCGAACAACAATTCTATTAAAGACGGCTGGATGGGGCTTGACATTGGTCCACAGGCAACACAGGTATTTGCAAAAGCCATTGAAAGCTCGAAGACTATTTTATGGAATGGTCCGATGGGTGTATTTGAAATGGAAAAATTTGCTGCCGGAACAAAAGCCGTTGCTGAAGCTGTTGTGAAGGCAACAAAGAAAGGTGGCTTCTCATTGATTGGTGGTGGCGACTCTGCTGCAGCTGTAAATCAATTCGGATTTAACGATGCTGTAAGCTATGTATCTACCGGTGGTGGTGCATTGCTGGAGTACTTTGAAGGTAAAGTGTTGCCGGGTGTAAAGGCACTGGATTAATATATAGTCCATCTATAAATAGCAAAGAGCCTGCATCGACTGATGCAGGCTCTTTGCTTTATAATGCACTTGAAAAGAAGGGCATATCTACTGTATAAAAATCTTACGGGTAATCGATTTATTCTCGCGGTCCACTACGTGGATAACATATATACCGGTTGGTAAACCGAACGTGGAATATATAGCAGTGCCGGATTCCAGAGTACCCTGTAGCTTTACCTGACTTCCTGTACCGTTGAAAATTGTAACAGCATTTATATCTTCCACTCCTTCTATAACCAATTGTCTCTTTTCAGGAAGCGTATAGATGTTGATCGCTTCCGATGAGTGTATATAGGCTACAACAACATCGGAGGTAGTTTCCTTCCCGTCATAATCAGTCTGGCGAAGTCTGTAGTATGTGCGAGTATAGGGATTATGATCCGTTACCGTATAGCGGTGTTCTTCTATAGTCGTTCCGGCACTGGCAACTTTTTTCAGTGTCTGCCAGTCAGCACCATCAACAGAACGCTCAACGGTAAAGTAATCGTTGTTGATCTCCGAAGATGTAGCCCAATCCAGATTTACCACGGTGCCATCCGGTGTTGCGTTGAAATATAAAAGTCGTACAGGAAGTATACTGCACAATGTACTGGCTGTTGACTCCGATGATATTGTATAAAATGATGAAGGTGTATTCTGATTATTATACGATGTAGTGATCCATCCTGCCGAACGCGCAGCGGTAGACATTCTGAACTCATCAAATTTAGCATCTATAAAATGGTCGGCCGCAGAATACTGTGAACGGCCCAGATAGTTAGCCGTAGAAGCTTCCATACTGGAAGGCGTCAGCGTAACACCTGTAGCGCTTCCCAGCAACGATCCATTGCGATAAACACTCATTGTACTGGCGGCATTATCGATGGTAACAGCCCAGTGAATCCAGCTTCCTGTATTCGTGGTGTTGGTTACAATCACACCTTGTTCACTACCACTGCCGCTGGTGGTTATCCTCGCGCGTGTATCTGCCGGACTACCTGTACCCGAAGAGGGTGTAAGAAAGAAATTGATATTGGTACTTTGACCGAAATCGAAGATACGCTCCCAGTTAGTATCGCTTCGATCCAGATTTACCCATCCTTCAAACGTAAAATTTGTAACACTCGCAAAAAAACTGTTCGGCACTCGCAGATACTGACCACTACCGGAGCTTAACACATTGGTGCTGTTGTTCAGATCACGCCCTGCTCCTATTTTTCCGGCTGCTAAATTTGCTGTAGAGTTATCGGTAAGATTATTACCATTCGCAGTAAAATCTGATACAGAGTTATTAAAGTGCCACACACCTTTATAGGCTGAGTTCCAGGTAGTGGTAACCGATGGATTGGCAGATATACTGCTGTTGCCATAGTACATGTGTATAATAGTATTGGCACTAACACTCAGTGTTGGTATACGTACCCAGGCTACTAATGTACCCGATGAACCTGTATAGGATTCAATCTGGTGATCGAGTTTCGTAAGACAGTCGCTGGTATAAAACACTATATCATAACCGCTGGCATTGGTAACATGGCCTCCGCTGGCTGTTGTGCGAAGATTATTATCCACCAGCGAAATCAACACGGGAAAGTTTGTATGGTTGGAAGCACCACTGACCTGGGATACCTGTATGGTTATGGTTTTACCGTAACTATAACCGTACGGCTGAGCCAATATTCTGCCGAATGCTGTTAGCAGCAGAACAGTATAGATGTATCGCATAGATGGGCCTGTTAGGATATTCAATGTACAAACATTTAATGTTTATACAGGCAAACATTTCAAATTAATTGCCAATCGTACACTTACAGGAAGAGAATGGTAAAGAATGCCATCCAGCCCAAAAAAGAGACTATTCAGGAAAGATATACTCTGTTAGTATAGTATATATGCTTTACCAGTGTCTCATTTTTAGAAAATATATCCTGCCACGGGAGGGAATTATGGGATATCAATTTATATATCCCGATTCTCGGAAGGTAAAGGTATACTATATATACTTGACATTTATAGTTTAGTGCTATTGAACAGCACATACTACACACCAATTTGCGGTAATAAAAAACACATTACAATACCTCACACATACAGCATGTAAAGAAACAGATACCTTAATTGACCTAAGTCATGCCAGATATAGTATATACCTATATTTGATCGAAGAAGGATATCGGTCTACTCAATGTTAACGTATAAATATCTCCCGCAGATTAACGGAGACAAAATGCCCGTTATCCGGAGTTTTTAAACTACCGCTAATTGAAAAATTGGGGATAACTCCTGGCTTCTCCTATATTTACATCCCATGAAAACAGCTTTCACCAGGAGAAAATTTATCCGCTATGGTATATCCTTGCTCGCGGGGATAACTTTCATCGATGCTATTTGGCTGGAAAAACTGTTCATTGAAACCAACGAATTTCATTTGGGAGATGCTACCCGAAACACACCTCCTATCCGCATCGCCCAGATATCGGATCTTCATTTACACACTATAGGAAGCGTGCATACGAAAATTGCCAATCGCGTAAATAGCTATAAACCAGACCTGATTTTCTTTACCGGAGATTCTGTTGACAAAGCTGAGTATATCGATCTTCTGCGCGACTTCATGAAATTACTGGATGCCAAAGTTCAGAAAGTAGCGATACTTGGCAACTGGGAATACTGGGGAAATATAGATCTGCGCAAGTTACGAATGATATATAGCGACTATAACTGCGACTTACTGATCAATCAATCCAAACAATATAGCGTACGAAATAAACGCATTTCTATTACCGGCATCGATGATTTTATTGGTAGCCATGCTGATTACGTGGCTGCACGAGATACATACCGCGACAGCGATTACCATATAGTATTAACGCATTGTCCGGAACATCGTGATGTAATTGTGCAGCAGCAGGGCAAAGAACGGATCGATCTTATACTCTCCGGACATACTCATGGAGGACAACTGAATATATTGGGCTTTACACCTTTCAAGCCACCCGGCAGCGGTAAATATTTAAAGGGCTGGTATAAAGAGTCGTCCCCTCCCCTATATGTATCCAAAGGTATCGGCACCAGTATACTACCAGTCCGCCTGGGCGCACGATCAGAGATCAGCATGTTTAACATTGCCGTATAGATGCTTTCCACAGGTGTTTCCACCTGACAGAAGATAACTTTATTAGAAACACAAACATTAAATACAACCGCTAATTACTCTTGTGTTCCTTTCCTCAAAAAGTCGGGCGGGAACACCCGACTTCACACTCGCTTCTTCTTTCAACTTTCCGCCTTCAACTTTCTGCTTTTAACTTCCGAATTATTCTTTCTGCCCCAGCGAAAACCAATTTCCCGAGTCATCTTTAAAGAGTGCTTCTACTCCGTAAAATTCTTTCTTCGGTGGTTTGGAGAACTCAACGCCTTTTGCTTTCAGCTCTTCGTAGGTGGCATATATATCTTTACATTCAAAAACGCCAAAGCCAAATGTACCTCGCTGCACGAGACTGCGCATT
>NZ_DATCSD010000243.1:0-28702 GCF_036568665.1 Ohtaekwangia sp. | reverse complement strand
GAGTATATATTTGCCATTGGCGAAGCGGCCGTGCATGGTAATATAGTATACGGACTCGTTGCTCCCGGCTATGACATGGCCGAGATCGTGGCGCGCCAGATTACAGGCGATACTTCGAAACAGTTTACCGGTTTCGATATGTCAACCAAATTAAAACTCATTGGTGTAGATGTAGGAAGTTTTGGTGATCCGTTCTGCGATGCCACACCGCATATACCCATCGTATTCAAGAACAAACACAAAGGCACATACAAGCGCATCAATATATCGGAAGATGGTAAATACCTGTTGGGAGGAATTTTGATTGGCGATGCCAGTCAGTATAATATACTTCACCAGATGGTTATCAATAAAATGATGTTGCCGGAAAATCCGGAGACATTAATTGTTGGAGGAGGCGGTAAAGTAAATGACGAAGCTGCCGGTGTGAAAGGACTTCCGGATATAGCGCAGATATGTTCATGCGAAAATATTACCAAAGGCACAATCGTTGAGCAGATCACTTCCGGTGGTGCTACCTGCCTGGACGACATAAAGAAATCTACGAAGGCATGCACCGGTTGTGGTGGTTGTACACCCATGGTAAATGACCTGTTAAAGATCACACTCGAATCACTTGGCCATAAAGTAAAAAAATCACTCTGCGAACACTTCGACTACACCAGACAAGAGTTGTATGATATTATTAAAGTAAAGGGTATCAAAAGTTATGAGCAGCTTTTGAATACCCACGGTGCAGGAGATGGTTGTGAAGTATGCAAGCCCGCTGTTGCTTCGCTGATGGCCAGCATATGGAATGAGTTGATTGTAGACCAGGATACCATTCAGGATTCCAACGATCGCTACCTGGCAAACATTCAACGCGGAGGTACCTATTCGGTAGTGCCACGTATAGCAGGAGGAGAGATTACGCCACAAAAACTTTCTGCCATTGGGCGTATAGCCGAGAAGTATAATCTATATACTAAAATTACCGGTGGCCAGCGCATCGATATGTTTGGTGCACACCTCAATCAATTGCCTGATATATGGGAAGAGTTGATTGCCGAAGGTTTTGAAAGCGGTCACGCATACGGTAAAGCATTACGCACGATAAAAAGTTGCGTAGGCTCTACGTGGTGTCGGTACGGTGTGCAGGATTCTGTATCCTTCGCAGTATTTATCGAAGAGCGCTACAAAGGGTTACGCGCACCACATAAACTGAAAGGAGCAGTATCCGGATGTATACGCGAGTGTGCCGAAGCGCAGTCGAAAGACTTTGGTATAATCGCTACAGAAAAAGGATGGAACCTGTATGTATGTGGCAATGGTGGTGCAAGACCTCAGCATGCAAAATTACTCGTAGCCGATGTTGACACCGAAACGTGTGTAAAGTATATAGATCGTTTCCTGATGTTCTATATCAAGACTGCTGATCCATTGACGCGCACAGCCACCTGGCTGAATAAGATGGAAGGTGGATTGGAGTATCTGTATGATGTAGTAGTAAATGATTCGCTCGGTATAGGAGAAGAGTTGGAAAAAGATATGGCCGACCTGATTGCGAACTATCACTGCGAGTGGAAAAAAGTAGTGGAAGACCCGAAGCTTCGTGCCAAGTTCAAACACTTCATCAATACAGAAGAAGCTGATCCAACTATTCGCTACGTGGATTTGCGCGGACAGAAAATGCCAATCGATTGGAATAAGTAAGGAATGCATTGCTGTAGATATACTATATCCGGCAGGGCTTGACGAAAATATATACTATGCAATTACACAATGAGATAAAAACATTTACACCTTCCGGTGATGCTGACGTATCGATATGGTTTAAAGCTGCACGCGTAGAAGATTTTCCGGAGAATGGCGGAGCCTGTGTAAAGTATAAAGATATGCAGATAGCAGTCTTCAATTTTACACGAAGAAATGAGTGGTATGCCTGTCAGAATTTATGTCCGCATAAAATGCAGATGGTGTTGTCGCGGGGGATGATCGGTTCATTGGGCAGCGAACCCAAAGTAGCATGTCCGTTTCATAAGAAAACCTTTTCACTCAAGTCGGGCGAATGTCTCAATGCAGATGAATGCAGCATCGCTGTATTCCCTGTAAAAGTAGAAGAAGGTTTTGTTCACATCGGCTTTACCCGGTAAGGCGAATTTCTTCCATACTCAGTTTAGGTTGATGTCAGGCGTATACTCGCCTGGCATTTTTTAATTAAACTCAGTAAGCACGCCTCACAAAGCGTTAGTATTTCACCGTATTTATTACGTAATTTCCTACGTAAATGACCTTAGAATTTAATCCCGAAGGAAAATTAAAGTTCAACCGCTTCAGCAAGCTGGGCATGTGGTATATTCTGGCCCTCAGTGTTATTGCTACGGTATCCATCATTGGTCAGTTCCTCATTCAGAACCATTTGGAAAATCAATTGAGCGACTCTCATGTGATCAACGTAGCGGGTCGCCAGCGTATGTTGAGTCAGCGCATCACCAAGTGTGTGCTGTTATTAAAGCCCGGGCAGGATAACAGTGTACGAAAGGAAATTCTGGATGAATTGAAAACTTCACTTCACGTCTGGACTATAGCGCACAACGGATTGCAACAAGGTAACGATAGTATGCACTTGCCCGGAAAGAACAGTGCAGAGATTCGTTCGATGTTCGACAAGATCAACGATCACCACATGGCTATGCGCCAGAGCGCAGCAACAATCAGTGGTGAACTGAATCATAATCTTCTTGCTTCATACGATTCACTCGAAGCTCCTATACAAAATATACTTCAACACCAACGGGCCTTCCTCGATGGCATGAATCAGATCGTATTTCAATTCGATCATGAAGCCAAGCAAAAGATAGCACGCCTGAGTAAACTGGAATATGCACTGCTCGTCATTTCTATTGTAGTAATTTTGCTGGAGATACTCTTTGTATTCAGACCTACCGCTATACAGGTAAATAAAACGGTGAATCAACTGATCGCCTCTGAAAAAAATGCCAAGAAACTTTCGAAGGAGATCGGCGCGCTATATGCTTCACTGGAGAAATCGTACGAAGATCTTTCGCACGTCAACGTGCCGGAAGAAACACCCAAGATATATGCAAAGACCGACCGTGGTGGAAATATAGTCTTTATCTCCGATCTCTTTACGGAGCTTACAGGACAAGTGTTGTCATCGAAAACAATTCCGTTGAAAGATATATTTCCAGGCTCGCACCTCAATAGTGATTGGATGGACGAAGTTGTTGATCATCTTTCCGAAGGTACATCGTGGCAGGGCGTTATTCGTTACGAAGACCGATATAGTAAAGATCGCTGGGTGGATATAATGATTGTGCCTGCGTTGAACGAACAAACAGAAGTAGAGGAGTGGCTGATACTCGGTGCTGATATAACGCTGCAAAAACAGGCGGAGCAAAATATGCGGGCCAAGAGTAAAGCAGAGATCGAGAAGAAGATCAATCAGCAGAAATTCCGTTCGGTGCTGATCCTCGAAGGACAGGAAGAAGAACGCAAGCGCCTGGCAATGGATATTCACGATGGTATAGGACAGATGTTAACATCGTTGAAATTTCAGATCGAATCGATCGACCTGAAAAAACAAGATGGAGCAGCGGAGCAAAAAATTTCCGAGATACAACAACTCATCAACCAGGTGATCAAGGAAGTGAGACGTGTAACATTTAACCTGAAGCCAACAGTTTTGGGCGACTATGGATTACCGGCAGCCGTGAATGTTTTCATTCGCGAGATAGGAAAGCTTACCGATATAGAACTGGTATATACTATGGAAGGCGATACCAGCTTCAGGCTTCCGCAAAAAGTAGAGAACAATATATTTCGTATTATCCAGGAAGCGATCAATAATGCTATCAAATATTCGGAAGCATCGAAGATCGAAGTGTTGTTACGAATAACAGAGGAGAACCTCGTTATTTCAGTAAGTGACAACGGTAATGGATTTGATGAAAAACTGGTGGAGGCGCGAAGTGTAAATATAGAATCCGGTCGCGGGTTCTTCAATATGTACGAGCGCACCGAGTATATTAACGGCCATCTGGATATAAAATCGACATTGGGAAAAGGCACGGTGGTAGTGCTGAGTATACCTGTAAAATCATTGGCAACTGTATAGTAGTATATATGAGTAAGATCAATATTGTATTGGCAGATGATCACGTACTGGTTCGCAATGGTATAAAAGCCATGCTGGAATCAGATACAGACATTGATGTGATTGGAGAAGCGGGCAGCGGATTGGAAGCGTTGGAGAAAGCGCGCAAGCTTCATCCGGATATACTCGTGCTGGATATACGCATGCCGGAGATGAATGGTCTGGAAGCAGCCGCCAAACTCGAAGATTATTCTCCCGATACAAAAGCGGTTATACTCTCCATGCACGATTCGGAAGAATATGTGTTGCAGGCGCTCGATGCCGGTGCTTTTGGGTATCTGCTGAAAGACACCGACAAGACAGAATTTCTAAAAGCATTGAAGCAGATATATAGCGGCAGTAAATATTTCAGCGGGGCGGTATCTAACGTACTGGCTAACCGCCTGCTTAACGCGAAACCTTTTACCACCAGCAAGACAGCCCCTATACCTGAAACAGACGATACCTATAGTCTTACGCGAAAGGAGAAAGAGATACTCCGCATGATCGTGGATGGTAAACAGAACAAACAGATAGCAGAAGCGTCAGGTAAAAGCGTGCGGACCATTGAAACGCATCGCTTCAATATTATGAAAAAGCTAGGCGTGAATAATGCCATTGATATGGTAAACAAAGCCGTAAAGGAAAACCTGGTGTAGCGGGTGAGTAAGAAAATACGCAGCCGGTACCTATACTTCCAGCATCATTTTTTCTCCTGATAATTATGCGCTCACAGGCATAATTATTTATTTCTTTTTAGTGAATCATTATGTCGCACTAAACAAAAAGGAGGTATTATGGCTATCCTGGAAAAAAATTATGAGATTGATAATCGCACGGGTTTGAATCACGAAGGGCCCGATGCGAATATACCGGTTCGCAGATTGACTGCCAGTTCGATCATTGGCGATCGTGTTGAAAATGCACAAGGTGAAGACCTGGGAAAAATTGATAACCTCATGGTAAATCTCAATAGGGGTAATATTGAGTATGCTGTTATTGATTTCGGATCATTCCTGGGTATTGGAGGTAAACTATATGCTGTTCCATTTTCAGAACTGCACCTCGATCCGGATAAAGAGTTGTTCATTCTGAAGCGCGATAAGAGTTATCTAAAAGCTATTCCCGGCTTCGACAAAGCACATTGGCCGGATACAAACGATCACTCTTATTTCAACGATGTGAATACGTATTGGGGAACACCTTATCCGCAGTATTAAAGTTAAGAGTTGCTGGAAAAAAAGGACGCTTGTAGCAGGTGTCCTTTTTTATTCGTTTACTCCGTAATCAATGTTTATTTTAATGAAGCCTCGATAACATGCTTACGTTCAGCTTTCCATCGAGAAGGATTCACATTAAGCGTATGTAACTTTTCTTTTAACACCAGGCTATACCAGTCCCTTGCCGGTATAATTTTATGTGAATGAATTTCAAGACGGATAAATATATTTTCAGGTGGCTTTCGATAATCATTTATATACTGACTTAATTCAGAAGCTTTAATATCAATTTGTCGTGCCAGCTCTATATTCTTTATGTTTAAGGATTGTATGTAAGCTTTAAGGAAATACCCTAATCTTCTCTCGCTATCAAAAGATTCTTCCCTTAAATAATCTTCTATCTGAAACTTCAGTTGAAGCAACTGCCCTTTTAATCTCTCTCCGGATGATAGATTCTCACGATGGTTTTTGAGCACCTTTAGCATCTCAGCATTAGCCTCTTTCATCTTTTTATCGGAGAGCCTTAATGGCTTAATTAATCCCTCAGCTACTTCTGCGCGACTATATTTTTTTTGAGGTCTCTGAGTTCCTTTCCTATTCATATCCGTATTGTTTTAGGGTTTCGTATAGTATGCTGCCGAAAAGCATTAACTGAATGCCAGCTGGAATCATTTTATACTTTTCAATATAATGAGGAATTAGTTTGGTCTTCGGAAACAATGTTACTGCAGCATCAGCGCCATGTAATTTCGTAGCCTGTCTGCATACGTAAGCTATCAGATTTCCAGCGATGCCCTCATAGACCTTAGCTTTTCCCATGTTTTCCCGCGAGGAGGCCAGGAGTTTAATTTCAATTCGTTGCTCTTGATCGAAATATTCCAAGGCAATAATTCCTAAAATATCTGTAGATCCTTTAAGGGTAAGCTTGAGTACTTTGTAGGATTTATTGTCTTTAAACTCTTTCCACTTAAAGAAATACCGTTTGGCAGTCAGATGTGTATAGTCTTTTGCATCAACTGGTGTTATGGAGATTGCTTTAGCAGCACCAGTTGATATTTCAGTTACGTACACCTTGTAAAGGTAGTGAATAGTTTACATTTTTTGTAAACTATTTACATATCAATTTCGCATGGATCAGATGTCGGAATACTCAGCCGGGTGAAGTAAATATATATTGATCTTTGAAACATTATTCTGATACTCGGGCATGGAAGAAAGTTTTTTCCATTCCGGATCGTTGGCAAATGTTTTCCAATGTTCATCGCGTGAAGCCTGGTTATCGAACGAGGTCATGTACATCAGGTTGGGCATTCTGCTGCCGGCCAACACCTCGCCATAAAAAACAGCATGAAAGGCAAGGCGCTTGAAGAGCGTTACCTCTCCGCCTTCGTTGAACATGTGTACTTTGTTCTTGTGTATCTTTTCTGTATGACTTTCATAACTTCTCAATTCATAAACACGCTCATTCTTCGCGCCATTCAGTACTGGTGCTTCCAGTTGAGGCATATAGCTGAAGGCTTTGAGTACAATAGATTGCAGGCGTATATAGGGTGCGTTGGTATGTGGTGCATCTATATAATTTTTACCAGCAGCTATATATTGTTTGTCTTTTGATAACGTCTCGTATAAAGAAGAGAACTGCTCCAGCGAAGTAAAAGGCGTTAGTACATAAACTCTTTTTCCATAGTACGCTGTATCCGATTCAACCGGTTTGAACACACCTACTTTCGAAATACCTGCACGATGAAGTGCCGGCAGATAAGCGTTCTTCAGGTAATCATCTATTAGTTTTTCCTGGTCTGCATTGGCGATCTCGTAGATCTTGATTTCATAAAATTCGCGTTTGGAGGGAGCGGCATAGCCTGCTGAAAGTGTTATGATCACCAGCAGTACGGCTTGTAATAATTTCATATGTATTCTTTTATATATGGTTGTATGAAGTGAAGATAAGGAATGTTTGAACAAGGTAGGGCAAGTGATTGATGAACGGCTATATGACGGGGTTAATAAAAAACTCAGAAATGTTTTTATAGATGAATGAACATTCATTTATATTTGTACCGTTCATCATGAGAACACGAGACGAAAACAAGGAACAGGCCATCCGCCGGAAAGCGATCGAGATGATCGTAGAAGAAGGATTTGATGGCCTTAGCATGCAAAAGCTTGCCAAAGCTGCCGGTGTATCGCCAGCTACGATCTATATCTATTTCAAGGATCGCGATGATCTGATCATGCAGGTGTGGATGGGCGAGATGAAAAAAATGGTAGACGCCATTCTGAAAAATTTTGATCCGGAAGCATCCTTTGAAGAAGGTATGCGCATACAATGGATGAACCGGGCAAAATTTCTGATGGAGAATCCGATGAGCATGCATTTTATGGAACAGGTAAAATATTCACCGTACCACAACGTCTCACTCACTAAGATGGATAGCAACTTCCAGGAAGTGATGGGTCGATTCGTGCATAATGCCATCAAACGAAAAGAACTCGTCAAGCTTCCCTTCGAAGTATACTGGTCCGTTGCATTTGCCCCACTGTATCAACTGGTAAAGACACATATTTCAGGAAGAGGCCTGCGTGGAAATCCTGAGAAGTTTGAGCTGGATGAGAAGACCATGAACATGACGCTGAAGCTTGTGATAAAGGCTTTGAAACCCTGATGTATAGTTTTACCCCCAAACCCATGGAAACCATTCTTTCAGAAGTACTCATTTTTAAAACCAACATTCACGAAGCGGACGTGAAGACAGTTGCTGTTGTGTTGGATGCCGATTACAGGATTACGCGATGGAGCGTTGACTATGGCGACATTGATTGTGTATTGCGAATTGAATCACAACAATTAACAACAGAAGAAGTGATCGGGCGGGTAAGCAACATAGGTTTTCACTGTGAAGAGCTGCCGGATTAGTTGTTAAACACCACCCAATCCCACACAGCCGGCAACCTGCCTGTTGCTGGTTATAACCTTTTTAAAATATAGCTATATATGAAACAAAAACTTTTTACACGATACGAGGTATTCATCATTGCAATACTCACCATATTGCAATTCACCATTATTCTAGATTTCATGGTATTGTCGCCACTCGGTGTCATACTCATGCCTACATTGAAAATTACAACTGCCCAATTTAGTGTGGTGGTATCTGCATACGCAATCAGTGCCGGTGTTGCTGGTTTACTGACAGCCGGCTTTGCTGATAAATTTGACAGGAAAAAACTTCTTCTCTTCTTCTATACAGGATTTATTATAGGAACATTGTTGTGTGGTATAGCGACCACATATAATTTCCTGCTAATGGCGCGCATTGTTACCGGGTTGTTTGGAGGAGTAATTAGTTCTATCGGCTTTGCTATCATTGCTGATTTATTCCGAATGGAAGTGCGAGGTCGAGTAATGGGCTTTGTTCAAATGGCATTTGCATCAAGCCAGGTGCTTGGCGTGCCAATTGGATTCTATATGTCTTACAAGTGGGACTGGCATTTCCCATTTCTCCTGATTGTTGGGATAAGTGTAATTGCCTATATCCTTGTTATAGTATATATGAAGCCAATCAACGCGCATCTGCGGTTAAAGTCTGATAAGAATGCGTTCCAGCATATAGGGAAGGCTTTTTCCAAATCAAATTATCTTAAGGCGTTTGCAGCTACAACCTTGTTAGCAACTGGAGGTTTTATGTTGATGCCTTTTGGAAGTGCTTTCAGTACGCACAACTTAGGACTTAACAATGACCAAGTAACATTGCTCTATGTAATTACTGGTTTATTTTCTATGGGCACAGGACCGTTTGTAGGTAAACTCAGCGATTCAATTGGAAAGTATACTATATTTTTCTGGGGTACAATGTTATCGATCGCTGTAGTGATATTCTATGTAAACTTAGGGATAACACCGTTTTATGTTGTAACTATCGTGAGTATTCTAATGTTTACAGGAGTGTCGTCTCGTATTATTGCATCATCCGCATTGATGACCGCGGTGCCAGAGCCTGCTGATCGTGGCGTATTCATGAGTATAAATTCTTCAGTGCAGCAGATATCTGGAGGCATTGCAGCGTTTATCGCTGGTCAAATTGTAGTGGAACGCATCGACAAATCGCTTGATCGTTATGATTTGCTTGGCTATACAGTTGTTGGTACCATGTTGATCTCAGCATTGCTGATGTACTTCATCCATCTGCAAGTGGAGCGTAAAACGAAAGAAGTCAAGAATAATCCGAGTGCACCCGTCACTTCCGCAGCGGCTGCAGAAGGTGCATCAGTCCATTGATCTTGATCTCGTAAATGGTAGCGAGCATCATGCCCAGCTTGCCGGGAGGAAATCCTTTCTTGGCAAACCATTCGAGATAGGAAACGGGAAGGTCGCAGAGAACAATGCCCTTGTATTTTCCGAAGGGCATTTTCATAGCTACTATGCCACGAAGAATATCGGAGTCTGGTACGGGTTGATCGGATTCCATAAAAGTATATAGGTTAAAAACAATAATCGAACAGGATGTATACCCTGTTCGATTTGTTTTTATAGGAGAATTCAATTAAAAATTCCAGCGTACAGTTGCTCCGTAGTTCTTAGGATTACCAAGATTGGTAGCACCAAAATCATACGCGTATGCTATATATTTCGCGTCATTCAGGTTTCTTCCCCAAAACATCAATTCAAATTGACGGAATGCTACACCAGCACGGGCATTTAATATACTATAGCCTGATTGCTTGATTTGATTAGCAAGATCAAAATACTGATCGCCCAGGTTCATCCACTCACCGCGTAAAATCAAACGAAGATTGTTTTCTGCATTGAACGTATAGGTATACTGCAGAGCCAGCATCGAAGTATGACGTGGAGTAAAGATCTGGCGGTTGCCATCGTAGTTAACTTCTGCATTATCGTTTGGCAGTCGCAGGTTTTTATAAGTAGCATCTGTTAAACCAAAGGAGTAATCAACTTGTAAACCTTTTATCGGTGTTGCCTGTACTTCTACTTCAGCACCTTTGCTGGTAAGTTTACCGGCATTGCGTGTTACCGTAATAGCATCAGTCGCAATAAGCGTTGGCACCTGCGCATCGTTCACCGTTATATAATATATAGCAGCATTCAATTGCAGGCGGCCATCGAGGAAGGAGTTCTTTGTACCTAACTCACCATTAAAGCTATACTCTGGCTTGTAAGCATAAAGCGGTGCCTGCGAAGGGTCAGACGACAACTGTGTTAAACCTCCTGCACGAAAACCACGAGTACCGGTGATATATAGAGTATTGTTATCAGTAAAGCGATAGGAGAGACTCAACTTGGGCGATACGGCACTGAAAGAAGTTGTTGCTGTAGTGTCAGCTTTTGTTTCAAATATAGCATCAGGAACACCATCGGCAAAGAACTGTCCGTGTACCTGCTGCTTCTTGTGTTCGTAGTCGTAACGAATACCGGCAGTAATATCCAGTTTCTCAACAAGCGTATATGTGGCTTGACCATAGAATGCCAAACCGTTGCTGGTGCCGGTAGAGGTGTTAAGTATATAGGTATGCGGCACAGCATTCTCATCAATAAATGCAGCATCCTCACCAAAATGTGTAGCCTGCTTCACCGGGTTATCCTGGTGGAAGAGATAAGCACCTGCTGTCCACTTGAGGGGTGATGATGTAGCCGCAGGTGATGATAGTTTAAATTCCTGTGTATATACTTTTACGTTGTTCCAATCTTTACCATAATCGTTGATAATCGTAACGCCATCGATCGGAGAAAAGTCACCGTCAATTGGCTCTTTATATATACGATAGTTGGATTGATAGGTAGAAAGTGAAGTAAAGTTGAGTGCATTACCGGCATAGTTAACAGCGAGTGAACTGTTAAATATATTATCAACCAGCGTAGTGGTTGCATTCTGATTTACTCTATATGGATTTGCCAATGCATCTTGCGGACTTCCTGCCAACGGGAAAGCTCCGTTGTTACGATTTATACTCTGCTTTACATTCAGTGTAAAAGCAAGTTTGGAGGTAGCGAGGTATTTCAGATAATAATTACCGGTAACATTATGCTTCTTGTCGAAATCATTCTGATAGAAATCATTTTTATAGAAGCCGTTATTACGATCATACATACCAGCGACACCCAAGAACAGTTTATCTTTTATTAAAGCAGTGCGCACGCCAAATCCATAACGTTGCTGTCCGTAGTTACCGATGTTCGCTTCTACAAAACCACGTGTAGTATTGCCCGGCTCTTTGGTGATGATGTTAATTACACCAGCCATAGCGTTGCGGCCATAAAGTGTTCCTTGCGGACCGCGCAATATTTCGATGCGCTCCACATCAAACAACTGTGCTATATATGTATCAAGACTGAATTGATTAACACCATCTATATAGGTAGCCACTGCAGGATCGTATGAAGTAGAAGTTATACCGCGGATAGAAGTTACGTTACGGTTATCGCCAGGATTGGAAGAATATAGATTCGGAACAATAGCCGTGATGTCTTTGATATTCCATAATCTATACTCATTTACTTTGCGTGCAGAAAGCGCGCTGATGCTAAACGGAATTTTCTGAAGCGACTCTTCTGTTTTCTGCGCAGTTACTACAACATCATCAAGTTGTGTTACCGACTCTGTCATGGTAACGGTAAGGGCAGGCGCATCGCTGCCGACCTGTACTTCCGTCTGCACGCTGGCATAACCAACTGCTGTAACCGCGATGCTATATTTACTGGCAGGTACATTGGCAATTGTAAAATTTCCGGAGGCATCTGTTACAGCACCAAAGTTTGTATTCAGCAGGTGAACTGTGGCACCTTCCAACGGACGCGATTCTGCATCTGTAATTTTTCCAGAGAACGACACGTTCTGCGCAAAAGCAACTGCACTCGTCAGAAAGAGATAAACATAGAGTAATGACTTTTTCATGTGGGGAGTTTGAACCGTTAATTTTTTAAAATGGCTGCTATACTACTCTGGAAAACTATAAGATCAAATGGCAATTGTGTAGAAAGCTATTGCTCTGGTTATAATGATGTTGTAAACCGGAAATCACGGGTAAAGATGATATCCGCATGCAGTAACGACCTTTCATCAGATTTTTTCATACGATGAACTGCGTAGCTGCAAACGTTCTTTTACGTATATCAATGCATTTAAGAAATATTTTTACGTATTAATACGTAATATTTAAGCGCTATTACGTAAGTTTAATACGTAAATAATACGTACGAAATGGATCAACAAAAACTTACCGGTAAAGCCATCAAAATCAACCTGCTTGATTTCCAATCGCCCTCTATGCGGGCCTTCCATATTACGTGGATGACCTTTTTCCTTTGCTTCTTCGGTTGGTTTGGTATCGCACCGCTTATGCCCATTGTGCGCAAAGATCTGGCGCTTACACAGGCGCAGGTAGGCAACATCATTATCGCTTCTGTTTCCATTACCATCTTTGCGCGTCTTGTGTTTGGCTGGTTATGCGACAGACTTGGTCCGCGTATTTGCTATACCGTGCTGCTGGTGTTTGGTTCTTTTCCGGTAATGCTGATCGGGTTGAGTAACAGCTATGAATCATTTCTGTTGTTTCGTCTTGCTATAGGAGTGATTGGTGCATCGTTCGTGATTACACAGTATCACACCTCCGTAATGTTCGCGCCTAATATAGTAGGAACCGCTAATGCTACCGTTGCGGGCTGGGGAAATATGGGCGGAGGTGTAACGCTCATGGTAATGCCGCTGATCTTCGCGGCATTTGTTGGTGCGGGATATATAGATGCTGATGCATGGAGATATAGCATGGTTATTCCGGGCTTTGCTCTTATGATCATGGGCTTTGTATACTACTTCTTTACACAAGATACACCCGAAGGTAACTTGTCAGACCTGCGTAAGAAAGATGCACTATATAAAGCAAAGAAAGGCGATGAGAAAGGAAGTTTCCTCAAAGCCTGCAAAGACTATAGAGTGTGGATGTTGTTCCTGGCGTATGGTGCATGCTTCGGTATAGAGATCACCATCGATAATATAGCGACCCTGTATTTTGTAGATAACTTTAAACTTGGTGTGAAAGAGGCCGGTATCATTGCCGGTACATTTGGTATGATGAATATATTTGCCCGCGCACTGGGCGGTATATTTGGCGATAAGGCCGGAAAGAAGTTCGGATTGAAAGGACGCATTCTTATTCTCGGAGCATTTCTGTTGCTCGAAGGTCTTGGCATCATGCTCTTCTCTACTATACACGTACTGCCGTGGGCTATCGCCAGTATGTTGCTGTTCGCGCTGTTCCTCAAAATGTCTAACGGTGCCACCTATTCTGTAGTGCCCTTCATCAACAAGAAAGCAATGGGTGCTGTATCCGGTATAGTAGGTGCCGGTGGCAATGTTGGCGCAGTATTGGCAGGTTTACTCTTTCGATCCAACGAAATATCGTATCGCGATAGCTTGTTTACCATTGGCATTGCCGTAGTAGGTGTAGCTATACTTTCGCTCGTATTAGGTACGATGAAGAAACAGGAAGCAGTTGATCATACCGAGGCAATTGCTGAACAGGAATTACAGGCTGCTTAACCCCCAACATATATACTATATATATACTAACAACCTTGCTATAACTTTTCAGGAAGCACTACCAGGTAGAGCTCACCAAAAACGAAAAGTCCCCTTTATGAACTGCGACATTCTTCCAGGGGACTAGTATTTAGTTACTACTAAACCATCAAATTTATGGATAAGAAGAATTACTTACCAATTTTACTTGTGCTTTTTTGCCTGGCAGGCCCGCGACAGGCATGGGCACAATTTACTGTGTCAGGTCAATTGCGAACACGTACAGAGCTTCGTAATGGACAAGGCACGTTGCAGGTTAAAGATACAGCGAGCGCTATTTTTACATCGCAACGTACACGACTTAATTTCGGTTATTCGGGTTATCGCTTTAAACTATATGCGTCCGTTCAGGACGTTCGTGTCTGGGGGCAAGATGCTTCTTCTATCAATCGTGTTACATCCGATGCTTATGATGGCTTTATGCTGCATGAAGCATGGGCAGAGATAAGCCTGGTAGATACAGGTAAAGTAATAAAGAATTTTACCTTAAAGATTGGCCGGCAAGAGCTGGTATATGATGATGTGCGCCTGCTTGGTAATCTCGATTGGTTGCAACAAGCCCGCAGACATGATGCGGCTCTTATCAAATTTGATCACAACGGCTGGACAGCTCATTTAGGTGCTGCCTATAACCAAAATGCAGAACGCAAATCCAACACTATATATAACGGAGTGCCTACTGCTTACACGGCCAGTACCAATGGTATGAGCTCGATGTATAAATCCATGCAGTTCTTATACCTGGCACGGAAACATTATTTCGGTAATACATCCTTACTCTTCTTCAAAGACGATTTCAGCAAATTTCACTTTGCAGCAACGGATACTGAAAAGAAGACACCTATATATGAGAGTGGTGTATGGAGCCGCTATACCATGGGCGCAAATATGTTTGGTACCGCCAAACGTAAGCTGAGTTTTGCCCTCAGTGCATTTTACCAGGGCGGTAAATATAGAGATGGTACATCACTGAGCGAATACCTGTTGTCGGCATCTGCGCAATATGCTGTAGGTAGAAAACTGAGCGTTGGTCCTGGTGTTGATATTACATCCGGTAACAACGGTTCTGATCCCACCAAAAAGTATCAACGCTTCGATCCGCTCTATGGAACGCCACACAAATTCTGGGGCTATATGGATTACTTCTATGTAGCAGATGGTTTTGGTTCGAATGGTTTGATCGACTACTACCTGAAAGCTAAATATAAACTGAAAGACAACTTTACACTTTCACTGGACGGACACCGCTTTGTATTACCATCAGCTGTAGTGGCCAACGATGGGTCTACACTACGCAAAGCTTTAGGTACAGAGATCGACTTTGTGTTTAACTATGCGATGACTAAAACCGTAACGATCGAAGGAGGTTATTCAACCATGTTCTCTACCAGCACCATGGCATCCGCTAAAGTAAAGAACGTAAACCGTGCTGCCGACTTTTCTGATTGGGCTTACCTGATGATCTCCATCAAACCTGAATTTACTTTCAAAAACTAAACGCTGATTTACCATGACTAACTATATAAAAAGAATTTGTTCCGTGCTGCTGCTGCCGATGGCACTGCTGCTGCTTACATCGGCTATACCTGTAAACAACGGAGAGGGTACTGGTAACGAAGATGTTATCCGCATCGGATTTATACCCTTAACAGATTGTGCACCCATTGTAATTGCAAAAGAACTTGGCTTGTTCGAGAAGTATGGCGTAAAAGTAGAAGTAACCAAAGAAGCTTCATGGGCCAACGTGCGCGATAAAATTTTAACAGGCGAGCTTGATGGAGCACACTGCCTGTTCAGCATGCCGTTCTCAGTATATACCGGTGTAGGTGGCAAGGCCGGTTCCGAAATGAAGATTGCCATGATCCTGAATAACAACGGACAGGCTATCACACTCTCGAATGATTTCTGTGGCAAGGTGGGATTTCGTCAAACGAATAAAGTAGCCTCTGTCGTAGCTGCTAAACTGAAAGCAGAGAAGGAAGTAACATTCGCTATGACTTTTCCCGGAGGAACGCACGATATATGGTTGCGTTACTGGCTCGCGGCTGCCGGTGTAAGTCAGAAAACATCCAAGATCATTACTATACCACCACCACAAATGGTGGCTAACATGAAAGTAGGAAACATGGATGGCTACTGCGTAGGCGAACCCTGGAACGGTCTTGCTACGAAGCAAAATATAGGCTTCACAGAAATTGCTACACAGGATATATGGAAGCATCATCCGGAGAAAGCATTGGTAGTAAACAAAGCTTTCAGTGAAACACGCAAAGAAGATTTGAAGAATGTAATGAAAGCTGTGCTGGAAGCATGCAAGTGGCTCGACAATCGTGCTAATCGTAAGAAGGCTGCGGGTATCATTGGAAAACCGCAATATGTAAATGCACCGGCCGATGTAATTGAAGCACGCCTGATGGGCGATTATAATCTCGGCTGCGATCAGGGAACACAAATATATACTGACGATTATATGTTGTTTCACCGTAATGGTGATACAAATTTCCCACGCAAATCATACGGTATATGGTTTATGACGCAGTTTGTTCGCTTTGATTATTTGCAGGCTGCACCAGACTATAAGGCGATTGCTGATAAACTGATCATGCAGGATCTATACCTGGAAGTAGCAAAGAGCCTCAATGTAAAGATACCGGCAGATGACATGAAGCCTTTTACTTTGACATTGGATAAAGTAACATTCGATCCGAACAAGCCGGATGATTACCTGAAACTGGCCAGGAAGTAAACAATATATATACCGGTCTATCTCTTCGGAGAGAGACCGGTACTAAAAACATTATAGTATGAAACGGACAATAGCCATTACACTTTCATCTACCCGTGATATGTTCGCGGGTAACAGCGATATAGGGAGTATCCTTTTACAGAAGCTTGTTGCTATCGCGAAAGGTTTGCTGTTTAATATACTGGGCTTTGGTATACTGATCGGCATCTGGTATATAGTAAGTATTGTAACCAAAGGCGAACTGCCAACACCGGTAGCGACCTTCGTGGTTTTGTGGGAATTGATCAAAGACCCTTTCTATGATTATGGCCCGAACGATAAAGGTATAGGACTGCAGTTAGGCAGCTCGATCATTCGCGTATTTTCCGGTTTTGCCCTGGGAGCATTGATTGCTATACCGGTGGGACTGCTGATGGGCGCGAGCGATTTTTGTAAGAAAATGTTTTACCCGATCGTGCAGGTGTTAAAACCGGTGTCGCCATTGGCGTGGTTTCCTATTGGGCTCGTAGCGTTTGAGTCGTCCAGCAAGGCAACGATCTTCATCATCTTTATCACATCGTTGTGGCCGACATTGATCAACACAGCATTTGGTGTAGCCTCGTTACCGGACGATCATAAGAATGTAGCGAAAGCATTTGGTTTCTCCCGCTGGAAGTATCTCACAAAAGTATTGCTGCCCTATAGTTTGCCGCACATCATTACCGGGTTGCGCCTGAGTATAGGTGTAGCGTGGCTGGTAATTGTAGCAGGCGAAATGCTTTCGGGCGGTATAGGTATAGGATTCTTTGTGTGGGACAGCTGGAATGCGCTAAGTCTTGAACGTGTTATCTCGGCTATACTTATCATTGGTATAGTAGGATTGCTGCTGGATAAAGTATTCTCGTGGTTCGAGAAGAAAGTAACGTATAGTATATAGATCAAAACAAGCATCGGAAACATGAATTCATATCTTTCTATACAGAACGTTGCAATATCCTTCAATACACCGAAGGGTAAATTTGTAGCGGTAAAGGATATAAACCTGGATATAGCAAAAGGAGAGATTGTATCCATCATCGGCCACTCCGGTTGTGGTAAATCAACTATACTCAATGCTATAGGAGGCATGACTTTTCCAACGAAAGGAAAAGTATTGTTGAACAATCGCGAGATCAAAGGGCCCGGTCCGGATCGCGGAATTGTTTTTCAGAATTACTCCCTGTTGCCCTGGCTTACGATAGAAGAAAATATATACCAGGCAGTAGACGCAGCGTTGGCCGCGAGAAAGAAGGAAGACAAGCGCGCGCTGGTGGAAAAATACCTGCGTATGGTAAATCTGTGGGAGCATCGTGAAAAATATCCGAAGCAAATTTCCGGTGGTATGAAACAGCGCACAGCCATTGCGCGTGCCTTCGCGATCGATCCGGATGTATTGTTACTGGATGAACCCTTTGGTGCACTGGATGCGCTCACGAAAGGATCGCTGCATATAGAGTTACTCAAAATGTGGAACCTGACACAACGAAGCAAAACTATTGTAATGGTAACGCACGATATTGAGGAAGCTATATTTCTCTCCGACCGCATTGTGGTGATGAACAACGGACCTGCTGCTACGATCCGCGAGATCGAGGAGGTACACTTGCCGCGACCCAGAAATAAAAAGGAAATAGTAAGCCTGGAAGAGTATAAAGTTATCCGCGAGCGACTGCTGAATCTTCTGATGGATAAAGTAGAGATCGATGAAAAAGATTTCTTCAAGGAAAAAGCCGCCTGATATATACCCGGTATACTTGGAGTGCATGAGCGTATTTAAAATTTTTCAACTGTGATCAGACGACCTGAAGAAAGTTTTAAAACAACCTGTTCCTATTGTGGTGTAGGATGTGGAATCGTGGTGAAGAAAGACCGCAAGGGAAAAATTGTAGTGGAAGGTGATAAAGATCACCCGGTGAACAAAGGTATGCTTTGTTCGAAAGGGATGAACCTGCACTACGCCATGCAAGACAAGAGCGACCGGTTGCTATACCCGGAGATGCGCTACAGTCGGAGTCATCCGTATCAACGTGTCTCCTGGGATCAGGCCATGAAGCGAACGGCAGCAGTTTTTAAATCTATCATGCAAACCTATGGTCCGGATGCCGTAGGTTTTTACGTTTCCGGTCAGTGCCTCACCGAAGAATACTATATCGCCAACAAACTGGTAAAAGGTTTTCTCGGTACCAATAACATCGATACCAACTCACGGTTGTGTATGAGCAGTGCCGTAGCCGGCTATGCCAAAACGCTGGGAGAAGATGCTGTGCCGGTATCGTACGAAGATATAGAGTTGGCGGATTGCTTTTTGATAGCAGGAGCAAACCCCGCGTGGTGTCATCCGATTTTGTTTCGCAGAATCGAAGCACATAAACAAGCCAACCCGGGTGTAAAGCTCATCGTGGTTGATCCGCGCAGAACACAAACCTGCGCTATGGCCGATTTGCACTTGCAGATAACGCCCGGCTCTGATATATACCTCTATAATGCAATAGCCCGTATACTGATCGAGGACGGAGAGATTGACTACGAGTTTATCAGCGAGCACACGGAAGATTTTGAAATATATCGCGAAGCCGTATTTCAATATACTGTAGAAGAAGCCGCGCTGAATTGTGACGTGCCGGTAAATGATATACGCACAGCAGCAGCATATATAGCGGCATCCAAAGGTTTTCTCACCCTGTGGGCCATGGGGTTGAATCAAAGTGTGATTGGTGTAAATAAAAATATAGCATTGATCAGCCTCAACCTGATCACCGGTCATATAGGTAAACCCGGCTCGGGGCCGTTCTCACTCACCGGTCAGCCAAACGCTATGGGTGGACGTGAAGTAGGTGGATTAGCAACGATGCTCGCAGCGCATCGCTCGTATGCTAATCCTGCGCATAGGGAGGAGGTTGCAAAGTTCTGGGGCGTGCCCGCTATATCGGAGAAGCCGGGACTTACGGCTACACAAATGATCGAAGCACTGGAGCGTAGCGACCTGAAGGCGATCTGGATCATTTGCACGAATCCACTGGTAAGTTTACCAGACTCTAAGCGTGTAGAGGCTGCGTTGAAGAAAGCGCGCTTTGTAGTGGTGCAGGATATATCGCGTAAGTCTGATACACTGGAGTATGCCGATCTTATTTTACCGGCTGCGGGTCACTTTGAAAAAGAAGGAACGATGACCAACTCCGAGCGCAGAATAAGTTATCTCAATAAAGTGATCGATGCTCCCGGAGAAGCGTTGCCCGATGTAGAGATACTTTGTCGCTTTGCCAACGAGATGGGCTATAGTGGTTTCAACTATATTTCGTACGATGAAATATTTGAAGAACATGCGCGCCTCACACAAGGCACCAATCTCGACATCAGCGGACTCACGTATCAATACCTGAAGGAACACGGAACGGTGCAATGGCCGGTGCCGCACAAAGGTCACAACGGTACCCCCAGGCTATTTCGCGATCACCAGTTTTTTACACCTTCGCGCAAAGCAAAGTTTCATGCACTCGATCATCCGCAGAATGTATCGGAGCCTGTTACCAGCGATCTGCCACTCATTCTTACCACGGGGCGTATACGCGATCAGTGGCACACAATGACCAAGACCGGTAAAGTAAACAAGCTGCGCCAGCACATCGATAAACCTTTTGTAGAGATACATCCGCACGATGCCATGCTGCGCGGTATACGCGATGGCGATATTGTAGAGGTTGATAACTTTCGCGGCTCGGTGCGTGTGAGTGCTAAAGTTACCGAAGATATAAAGAAGGGCGTAGTGTTTATGCCGATGCACTGGGGAAAGATCCTGCAGAAAGATCTTGGCCGTGCAAACAATCTTACCAATCATTTAGTTGACCCGATTTCAAAGGAACCCGATTTTAAGTTCGCGGCCGTTGAAGTTCGGAAATATGAAAAGCCTGTCGAGAAAATTATAGTGGTAGGTGCAGGTGCTGCGGCCTATAGATTTCTGCAAAGTTATCGCGCGTTGAATCAGCGTGACGAGCTGCATGTATTCTCGAAGGAGAAAGATCCATTCTATAATCGTGTGCTACTGCCCGAATATGTAAACGATACATTATCGTGGGAGCGCTTGCAGAAATTTAAAGCAGGCGAGTTTGAAGCGTTGAATGCTACCTTGCATCGCGAGAACGAGATTGTGATGATCAATCGCACACAGCAGTTTGTGGTAGATATGTATGGCAAGAAACATACGTACGACAAATTGATATTGGCTACAGGAAGTCGCGCGTTTGTTCCGAAAGAAGCACCGGTACATTTACCGGGCGTGTTCACCATGCGCATGCGTAAAGATGCGGATGAGTTAAAGAAATTTTTGAAACCGGATGGTCATGTGTTGATCATTGGCGGAGGTTTGCTCGGATTGGAACTTGCAGCATCGCTGCGCGAGATGAATGTCAATATATCTATTATTCAATTGAGCGGACGACTAATGGAACGTCAGTTGGATAATCTGTCCGGGCAATTGTTGCTGGAATTTGTAGAGGAGATGGACATGCAGGTATATCTGAACGACCAGGTGGAAAGTGTGGAGCAATCGCTCACTACAACGGGACGGCTGGCGGCTGCGCTGAAGAGTGGAAAGACGCTTCATGTAGATGCGGTAGTATATGCTGTAGGTACGCGCCCGAATATAGAGTTTGCTACAGAAGCGGGTATAGAAAGTGCGCGAGGTATTCTGGTGAATGACTATATGCAGAGCAACGACCCTGCTATATTTGCGATGGGCGAAATTGCTGAGCATCGCGGAAAATTACTTGGTATAACTTCTGCTGCCGAACAACAGGCCGATGTACTGGCGCGTTACCTCAATGGCGATGTACAAAGTACCTATGAAGGTTCTGTGCCGATGAACATTCTGAAATTCTCTCACCTCGATCTGTGTTCTATCGGTATAGCAGAAGCACCGGTAAACAACGAAGGGTACGATGAGATACTCTTCATAGACAAATCGATGCGATACTATAAGAAATGTATAGTAAAAGATGATAAGCTGGTAGGCGCTGTATTGGTAGGCGATAAATCAGAGTTTGCTGATTTCAAGATGTTGATCGAAAGTCAGGTGGAACTTTCAGAGCGAAGATTGCAATTGCTCCGCTCCGGTAAAAAAGCAGAACCGATGATGGGCAAGCTTGTATGTTCATGTAACCAGGTAGGCGAAGGCAACCTGCGCAAGTTAATTGATGGCGGATGCAAATCGTTACCCGAACTTTGCCAGACATCGGGAGCAGGCATGGGCTGTGGAAGTTGCAAACCGGAAATACAGCGACTGCTGCGTGAACGCGTGGAGACTAAAGTGGAAAGCTGAAAGCAGAAAACTAAAAGTGAAAGAAGACGAATTTGAAAAAAGCAAAACAAAGGCTTTAAGCTTTTTGCCTTATACTTTAAGCTTTAACCTTTCCTGACTAAATTGAAATATGGAAACGAAGAAGAGTGATTTAATACGTGCGTTTGTAAAGGGAGGTATTCTGTCGCCTGCGGATATGTTGAAGATCATGGATATATCGCAGAGCCTGAATAATAAATTTGTCCTCTTCGGATCGCGGCAGGATATCATGTTTCCTTCGCACGATGCAGATCAGAAAAATATCGATCACGCGTTTCAGGATATAGCCATCGATTATGAGTTGGGAAGTGATCAATCTGTTTTTCAAAATATAGTAAGCTCCTATATAGCGGTAAATGTTGTAGAAACTACCAACTGGGTAAAGGAAGATACGTATCATTTTGTGATCGATAACTTCGATTACAAACCGCGCATTAAAATCAACATTGTAGACCCGGTGCAAAGTATAGTGCCGTTGTTTACCGGTGAGCTCAATTTCATTGCATCCAAAGAAGATAATTACTGGTATCTGTATATTCGCGATCCGCGCAAAGGCAACGTAGTAGAGTGCTGGCCCAAGCTGATCTTTAGTCATGATATAGCGAAAGTATCGCGCGCGCTGGAAGAGCTCATTCTCAATTTTCAACCCTTTGGTATAGATGAACTGTTTGTTATACTGCAGGGAAAGATGCGGATCAATTATCGCACCATCACCGAGAAGTTAAAATATCCGGATAGTACATTTCCCTATTACGAAGGGCTCAACGCCATGCTGAATAATCAGTACTGGCTCGGATTATACTGGCGCAACAATCAGTATGATATCGATTTTATGAGTGCGGCTTGTCGCCTGTGCCAGGAGACGAATGTGGGCAAGATCAATATTATACCGTGGAAAGCGTTTATCATTAAAGGTATAAAAGCATCCGACCGGATTCGTTGGGAAAAGCTCATGGGTAAATTTGGTATCAACGGTCGTCACTCCTCGCTGGAGCTTAACTGGCATTTACCGGTAATTGATGCAGAAGCGCTGGAGTTGAAACGATTCCTCGTGCGTGAACTCGATCAGCAGGATATCAGCACACATGGTCTCACATTTACTATCAAGATGAAGCGTGAGAGTTTTCTCTTTACATCCATCGTAATAGAACGTAACAATACACTCGAAGCCAGCGAGCGCTATAATATACTTTACGCAAAAGATTTTAATCCGAACAAGATCGCCTACCTCACGTATGCCCGAGATGTAAAGAAGGAAATTATACCGGCTTTGCTGATCGAGCTGAGTAAAATGTACTATCGCCAGTTGAATCCCGAGCGCGAGAAGCTGGGCGATAAGAACAAAGAGGAAAAAGTTAGTGCATCGGTATTGAGCTATCAATGCAGCAACTGTTTATCGGTATACGATAAGCGTTATGGCGATGCTTTGGCTAATATACCACCGGGTGTTCCGTTCGAAGATCTGCCGGATACCTATAAATGCCACGTGTGCGATAGTCCGAAGAAATACTTTGTAGCCATGGCAGTATCCGCCAAAGTCTAAACCGACTTCAATAACTCTTCGCGGTATTGGGTAAGTATACTTGACTTGGATAGAAAACCCAGGTATTTGTTATTCTCCACCACGGGTAAATTCCACTGGTTAGTATCATCAAATTTTTTGAGAATTGTGTGCAGGTTCTCGTTCGGCTCGATCACAGCCATAGGCGCAGCCATCAGGTCGCGTACAAATACTTTATCGTATTGATCGTGTTTGAAGATAATGTTCCGGACGTTATCCAGGTATACCAGTCCTTTCAACTCATCGTTATGCAATACCGGGAATATATTTCGCTTGGAAGTTGATATAACTTTTACGAGTTCCTGTAAAGAAGCTTCGGGTGTGATTACAGAGAAATTCGTTTCGATAAGTTCTGTAAGATCAAGTCGGCTGAGCAAATGCTTGTCGCGATCTTCCACCGGTGACTTGAGTTTGTTGGAAAGTTTTTTTGCTTCCATCGACAGCGGTTCGAAGTAATGCACCACAGTTATACTGATCGCTGACACGATCATGAGCGGGATCATCAGTTCATACCCGCCCGTAATTTCTGCAATGAGAAATATAGCGGTAAGGGGCGCGTAGAGTACACCGCTTAATATGCCGGCCATGGCCACCAAGGTAAAATTGGTCTCAGGTATATAGGCAATGCCAAGCAGATTTACGAAGCGAGCAAAAACAAATCCTAGGTATGCGCCCATAAAGAGTGATGGACCAAAACTTCCGCCATTACCACCGCTGCCAATGGTGAGCGCTGCCGCTATACATTTCAGAAATACCAGGCAACCGAGAAAGAGAAGTAATGCATAGTCGGATGTAATGATTTCTTTCAACATACTGTTCTCTGTCAGGTCATCCGGCTTAAGCAGCGATAGCGTTTTGATCGTTTCATATCCTTCACCAAATAATGGCGGAAAGAGGAGCAACAAAATGGAGAGCAACACGCCTCCGGTGATCACCCTTACCCAGATGTTGCCCACGGCACGTATTTTAGTATCAACCCATTCGAACGTTCGGCTATAGTATAAAGAGAGAAAGCCAGCCAGTATACCCAGCATTATATAGAATGGTACGTTGTGATAATTGAAAGGCTGCTTCAGCGCGAACGACAATAGAACACCTTCTGCCAGTATAACTTTGGACAGCAACGCTCCGCAGGCTGCAGCAATAATGAGTGGTATAAAGGCTGAAGCACTGACGTCAGTAAGCAATACTTCTACAGCGAAGAGTACACCTGCAATAGGTGAGTTAAAAGCAGCAGATATACCTGCTGCTGCACCACAAGCGAGTAGTATAGTTTTCTCTTTGTAGGAGAGGCCGTATATCCTTCCATAGTTGGAGCCGATTGCTGAGCCCGTTGTTACCATAGGCGATTCCAACCCGGTTGATCCGCCAAAGCCTACCGTGAGGGCGCTCGTTATTAAATGAGAATACATCTGGCTCGATGGAAGCACACTTGATTTTTTTGTGATGGCATATACAATCTCCGCACTTCCTTTTTTAAAGTTGCCATGCAGAAAGCGTTTTACATATAGCACCGTGAGTGCCAGGCCAATGATGGGGAAGAGCGTAAAGAGAAAGAACTCTTCGTAAGTGTGCGAGTAATACGCTACGAATGTTTCAATACTGTGTACAAAATACTTCAGTACAATAGCCGCGAGCCCTGACGACAGGCCCACGAAAATACTGGATAAAATAAAAAAATGCCGGGGGGATAGATGATCGTGGAGGTAAAGGTTAAAGCGTTTAAAAATGTTGTGAAATTGTTTAATCATCTCTTCTCTATTCTTGCTAAGCTTACAAGATAGGAAATGATCTTACGTTGCAAAACACTATTAAGATAATACAGCCTGGGCTTTCTGTCTGAGTTCAGTAAGATCGATAATCGGAACGTGCATCTCTTTGGCCATTTCATCCCAGTGACGCATGCGTATGCTGGTTTCAAAGAGCGGATCACTTTCAAAGGCAGCAGCTTCTTCCGGCTTCATTACACCACCTTGAAACTCCAGTGTTTTTTTGCTGGCCTCACTCAGCTGTACATAGTAGTCGGGGTATTTGAATGTGAGATAACGCTTGGCCTGCACATGATTCTCTACCAGCTTCGCTACACGTTCCGGAAAACCTTTTGAACGCAAGTAGTCACCACCAATTTTCTCATGACTCTTCACACCATAGCCACCCATGTTGTTCTCTTCATTTAGCATTACACAGATGTGACCGATATCGTGAAAGAATGCAGCGAGCACTACTTCATCATCGTATCCCTCCTGCATGGCAAGCTGTGCTGCCTGCGACATGTGTTCTAGTTGTGATACCGGTTCACCGATGTAGTCGGCATCACCGTATTTTTCATAAAGTCCAAATACTTCCTGGATGGTCTCTGCAGTATTCATATATCCGGTATTTATACTACGAAGGTAGCAAGATCTGTATTATCGCAGAATTAAGTTTCTGTCTTTGCTTTAAACGGTATCGCATGCCAACCGCTCACAGTATATCTTGCATCAAAAAAGAATTGTATATATGGCGATTGAACTGGTGGTATTTGATTTAGCCGGCACTACGGTAAAAGATAATAAAGATGTACACCGCGTGCTGCAACTTGCATTAGCAAAACACAATGTGAATATTTCCATAGAAGATGCGAACGCAGTCATGGGAATTCCGAAGCCTGTAGCGATTCGCGAATTATTAGAAAAGCGCTATAGCGGTACACGTGCTATTGATGAAGCATGGATCGATGAAATTCACAAAGCGTTTGTGCACACGATGATCGATTTTTATAGGACCGATGCCTCTGTAGGAGAGAAGACCGGTGTGAGTGAGACGTTCCGAAAGTTGAAGGATAGTAAACTTCACGTAGTAGTGGATACGGGTTTCGATCGCCAGATAACGGACCCGTTACTGGACAGACTGGGCTGGAAAAAAGCAAATCTCATTGATGCGAGTGTAACCAGCGATGAAGTGAAACGCGGCAGGCCGTATCCGGATATGATCTTCCGCGCGATGGAACTCACAGGAGTAAAAGATGTAAAGCGTGTAGCCAAGGTTGGCGATACAACATCCGATCTGCAGGAAGGAAATGCTGCCGGCTGTGCACTGGTGATTGGTGTAACTACGGGAGCGTTTTCAAAAGAAGAACTTGCCAAAGAAAAACATACGCATCTCATCGCGAACCTGCACGAGGTAATTGAAATTATAGCGTCAGTCGCTTGATGATGCATTAATAGAATGTTAACTTCATGTTAATCAATCTTAACGTGAGGTGAAACGGTTTACTTGTCTTTTCTTACTCTCGTTTACTATAGGTAAACTCGCTGTGCAGGCACAGCACGATGTTACCTGGTACGAAGGATCGCTTGTTCTCCACACTCAACAGGTACGGGTTGGTGCTATAGCTATAGAAGCAGGGCACGATCTTATACTGTTCCGCGCGCATGATACGGTGTCTGTATATCCAGCGCATAAGATTCGCTACATGCAGTTCTATAATCCGCAAAGCAACATGAACCAAAAGTATATTTCGGTGCAGGAGAAAGATATAGCGTGGCGAAGATACAGGCTATACGAATTGGTGGTATATGGCGAAGTGTCGGTATTGCGAAAAGAAAAAGCCAACGTCTTCTCGCGTGCCTCGGATGTTGACGACTATCTATACTATATATTGTATAATGAAAAACTCACCGACCTGAGAGACTTTCATACCAAAGTGTATCCTGACCTGATGCAGAATGGTGGCGTTCTGCTCTCTATGTTCGTGTTGGAAAAAGACCTGCATCCCGACAAATCTGCAGAAGCCATCCGCATTATTCAGTACTATAATCAGCTCATGCGAAATGATGAGACACTGGCATTGAGGCGATGAGCAGATGCAGAAATGTTTCCCACAGAGCTCACAGATTTTCACAGAATGAACATCCTTTGTTTCCCGCAGATCTCGCAGATCAACGCAGAATACTATAAGCTTTAAACTTTCAGCTTTGCGCTTTAAGCTTTATTGCATTTCATCTGCGTAAATCTGCGGGAAATAAATTCTAGTTATTCCGCAGGTCGTTAATACGCATCGATGCTTCTTCTTCTTTCATGGTAGAGAGAATCACCCAATGAACATCGGGTATATTCAGCGGAGCATAGGCATTGAGCATTTCGTTGCCGTGCTTGTTCTTCTCGATCAGCGTACCGGTTTCGCCACGCAGCGCGGCATCTACCGATTTGATCTGTATTTTCTCCAGGAGTATACTCGTATTCATCCGGTCTATCTGCAGTGTAACCGAACTGCTATAGCCGATCTTCTTGAGTCCGGAGAGGTACCTGCGTTTGTCTTCGAGCAACTCGCGGGCTACTGAACGCAGCTTGTAATCACTGCCTATAATAAACGTCTCACCGCTTTCACCGAGGCCATCCGCCTGCCAGTTGTTATCACCGGTTAGTATCTGGTTGATCTTGTTGATCGGCATCTGGAACACCAGTATACCGATCTTCTCCTGACCATCATATATAGGGCACGCAATGAACGAAGCCGGTGTGCGATAGGAGGGATCATACGGCTCAAAGTCTTCCAGCTTCACAAAATTCTTATCGGTGCTGGCGATTGCGTCTTTCACTACACGACCAAAATTTGTGCTGCTATATCGTCCGGTGAGCAGACTCGTGCCGAAATCTACTTCCTTAAAAACACTATATACCATATCACCGGTAAGGTGGTCAATTAGAAATATATCATAGTAGCCAAACTTCTCCAGGAAGTTGCGCATGATCGGGTGATATAGAGCATGCACATCACTATAGCTGCTGCCATCGCCCGCTTTATCAAGCAACGATTTCTGGCCGGTAGGGTGAGGGTTATTCGAAATATAGTGATGCTGAAGAATGTTGGAGCGAAGTTCCTGCGGCAGGTATTGTTCGCTTGTTACAAGTTCATCCGTATTCTCTTTCAGTCGCACAACAAACTCTTCGGTATAGTATCGCTCCAGGTTGTGTTTATAGTCTGCCAGTTTCTGTTCAGTTATACCTTCACCGATCTGCATGAACGCTGTCCGAAATTCCTTCATGGCATCCACTACCATTTTGTTTTCCGAGAAAGTAAGTATCTGGTTGCGGATGATGTCGAAGTAATATTC
>NZ_DATCSD010000242.1:0-22873 GCF_036568665.1 Ohtaekwangia sp. | reverse complement strand
TTACTTTCCTCAAAAGAACCAAGTTCATAACCTAGTGAGTAGTTCTGGGGAGACAGAGTAAATAGGTAAATCCTTTTCTTCTCAGAACTGAAACGCAAAACTTCAAGAATGAAGTCCATCCATCTATTCAAATCACCAGGTGAACTCTGGAAGGGGACGGAGGCCCTGACACAACTATCATTAATCTGCAGTGTAATATTCATTTTCGTAATACCCAAACTCTATTCAAAATTATCCTAATGTGCTAAAATGTTGCCTCTTCATATCCTGTATTTGTTCCTGGGGATGATTGACTGTTCACATTTATAGCCGAAGTCGCGGTTTCTTCTGCTAACCATGATCCCCAAAAGGCTCCGGCTATTCCACCAAAAAGTCCGCCCACAAATCCACCTATTGCACCTCCAACAGCAGTGCCAGAGTTAATCAAACTCTATCATATCTTGAATTGCATCTTTAAACCAATCCCAGAACGAATCGTAAACCTTTACTATCTCCCATCCCTCAGTGGAAAAATCATGGATGATAATAACTTTTTGAGGATCATCCTTAGACCAACAAGCTACATCGTCATTATCATCTCGTTTCGCGAAAGGCATAAAGTCTCTGGAAGGGAAACGTTCCTTTAATCCTTTAAACTTCTGATGAAGCTGCTCGTCACCAAGAATATACCAAGGTGTAATATTTATAATCGGTAATTCTATGGTCTTCAAAAACTCCTTCGGGTATTTAAACCAGGAGGGAGTTAAATCCTTTGGCAATAAATAGCTCATTCGTTATTCTGTTGAACCAGTAACATTAGATCCTTGCGGATAAGTATTCCTAAATCCAGAAGCTTGGCTTCCAATTCTATTCATGACTGCGTCTCCAAAAGTAGCTGGAATTCCTCCATTTTTAGTAGTAAACGCTCAACGTAGTTTGTTGGTAATGGAGTATCGGCCGCATGAATAACAGCCTGAACGGGAGTGTCTGTTCGACTTGCTGCAAGTACTCGTTTATTATCGAGTGTGACGAGGTTACCCGGTTTTGTTTCAACTACATCAACTGGCGAACCTTGCCATCCTTTTTGTTTCATGCTTTGCTCAAGGGCTTTAACTTGAGGGCCATTCACAGAACTTTGACTAAATTTAATATTCTTAGCGTTTACTGTCGTTACGGTTGGCGTTGTTGGCTTTGCATTAGCAGGTTGTTTTGTGGTAGGTTTTGAAGTGCCTTGACGTGGTCCACTTGCCTGTTGCATAGCCGATCCAAAGGCCGCTAAGCTGCAATTACAGGAACCAATTCTTGTGCTTGACCTAACTTACTTGCACTCTCTGGTGTGCCATTATTTCCATCACCAAACAAAAAGCCAGTAATCGTACTCCACGCATTCGCACCAGCTTCTACTATAGAATTTAAGCTTGGTCCCTCATCAGCCGGCTCTTCAACCCTCGGAGCATCAAATAGCGGCTCGGCCTCCAAACCTTCCAACTCACGATGAGCAGTAACTTTATTCTCGCTAAATGCATATGGAGAGTTATAGTAATATTTCTCAGACAGTGGATCAAGCCGAACAATCCGTTATATATATCAAAATTTCACCAAAATCCCTTTAATAAGAGATTTCTCAACTATAATCTCCTGTACATTACTTCTATCAAAATCATCTGAATGGTAGGTGTATATTTCTAACGTGACGGAAGATTTACCTATGCCCCTTATAAACATTTCTCTAATGATTAACTCCGTGCCATTATTCTTGTCTTTAACACTTTCAAGTGTTTGATCGGCAAACGATCCGAGATCAATGTATATCTTCCAATTTTCTACAAATTGCATCAGGTGCCCAGCAATTTCAATATTAACGGTATCCCGATTGGCAAGCATTTTACGAATATTAATAGCTCTTCCCTTATTTGTTTCGGAAGGATTCGACTTAAAATCTATCCGAACTTCTCTCCCCAAAAGCGATTCATTAATCGAGTCAACTGGCAGATATTTAATATTCCAACCTCCCTGACCATAGGCATTAACACTAAATATACTTGTAATGACAAGAAATAAAATCGCCTTCATACCTGTTGATGGGCACTTCTTATTTACAGATAAATTCAGCATGAGGATCTTCCATTACATAAATTCCATATTGCCTATAATTTAAAATTCTTTGGATCAATGCTTCATTGCTTATTATACCGGTCATACTATTTTTGACATATCTGACAACGTCCTCTACTTTGTCACCCTTCCCAGGGCAATTCAATGCTCTGAATATTTTCAAGTCTTCCCCATTAATAATTGCAATATTGCTGTAGGATGATTCATTTTCAATGGCAGAAAAATGGTAGATATGACCATCCAAAAATTTGATACACTCATTATACGTTCTTTCTACATTAAGCGTATCAACAAAATCACAAATAAACACTCCCTCAAGGCGGCAGGCATTGTTTACGTGGAATCCTTTAGTGTAAGTTCTGTTGTAATTCGGAACTAGCCCGTTAAGTACATCTGCAAACACATTGAGTATCTCTTTTTTACTTCTACCTGCTATCGTATCTTGACAACAGGCAGCTATATCTATTATATCCTTGCGATCAGTTCGCCTTGATGAAATACAAGTGGAAAATAATAAAACAATAAAACCGCTATGTATATAACACTTCATAGGTTAATTATTTCTGTTTTCCTTTCATCTCTGAATAAACTTTAGAATCTATGTTTGATTTTACCGCTGCTTCAAAATCAAAATCATTCGCGATTCGACTTTTTATTTGAAGCTTTGAAAAATCTCCTCTGCTTTTCTCTCTATTGCTTTTTCAGACTTCAATATTCTTTTCACTTCCTTGGGCCAGAACTTCAGATCAATTGAATAAAAATAGGATTTCATTCCTTCAGCACTCACATTGCGAATTTCGATAAGATAATGAACTGAACTGGCAACGAGGCCCATATATACCGTTCGCGGAAATTTTACTTTATGCACCTCAATTTCAATACGCTCTGTTGTTACGAAATCAACAATTGGTAGTTCACCAACTATATAGAAAAAGCCAAACGGAGCCAATCCTAATTCTACTAAACTATCATTCTTTTGCCTGCTTAATTGAAATATTCTTCGTCCATCAACCGTGCTTCTAATAAGTCCGATCTCAGCTTTGCTCGATTCATTAAACATCTTAAAATTAATTAACAAAGGATCCAAAGTATCTTTCGCAGCCTTAAATGAAATAGGAAACTGTATCGAATCACTTTTCGATGAATTCTGGCCCTTGACATTAATGGAACAGAAAATGAGAAAAATTAGAACGACATGTTTTTTATTGGCTATCATAGTGAGTGCTAAAATGTACTGGTTCATAATACAAAACTGACAATGAAACATTTGCTGTACCCGATGCTGAACTTTCCCCCGAAGGAGTTAGACCAACCCCATAGCCACCCTAGCTGCCGCAAGTTTCCAACTTGTAGTAATTATTAGTTTAAGCTTTCAGCTTGTTAATGTGCAAGTTGGAAACTTGCTATAAAGCAAGTCACAAGTTACGCTTCGCTAAACTTGCGACAGCAAGGGGGTCCAATATCTGGCATATAGAGTCGAGCGCCAAAATCGAGGAAACCGAGACCAGCAGCGAAGAATAATCTTATTTATTTGGCCATAAGGTAGTCTTTGTCACTCTTACTGTTCTCGCCCCCAATCGATAGTAACCATGGGCTCCCCCGGCGTACTCCGTTAGTAATATTTTGGTGCGAGGCAATAAACTCAACATTCGGAGTTTCTGCTCATCAGTAAGCCTTCGAAAATCGTCTGGATACTGACTAAAAATCAGTTCTTTTAATTTTGGCAAGTGTTTCATTTCTGGCGGAAGCTCAGTCAATTTGTTATTACCAAGCATTAGTTTCTTCAGATGAGATAACTTTGAAATATTTGCTGGCAAAGATTCAATCTGGCAATCCGATAAATTCAAAAACTCTAGCTTCGGAAGCATGGCAAGTTTATCGAATAAGTCAACTAAGTTAATTCCTTGATTGTGACTTAAAGAAATGTTCTTAACATTAATAAGTTTGACTATGCTTGCGTCTATTTCCACAATGTTATCCGAGTCTAGCCTAAGACTCTGAACTTGGTTGGGGGCTCTCAAAGCGGAATCAAGGTTATTAAAAACTCCGTTTTTAAAATCTTGAGGTACTCCAACTAAAGGAGTTATTATAAAAATAAAGACAATCAATTTTTTCATCATAAGGATGCAATTTCCCTATGACGAGACGATACTAAAAACAAACAATTATATAGAGCAATCCACGCTTTATTTATCATCTACTTTGAACTTTGAGTAAAAATGAATCTTTGTACCAGCTTTCATCTCTTCTTTAATATTGCCCTTGTAATTATTGGCAGAGCCGTTTACAATTTTAACAATGCCCTTACTGCCTGAAATTTCTAGTCTTGCCAAACCATGTCGACCGCCACCTCCATGAACTTTTAGTGTGTCTAACAAATTCAAAATCAGTGTGGGGTTTGGGTGTGATTGTTGGTGAAGAACACCAACAAGGGCATGGGGGTATGACCCGCCTCGTGAGATATTTCGCGAGCACTACCTGTCTTGAGAGTCTCATCAACGCTTCTTTGACTCATCCAGATATTGAGTCCGCCCTTTTCGCCAACTCCATTAACACCTGATCCCATACTTTTAGCCATGTCTTCGTTGGAAATTATACTAATCAAGTGATCCGTATTTTTTACATCCGATTCAGACTTGGCTACCGAGGCTTTCTTGCTGCAGGGAATTATCAGGATATATACCATCCTGTAATTATCCAAGACAAAATTACAAGTAAAACACCTAATAAAAATTCATACTTTGATAGTGACTTTCTAAAATATGGAATCACAATGCATATGATTACCTGCAGTAAACAAAAAAAACAATAAAGCATCCATTGTTCCCGCTCATATTTATTACTCGAGGCTAACCCCAATAAAAAGGCGGTAAGAACAACAGCAAATTGGAGCATCAAAAACAGGACTAAATTCGAAAAAATAAATATTATGTGCTTTCTCATTTTTTTATAGTCACTTCAATACCATACTCGTTTCTCATCACACAACACCAACAACTTTATGTACCCAAAAGCCAGTTGTATCTAACAATTCCAAAATCAGTGTGGGGTTGAGTGTGATTGTTGGTGAAGAATAGAAATCAAGGGCATGAAAGTAGTGCTTATACTCGTTCTTGAACGCTACCTTCTTCTTTGATTTAAGTGCAGCATCAATAAGCTGATTCAAAGATCAAGTCGGATCATTCAGCGCCGTAAGAAAATGAAATCAGTTCATTTGTAATTGGGTCAAAGTAAGCGCGATCACCTAAGTAACAGCAATCTAAATTCACTTCTATCGCCTCTCTTCCGTTATACTTTGACTTCGAAACAGCTGCAATCTTATATTTGCACGGCTGGAAAGATACATCACCCTTTGACTTTAAATATTTACATACTTTAAACAAATAATCATACTTGTCATTCTCATTTCTCTCGCATTCGCAAGCTTTCACATCGCTTTTTCTCCTTTGATAGCAAAAGAGTGGAGTTATGCTTTTTATTTCCACCACCCCCTCAACATAATTGAAGAGTACATTGCCGTCATCCGTCTCAACCTTAAAAGTATCTTCTCCTATCCCAGAATCTTGGGCATTGTAGTCCATAATCACGGGCATAATTTGCAATGTGCTCCTACTCCCATGACTTCCTTTAATTCGCAGTGTATCAAAATTTTCCATCAGATAGACGTCCTGTTGTGGCCGGAATTTTATTGCTCTGCCAAAATTCTCTGACTTAAAGTCGTGACTACAGGCATTAGTGTCCATCGCCATCACGGGGACATAGCACCAAAAATCTTCCTTCTCAAACACTAGAAACCCTCCGCCAATTGAATTTCTTCCTTTTTGGCAACTAAAGCAGAAGGTCAGGAGAAACAAAACAATGCAGTTTGCAATATTATTCTTGTTCATCAATTTGTTGTTGAGTTGGTTGGATTAAATCGGCTTTGTAGTCCAGATCAATAATCCTGGAGTTAACGAAGGTATTATTAGGTTGATACCATGTTGCCTTCGCAAGGTTATAGTATGCGAGATAATGATCATAACCAATTTTGCTAGACCCGGATGTGCCCATGATATCGTCCGAAAAGCCATAATCTGGCCCCGCAAAATGATAGGACATGAGTACATAAAAGGGAATGAAGGTGGCTAATGCAGGGAGAAGCAATCTTTATATTTAGTACTAATATCTGAATGAGCAATTCTTGATCGCTTAATTTGAGGTAAGAAGTAAATCTTGATTCGAATTTGATTATCGATTTGATTCTCCAAAGAATATACAAATAGAACATATCCAACTTCCTTGATGGCACAAGATTTTATAACGTAGTTAGAAGATGTGGTTATTTTATTAAGTAATTCCTTAACCTTGTTATAATTTCTATTGCTACTGGTACCGATTATTTTATTTCGAAATTCATTCTCAAATTCCCCAATCGAAATTTCTTGTAAAAAGAATAATTCAAATATTTCATGCATTAGATTGTCCAAGAGACGAAATTTGTCACCAAAGTCTCCATTTTTCATAGCAAAAATTTCACTCTCAGTTAATTTATCCACAAAGGGTGAACTTATATCTACCAAATCTATCGAATCCTTTAGAACAAAAAAATTATCAATTTCATCATAATAGTTGGATAAGCTATAGATATAATCGTGTATTTGAGGAAGGCTTATAAAATAGAAATTTCCAACTGAATCTTTAACAAACGAGAAATCGAAATCAACTCCCTCCACTCGATAATTTCGTATGTAAAATTGATCACTTATTGTAACTGTTCGCCAATTATTAATTTCATCTAAATCATTAGATATACTCTTTTTGATAATACACTTTTCAGATTCACTTAAGGGCGCTAAATCAAAAGCTTCTTCATTATTTATAAAATAAGTCCTAGCATCATTATTAAAACTTTTAATGCTCGATTTATTTGAATTGGTCGAACAACTCAGAAGCGATATAAAAGTACAAATGGACAAAAGGTGCTTCATAGACAAAGAATTTATTTTCTAATTATCGTGCCGTGGATATTTTTCAATCTCTGAATCATCCAATCATCATGCTTTGAATCTCTCATCGGTAACTCCTGCATTATTGTGTCTGGAACATGTAAGCTTCCTTTAGCGTTTGGATGATCTCTCCTAAATTTAGGGTGTCCAGCTTCGTGGGCAACTAGGTTTGTAGTTCTTTCAACAACATTCTCATAATCATCACTTATCAAATGTGGGGCTTGGGTGTGATTGTTGGTGAAGAACACCAAGGGCATGAAGCCCTTGCTGATGCCTGTGAGAGAGTGTTCAAACCTGCCTAGTCGCCCTGTGTGTATATAATTGTCTCCCCATTAGAATTCCAACCTTTGTTTTTAAACCCCAATTTGCTCATTAGGGTTATTGCCCACTCTCTGGCTAAGTTCCAATCTTCCAAATGATCAAAATCTTCTGCGTTCCAATACTTTGAATCTATATTATTTACAAAATCTCTGAATTGCGACAGCTCTCTTCTCATTCCGTCATTAATCCAACCTTCTTTCAAAAAGATTTCGAGGCTCTCGTCATTTAATCCAACAATTAATCTTGTATCTAAGTCTTCAAAAATTTCAAAAATAGGAGATTCTAAGGATGCAATTTCCCTATAACGAGACGATACTAAAAACAAACAATTATATAGAGCAATCCACGCTTTATTTATCATCTACTTTGAACTTTGGGTAAAAATGAATCTTGTACCAGCTTTCATCTCTTCTTTAATATTGCCCTTGTAATTATTGGCAGAGCCGTTTACAATTTTAACAATGCCCTTACTGCCTGAAATTTCTAGTCTTGCCAAACCATGTCGACCGCCACTTCCATGAACTTTTAGTGTGTCTAACAAATTCAAAATCAGTGTGGGGTTTGGGTGTGATTGTTGGTGAAGACACCAACAAGGGCATGGGAAAACGCTATACGATCTCATCGATACCTATATCAGAGATGCTAAAGCCAGAAAAGCGTATTCATAAAAAAGGCAGGTTCATTTTTTGAACCCGCCTTTTTTATACCTATATAGATCAATTGATGCTGCCGAATGAGTGATATAGCTTCCCCAATTTATCCTTAACGTCCACTCCACTTTCCTTACTGCTATAAATCTTAGACGCACCAGAACAAGCAATGACCATCAATGGAACTATTAATTTTATATATCTCATAATTAAATAGTCATTTTTAAGATTGGACCGGTAACAGTATTCCTAAAAACAAACCCTATTGAGCCTGCGGCTGCTCTATTTCCATAAACTGTCGTCCTGTTCTAACAGTCAATTTTCTCAAATCTATAGCCAACAATGGTCCACCAAAAAAAAGAAAACTTACCAACCACATAGCAGTCAACACTTTCTCGCTCCATTCGGTCAGTTGCACCATTAATCGTCTTCTTATGCAAAGTGAGAATACCGTCTTTGATCTGATACATTGAAATACGTTTTCTAATGAGTTTTCCAAGATGATAAACTTCTACATCATACCTCGGTTTTACTTTTACCGCATCATCTTCAAAATCGTACTCCCAAACTCCGTCATGCGTTGTCTTTCTCACAGTTTCCAATGTTCCACCCTTAAACGGATCACCCTTGTACTCTAACTCAACTATACTATCCGTGCAAACAAATTCATAGAAATAAAAAACGCTCCCCTCATTGTGATCATTAACATGGTGTGAGAATGTCCAGCAATGTCCATCATATTGATAATTCTTTTTATAAACAGTTTTTCCATCAAATGAAAAAACAACATCTCGTTGATTTTTTCCAATGGAATCAATTCTTACATGAGGTTGATTGGAGCTTTCTAAATACAGTTCATCAACTCCCTTCATCTGAAATAAATCTATATCAGAGAAATATTTGGAATTATTTTGCATGTCCACGACTCCTGTATTGTTATTTTTAACGATACACCCCATCAGGAAAAAAGCTATACCAAGTCCCGTTCTAAACATGTTTATTCTCTTGCTTAAGGGTTTTCAGAATAGTTTAATCCGCCAGATTTAGTGTAGTAAACATTGTTAATAGTCGTAGCCTTAGTTACTCCATTTGAATACGTAACTTTCGTCCAACTGCCTGCGTTATCAAATGCCCGGCTTCTCTCGCTATGTGTATAAGTATTACAACCTTCCTTTCCTAAGCAAGATTTCTCAGCTGGCGAATCATTTGATCCCTGATAGTATGGAATGATACCAAATAAATAGCCTCCGAACATACCAGGTGCACTAAGACTCCAACTCTGATTACCAAAGACGGTTGTTTTCATTTTTAAAGCCAACGCAGTGAGCAACTGAACACCTCCATTATCCGGGTTCCCAACGTGACAGGCATGCACAATAATTTGACTATTATCTCCAAGGTATTTACGTATCCGCGAAAGGTTGCCATTGTTTGCTATTTTATTAGCGCTATTAAACAGATCACCATCCCCGATTCGGAACGAGGCATGTTTGTATTGCCCATGACTTCCAATGATCAGATTACCTATCTCTCTTCCCATATCTTCGATTTGGTTTGCCGCATCCCTAGAATCACTCACTCTCAAAACTGTTATACTCCCGTTCTCGTTTGCGGCGTCCAGCATTTCAGCAAGTGCTCCACCATGGTCCGCCTTTTCGGAAAGATCGTTTTGCATCAAAAGAACATTAGCCGGGTCCGTAGAACATTCACCGATATCAGGCTATTCCAGGTCGGGATCGGACTCCAAATTGATCGCAATGCCTTAGTCACCTTAATTAGTCACCACAATTTATCCTGTCCGGAAAAAACAATGGCCAGAATCTATTATGCTTGTGTCCCGATTTGTCTTTCAAATTGTAGCAAATTATACCTACAACCTCATCAGTTAGTTGGCTTCTACTCTCTTCAACTAATGTATCTTGAACTATTTTGTATGATTTCTTAACGACACTCTTAATTTCGAGTCTGGGTAAACGCTCGTCAAAATTTGGGTAAGGTTTTTTCTTTATCTTTGAGTCATGGGGCAGAAAATAGTCCACTCTTCCCAACGAATCAATAATAGAAAGCGAAACCAGAAAATGTTTTGCGTTTCGAAGTCCATTTTGAAGTCTCGCTAACTTTTCCTCACTTGGCCCTTTGCCCTCACGAAAAGTTAAAACCGCCAAGTACTCCAATACTAACACCTTGTTATTTGACACAAAGGTATATTGATAAACATGTGAAATATTTCCTATACGTTCATTTGTCAACATCCATGAATTCTTTTTCTTAACATAATGCTCTATGTAGGAGTTGGTTTCGCTAACCATTTCAATAATCTTATTCTCGCTGTTAGGTTCTAAAATCTTGAAATATGGATACGTATTCAATTCGGCATCAGTCAGTTCACCGACTCCCTCCAAGGTACAGTAATTAATATCTCTATAATACTTTGCCACTGGATTTATGCCAGCCGCAGTCGTGAGATAGAAACTACAAACAGTAAGAATAAAAAACAAACGTATTTTCATGCTACTCTTTATATCTAAATTTTCCAAATGAATCAAAAAACGGCTGTCTAACTATTGATGACGATGTTTTTCCGTTTGAATACGTAACTCGAGTCCATTGCCCTGAATTCTCATAAGCTCTTCCAAATTGCCTTCGCGGAAATCCTGGTATCCCTTCATAAGAACTCATTTCTTTTTCGGTATAGTATGCGGGACTGCCTGGTCCTCCTTGAAACAAATCGGCTCGACCAGGGGTAAAACTTCTATTCCCAAATACTGTCCTTTTGAACTTAAGAGATAATGCATTTAAAAGTGCTTCTCCACCATTTTCTGTAGCACCCAAATTGCAAGCAGTAAAAATAATTTGTGCATCTATTGATAAAGTTCTAGATATTCTTGAAAGGTTGGGAGAGATATTTATTCGCTCAGGAGAACTAAATACATCACTTCCAATCTGAAAATAAGCGTTGTCATAATCTCCATGACTTCCGACAATTAACCCAACGATCTTCTGTGGAAGGGCTTCCATAAGGTCCGCAGCTTCTTTAGTGTCCCCCACATGCAAAACCGTAAAGTTTACATTAGTCTTTGCGGATTGTGCTAAACTTAAGAGCGACCCAGTGGTCTCAGCATCGAATTTCAGTCTTCCAGAACCATCAGATTTATATCCAGGAAAAAGAGCAACTGTAGTCGTGCCCGAATATTTTCCAATTCCGTGCTGGCTTTGAGTCTCGTCCCAGCTTACTGTTGTCTTATTCCCATTTTCGTCTGTGTCTTCATATTGGCCGTTACTCCAATTGTATCTTGCTAGCATCCCATCTGGATCAATGAGCAACACAGGATTATTAAGAACGTAGTTGTATGGAGAGAAGCCAGTAAACTTTTCCATAAGAGGATCCATCGTAGTGAATCTGCCTATAGTTGCTTCTTGCATTCTAGATCCATAATCCAACCATCCAAGATTGAGTTCGTCCTGTAATTCTTTTCCATTGTATTTGTAATTCTGCGCTGTCGTATTCTCACGCGTATAGGAGTTGTAAGATAAACCAAACGGATAATATTCTTCGCTTTGAATTACCGGAGATTTCGTTTGCTCTATTTTTAGATCATCGAAGTACACTTCAATGGAACTTCCGCCCAAAGCCGCGTTGTCGTTGCTCAGGTAAATATACACATAACCGGCTTCTTTTATAGTAAGCTGCTTCGAGAGTTTCTCGTGTAGCACATCCGTGCCGCTTTCTTTAGCTGCTTCTGTAACCCTCACAAAACCACCATCCAGTACGTTGTAATTTCTGTCGAAGATCAGGTAATTCAAATATGCTTTTGGCGCTGTGCCGGTTTCACTGCCTTTATTCAAAATGCTTGCAAACGGATCAACCGTACCACCAGTGCTTCCAACAGCTCCACCATCTACATACGTGCCTGCGGCAGCAGTTCCATTGGCGATAGATGTGATCAGGTTATTTACTGCGGTTGTCCAGTTGGTTTGATTGGTATCGAGATATTTGGCATATACTTCTGCGTTGATCACATCGCCTGGCATTACGCTTAGTGATTTAGCCAAACCAGTGCGCTCGTTGACTGTACCATTCAGGCGGGTGGAGTAGTTTGTACTGCCCTGTCTGGTATGATCGAATAATCGGAAGTTTATCTTTACTGCTTCATTATAGTATAAAAACTTGCCTTGTTCAGAACTTGCATTGGCTGTCTCTAAAGTTGCTGTTGCGCTCTCCGTTTCATTTTTGGAAGTAAACGTAACACGCACGTTGCCCAGGTGATCTTTCAAATGATATTGATACTCCGGAGCGGTGCCGGTCATTACAATGCGGCCTTCTTCGTGGTTAATGAACTTGAGCGTGTCGTTCTCATAAAAATACTCGCCTGCATAATCGGTTTGTTTGGTAAGGGCGTTGCTGGCACTATATACCTGTTGGCAGAGTTTTCTGCCCAAAGCATCGTAAATATATTTGATATACTCGCTGCTCCCTTTCGTTGCCTGTGCTACCAGATTCAGGTGATTGTAGGCAATGGCGGCTATATCTTTGTTTCGGTCTGCGTTCATGCTGCCGTTATTGTCGTAGAGATAGTCATCACTTACGGTGTTGCCATCTATAAAGCCTTGCGTTACATCGCCTGCATCGCTTACGCTGAGCAGTTTGTTGCTCCGCCCCTGATCGGTGCCATAGTAATAGGTAAGTTTATCCAGAGTGGCACCATTCTTTCCTTTGCGGATAAGCTGCTGTATGTTGCCATTCTGATCGTATTTATAGCCAGTCTCGCTATAGGCATCTGTAATAACCGGATTGTTCTTATCATCCAAATATTGAGGCTGAGCCCAGCCGGATGATTGCTTCTGGCGGAAGTTTGCCCCGGTAATCCGGTTCATCGGATCATAAGTATATTGATACGCATTCTCCTTTACATCGCTAAAGCCCTGGTTGTTGCTATACCGGATAGCTGATATGTTTCCATTGAACTGTGGTATGTTGTTCAGTGTAGCTACAGTTTCATTGTAGGAGAGGTTCATACCAAAGTGATCGCGTGGATCATTGGTTTGATCCGGCGTAAGATCGGAGTTGTTGATCCGTGTGAGCCAACCACGGATGTTATAGCGCATGTCTACATGTTGCTTGAAGCTTGAGCCTTGGTCTTCCGAATGAAGTTTCTTCGTGATCAACTGGCCAAGCTCGTTATACTCATTCTTTGCCAGCAATACATTGGTACCGCCATTTACCTGGTGCCAGGTTTTAAGCAGGCGGCCGGCATGGTCGTACTCAAAGGTTCTGGTTATGCTGGTGCTGCGTGCTGCAAAAGAAGCCCGCACATCGGCCAGCGTGGCGCCTGATGAATACAACGATGCGTCTACGCGCAAGTCCGTAGTAGAAGCAACAGCAGATGTTGCTATAAGCTTTCCATTCTGCCGGTACGTTACCGTAGTGCCTTTGCGCTCTACCCGGAGCACATCGCCTGTATTGAGTCCTGTGCCGTTATAACGTTTTACACCGCTTTCATAAGTCTGCAGGCTAAAACTGGAATTCACCATATATAGCGCATAATTTATACTGGTGAAACCGCCATCCGGATCAGACGAAGCCAGACCAACCATACGGTTCTTGGTTAGCTCGGTTGCCGTTACTTCCATCCAGCCATCCTGCCCGGCAGGCAATACCTGTACTGATGATGCACCTGCGTTCCAGCCATCAGCGCTGCCGCCAGCCCTCGCCAAAGCGTTATTGAGTTTATTAACCACCGCAGGACTGATCACATTCGTCCACTGAATGCCATACTCGGTACGGGTGTTCTTTGATTTAAGAACTTTTCCTGCAAAGTCATATACGTTGGTAGTTCTGTCCAGGTCGCCATGCATATCGTTGGCAACGGTCTGCACTACCCGGTATTTATCATCGTAATAATTGGCTGTAATGATATAGTTTCCTGCGCCAAGCACTTTGCTCTTTGCGCCGGTAACCTGACCAATTACACCGGGAAAACTGTTGCCATTGGCATCAAATTTATATTGATCGGTAAACTCATCGGATTTATAGTTATAGCGGCCATCGTTGACCAGATTTTTGTAATCATACGAATCATAATATGTTACCGTCTGTACATCCAGCTTCGTTACATCATTTGGGAAAACATTGTTGGTATAACCATGAAAGGTTGTAGTACCATCAAAGCTGTCGTAGAAATTTGCCGTGCTGATTAATCCGGCCATCGTGGGCTGATCAACAGGAGATGTATGCGTATAGATTGCCGTAATTACGGGGCGGTTCAGTGCATCGTATTTGGTAACCAACCATTGGTTGTTTTTGCGCTGTTCACCGTCCTGTGTCATTACAAGTCTGTCGCGATTATCGTACACCATATATACCCAATCGGCTCCCGGCACTTTCTTCTGCGTCATTCTACGCCGGTCGTCATATGTATATTGAAACGCCCAGTTATCCAATGCCAGGTTAACAGCAGTTTTTACTTTGATCGGATCGGTTTGGATAGTAACACCTGAAAAGGATGTGTTCGTCATTCTCATTCTATATACACCTTCATCGCTCGCAGCAAAGGCACTCCGGGTATAGCTTTGCTGTGAGGTGTTGCCGTTCAGGTTGTTCACACTCGTCCAGCTTCCGTTATCCTGTTGCTTCTCCCAGGTAATCGTACCGTTGCTGCCGGCTGTGCGGCCGGGTATCGTAAGCGATGCGCCTATAGCAGGCGTTATAAATTGCACATCTTGTATGTTATTCTGCGGTGTGCTGGTAACAGACTTTATACCAACACCAACGAGTGGTTGCAATGACCCAAAGTCCAATCGGTTATACGAAACGTTCAACGTTAAATTCGCCTTGTTTACGTGCGTTGTAAAGTCAGGAATCGCTTTTAGTTCGTTGTTGTTAGTGGTCAATGATACCAGTACGCCCAGGTTAAGCATACCTGACGGTAGACTGCTAAACAGATTCTTACCAATAGCAAAACTCACCAGAGACCGGCAGGTAGCGATTGAGCTTGGGAAATCACCCGAAAACTGGTTGCTGGATATATTCAGAACCGACAGGCTGCCCCAACCATTAAATAATGTGGAAGGTAAAACACCACTGAACTTATTGTTATAGGCATAGAAGGTTACCGTCTGCGTGAGTTTGGATAGTTCTACTGGCAGCGTGCCGGTAAGCTGGTTATCGTTTATATAGAAGTATCTGACTTTGGTAATATTTCCCAATTCTGCAGGTACCGTCCCGCTGAGCTTGTTAGCATAGATATAAAAATACTGCACACTGGCCAGGTTGCCCAATGCAGGCGGAATACTGCCGGTGAGATTGTTGTTGTTCAGATAAAACTGAACCACCTTACTCAAATTACCCAATGAAGCAGGAATGCTTCCGCTAAGCTGGTTAACATGTAAAAGCAAGTATACCAGGTTTGAAAGACTGCCCATCGATGTAGGAATCGTACCACTCAGGTTATTGTGATGCAGCGACAGGGTAGTTAAATATTTAAGGTTCCCTATCTCTGATGGAATACTACCCGTTAAATCATTTTCATGCAATACCAGGGTTGTCAGTGCAGTGGCATTTATCAGCGAAGCCGGAAGGCTGCCACTTAAATTGTTATGGTCTGCATACACAATCTGTAAACCGGCAATGTTAAAAAGCTCGGAAGGTATATTTCCACTCAAACCACAGGAGTATAAGTAAATTTCCTTCAGCGCAGTCATACCGCCCACGGCAGCAGGAATAGAACCAGTTATACCCGCGTTACCATACATATTAAATATAGTAGCAGCTTTCAACGAGCCTATTTCCAATGGCAACGTTCCAACAAGGTTATTCGAGCTGAGTACAATTTTGGTAATATCGCCATTGGTTACCGTTACACCATACCACGTACCAAACTGAGCGCTGGTAGCAGAAGATGGCCAGCTGCCGCTTACAGGCCAGTTTGTTTTGGTAGTCCAGTTGGCTCCGCCCAGCTTATCATAGATCGCTTTCAGGGCTGCAAATTCAACAGCATCCGGAACAGCATCCACTACAGGAGCATCGCCTTTCGCTGACGCAGGAGAACTCCACAGTATACCCATCAACAGTATACTGGAAAAGAAGGTAGATAGAATAAATCTCATGTTGTCAACAGAAATTAGAGTGTAGTGATGCCTGTAATTTTAAATTCATACATATCCGGAATATTCTCCCCATCTTCTTTCAACAGAAGTATACGTATGGTGATTTCGCTTCCGGATCTTATAAAAGTGATGGTGCCCGATTTACCTCCGGCAGTCACCTGGTAAATGATAGAGCCGCTGTTACTCACATTGCTCCAGGTGCCATTTACGGTATTTACTGTGTAGGTATATTTTACATGACCCTGGTTGTCTTTCCATTCCACGGAAGTGCTGCCATGCGAAATGATCTTGTCTCCGCCGGCAGAAAGTATATCGCCGGTGTTTACATCGGTAACAGAAGACGCCTGCCATGCCAAATTCTGTGTAGCTATACTCTGTCCACGAAGGAGCATGGGAAATATTAAGAAAAACGATAGTATATATAATCTCATATTAATTCTAATTTTTAAAGGCAGCCTTAATGGATACAATTGCTTCGGGAGGAAGTACCAAAACCAGGCTTCCTAAATCGTCATATACATAATATGTTTCCGCAAAGAGAGGCCCGTTTTCATTCACATCATATTGAACCTTTTTGCAAACCAGGTGGCTTTCTTTATCCGTATACTCTATGACCTGGTTGTTACTTTCATCAAACGTTACATGCTTAATCAACTCTTCAGGTCCATAAAAACTCAAACTGCTCGAGGAAGAAAGAGATCTGGTAGCCGCACTATAGGTAAAAAAGAGTACTTCGTTCTCAGCGTTAAGTTGATATTGTTTTTTCACCACATGGTCTGTATAATCATTGGTGGTTGCGTTGGGTTGCCAGTTGGTTCCCGGAGCTCCCTGTTTTACTACACGATTCAGTGGGCTGGCCTCATATATAATTTTCGCGTACGGATCGTTGTCGGCAGCAACCAGGCCATCTGTAGAAGAGTAAAAGGATTGAGCCGCGCCTCTATAGGTGTGCGTAACAGGTTCCAGAATTTCATTAGTTGACTTAAACAGCCCGTTTTGTTCGGCAGCAAAAGGTGCATATTTTTTATCTTCCCGCCCCGCGGCATCATAAGTAACAGGAACGACTATGTCTTGATGACCAGGTGACGCCTGCTTAGCAACCGTCTGAATATTTCTGCCTAGACCATCAAAATATACCGTGGTTTTGTTTACATCTTCAATGGGCAAAGTTGGGATGGTGCCGGCATCCAATACATTGCCGGAAATGACGTTGTAAGTGATAATTGAATTAAGGCTACTGCTTACAATCGCACTAATCGAGTATCGCACAGCACTCTCGCAGCCACTTGTAGTGTTACGGCTTGCAACCCAATATTCTTTGGTCTCATGCAACTCAGGGGTGAGATAGGTCAGCGCGATAGCCAAAGGCGTGGTAGATGAGTAAGAGTCATACCAACTGATAGTGTTGGCATCTGTTCCTGGAGTTGCCGATAAAAGAACAGTGCCGTTTCCGAAACGCGAGCCATCTATTCCCGAAGGAATACCGGGTACAAGCCCGACAGTAGCCGTTATCGGAACCCATGTACTTTCGCATCCGGTCGCTGAATTATAGCTGGCAATTTGATAAGAAGCAGAACTGTTTATATAAGGACTCAAGGCTTTCGTGCCGTCTGCGTTGGTAGGCGTGGGTCCATTCCAAATTACCCGATTTGCATTCGCTCCTATGGTTGCAGAGAGCGCTACGCGGCCAACTCCACAATGCGTCCCGTTGACTGCCAAAGGGACCTCTGGTATCGGATTGATCGTGGCAGACACTGTGATTCTGTTGCTTTCACAGCCATTGTTGGTATTATAGCTCGATACACGGTACGATGCACCTGGTATCTGGAGAAGACCAGTGGCATACTGGGAGCTTGCACCAATTTCTTCTTTAATTAAAGCGTTGGAGGAGTTATACCAGTGAATCGCATTGGCATTAGTTCCTGTGCTGGCGGTCAGGGTTATACTTCCGGCTCCGCACTGGCTCTGATCACCTGATATAGGATTTGATGGTTGTGGAGCAATCGAGATTCCTGAAGAATAGCTGGCAACAAGCGTCTGGGAAGTAGTACTTCCTCCAGTCCACGTGACTTCAAAAAGCTCGATAACATCACCAGGGCTATACGCATTCGGAATGGTTGTATCCGTTGTAGCAGAGACGCTCATGGTAGTACCGGTTGACATTACAGCACCCTGCATTTTCCATGTATAGCTTACCGAAGATGAAGTCTTCAGGTTTTTAGCAGAGAAAGATATAGTTTGCCCGGTGCAAACGCTTGTAGTGCTCGGTATAATTTGAACCGCAGGGGGTGGTGGTGTTGCCGGAGAAACAGACAGGTATGCGCTGCCGATCGGATACGGCGTTCCCCCACCAGAAGAGAATACTTGTACGGATAGCGAACCAGTGCCTGAACTCCAGTTGACGGTTACTGAACTGCTGGTGTTTGATGATGTGATGGTGCCTCCGCTGACGCTCCAGTAGTAACTACCCGGAGATCCTCCGGTAACGCTGGCTGAATAACTGGTTGACTGCCCTACATAGGCAGTACCCCCTGCATTGATGGTGACGGTAACCTGGCAAAAACTCTGAACGATACAAAGTAGTACAATACCGAAAGGCATTAAAAATCTTATAATTGTCTTCATACCTCTTTGGTCAGTTTGTTTTATAGTTATACTCGAACTTCCGCACGACCTTGGAATCCTTATCCTTTATGTGTGCTAATCGTCCAAGTTTATCGTATATGTAGATCGATGAAATTCCGTTGGGATCAATTTGGCTGGTCATGCCCACCAGTGGATCGTATCCGTAAGTGAAGACTTGCATTTTCTTGAGCGATGGTTGATTTCTTAAAGCAGATATATCTCCACCCGATGCACTATAAGCCGCGTATAGAACACTATAGGGAACACCCATAGCCTTTATGACAGGCAGGGTATTGTTATACCCCCATATATAGGAAGTGATAATTCCATTTTTCCCGGTAATTTCAACCACATTGCCATTAGCATATTTATAACTTTCCTCCACTCCGTAGTGCGTATCTGCAGTAATGGCGGTATTTCCAAAAGTTATAGGAGTAAATACGGTTGCAGCCTGAGGAGATGCATACAGGATGGTCTGAAGGGCTGACGGATAGATTTGATTGTTGCCCTGATCCTGGTAGATCATGCGCGAGCTCCTCAAAAAATTACCATCGCGCCATGATGACGTTTCCAGAAGACTCCCTACCTGATTGCGTAGTTGCAGGGAAAGAACTGCTTTTAATTCGGAGCCAGCGGTTGTTAACGAAGATGACAAACAATTTGCCTTTTGTGTATTCAAGTCAATACGACTTGATACATATTGCTTGCGCAGCTCATTAATGGTATTGGTATACGTCCACCAGGCGCGTAACTTACAAGTTGCGTCATTGCAGTTGTTTAAGGCGGTGCCATAACTGCTATAGGCCAGCCCTTCTTGCATAGAAAGCCAGGGATCATCATGTGTGTTGGCAACCATGCAATTCGGTATAGCTGCATCAGCCACATAGGTATTTCTGACCTCTGTTAAAACTTTACCCCTTATCATGTTGTCTAAATCGCTACCACCTGCAATGTCAGTCACCACCGTTCGTGTAGGCAGTGTATGATTAGCGCTTTCAAAAAAAGTTTCTGTTACGCGTTGGGTTGATTTGTGCGTAGCATCCTGGTTGTACACAATTTCGAAATCGGAAACCTTGGTCTTCTTGTACGGAATAAGTTTATATTCCGTGGCCAGCAGGAACTCCTCATGTCCCCTTACTATAAGTCCGTTGAGGCCAACAAGCCCTGGCGTATAATCAGTCCGATAGTGGTTCTCTTGCAAAACATTACCACTTGCATTATATATATACTTATGTAACAATTCTCCCCGTGAATAGTCATATTGATTGGGAGCAGGCGGGTAATTCGGAGCGCTCTGATCGCAATCTGATTGATTAATAATCGTACCAGCAAGGCTGCTAATCGCCGGTGATGGTACCTTGTAGCGATATATAGTATATCCTCCGTCACCCTCCTTCACTTGAACTTCGCCGTATCCAATATGGCTGCCCTGTGTACTTTGCATAGGAAGCACACTGGATGGTGAACAGTAGAAGCTTTTCTTGGCTTCATCTATTTTCATACAACCATCGCTTTCCCGGGCATCGATTGCGCCCCCGCTATTAAATCCGTATGCAATACCTGAAGCTTTGACCTGATCATTTTTGGCAAGCATGATATACAGTGGTCTGCCAATTAAAACGCCGCGCCCCGCTCCAATGTCGCTGCTGTACTCAAACCTCTTCACCGTCACACCAGCGGAATTACCATCGTTGTATTGGATAGATTCAATACGCAATCCGCCTACGGTTGCGTCTACTTGTCCCATCGAAGTTGAAATCTCGTATAGTTCGGCTTGAACCCCCGTTCCGGAATCTCCACCTGAAGAATAGCAATACCACTCATAAATGCCTGGTTGTAGGGATATCTTAAATTCCACCCAATCAAAACTCGTTGCCGCCCAGCTTGTGGTTCCTAAATAGGCGCCACGGAATACTCCGCCATTGGCGCTTCCAAAGGCCCGCACACGAATCAGGTAACGTGTAGTTTTATAAACCGAAATGTTATACTTGGTAGAACTGGATGTTTCTACTGAATTACCACGAGCAGAAATATCATAGGGTAAATGTAATGCAGATTCCACTGCTTCAGTGACCCTCGTTCGGTGGCGACCATATATGAATTTTGCCGAACCTCCTGTGGGGTATGTCACCCGCATTAACGCACCTGCGCACATCTGGGGCCAGGATGATTCCCGATTCGCGGATGACCCCGAATAAGTTGCCCCTCCATCGAGGGAACAGGAAGGAATCAACTGCGTGTTTCCGTCAGCACCATTATAGAAACCCCAATGATCCTGACCCGTGGACAATGTCCGCGGAACTAAATCTTCATTATAATATTCGAAAGTATAAGCGGGAATTTGCTCCGATTGCTTAATCGATTCGGATGGATTTACTGTTTCCGAACAAGCGTGTTCCTGAAACGATTTTAGCTTCAATCTTTTTTTGTCAGTATGTATATTATAGTCACTTTCAACACCACCACCCGGGCTGCCACCGTACGTTGAACCTAGCGGTTTGTCGCTGTTAAAATAATCATATTCAAAACTGAATTTCTTGCAAAATGTGCCCCCCGATATTTGAATCTCTTTCAATGCACGCGCGCTATGTTCAATGTCGGAAAATCCATTTTCATGGTCATTCAAATCGTTCAGCGCATCCGATAAATCTTGTCTTGGTTCTGATGCAGGCACAAACGTTACCGTGCCATTGGAGAATACAATAGAACTGAGGCGTATGCCAAGCACATTATTTTTTACTAATCCGAAGCCGCCTAAGGTGCCGTTCCTTACCGGAAACATTGATACCGTGTAGTAGCTATAATTTTCCTTTGCGTAATTTAGCCTTATGGAAAAAAGATTGTCAGCGGAGCGCACTTCGTTCAGGTACCAGCTGGAGATCACGTTAAATCCCGAATAATCCAAACCGTTTTCAAAAGAGTTTGTACGATTCTCTTCAACGGCATCGACATCTGATGAATTCTGAGGCGTCTTGCCAAATATATATTTTGTACCGTCCGGCGTGGTTATTACCCAACCTATTAGATACTGAATATCGTTCACATCAAACTGGGGTTCTACCTTTATGTCCTGCTGGGGAAAGAATAATGGTGTTCCATCAGGCTTTATATAGAAGGTCCCGGTGAAGCCGTTAAAATTGAAAAAAAATAAATCAGCTTCACCGTCTTTTTTATTCCTGCCAAAATTAAGATAGTCCAGCACCTTATCGCTGCCCGACGAAAAATCACTATACAAATAGTTGTAGTATCCATGCGCCTTCAAATAGGACATCGCAGGCACGGTTTCAGATGAAACCCGTTCGTCTGGCATGCCTTTAACCGTCCTTGTTATAACTCCAGTACAATTCAAAGAGAACCCAGCGCCAACCCAACTTGATTGCTCCATCACCTTCAGTCCGGATGCATGGTAGCTTAAACTGATTGGCAATTGAAGCGGCCCCTCATGCACAGTGTATATAGGAAAGCTTATATCTGGAACTCCAATATGATAGTTAACGGGTATGTTAGCATACTTCCCCAAAGCTGCCGCGTTGGGCGAACTTATGGATACGATGGGCTTTGGAATGTTGGGATCCTGACAGTTTGTATTTTGCGTAGCCAGGATTGTCAATACATAACCCAGCAGTAAAATTTTACGCATTTGTTTTATCATACGTTCTAAAAATTGCGTTGCGTTAAGAGAATATTATTTATAAGAAAGAGAATCAGGTAGCTTCTGGATTGATCAGAATAATGGCTGGAAATATAGACAGCGCAATTCTTAGCGTCATCTTCGCAGGAAGATAGTTTATCATTTTTGGAGGCAGGTTAGTTATATATCGATCGTCAAATATAGTAAATTCATACAATTAACCACCTAAAATATTTAGGCTTATATCAATATTTAGCATGAGTAAATGCCTGTTTGAAGATTGAGTAATTTATATACTTCATTAAGCATGAAAAAACATCATCAATTAATACAGCAAAATGGTGTATTCTTGGAACTGTCTTTTAAAATGATAATTGTCTCTGCATACAATGCAGGTAGGTTATTCTTCAAGGCGATGAAGATTTAACTGATATTACCTCGGGTATATATCCTCCCCCAAA
>NZ_DATCSD010000241.1:0-10029 GCF_036568665.1 Ohtaekwangia sp. | reverse complement strand
TTCTCTGACTCAAGCCAGTCGACAGAATCTTTCATCGATAAAAAGAATTGCTGCCAGATGCCGAGTTTCACCAATGTCTCGTTGATGCTGCGAAGATAGTCACGAATATGTGTATCTGTAGCATCCGGACGAATCGCTGCGATGCGCGTGAGACCATTGCGGGCAGCTTCCGGCAGAATTTCGCGGAACATCCACAATTGATCATCCTTTTCAATATGTCCCTGGTGCGACAAGTCGGCAATGAAGTTCGGGGTATTATATACCTTCATAAACTCAAGACATTTGATAAAAACATTCCGGTATTGCTCGCTTGTAACAGGGCCATGCCAGATTATACCCGTGGCATTGATCTGTGCATCGAAGAAAATTTCAGCATACGGTTCATGTAGCAATACCTGCCGCTGTATATCTGTAGGACGCTTCAGGTAGATAGTAAATTTTGTGAAGCGGTTCATTTCACTGTCAACCGTAATATAGCCGCCAAGTGCTTCGGTCTGCAGTTTTACCAGATATAGCCCAAGGCCTTTTCCTTCGGTGTGAAAATGAAAACGTTTATATAGCCGGAAAAGATCATTCCGGTTACGCTTCAGATCTATACCCAGTCCGTTATCAGTCACCTCCAATATATAGTATTCCGCATTCTCGCGGGTATTTACCTGTATAACTGGCGATCGCTCTGCCGAACGATACTTGATGGCATTGTTCATCAGGTTATACAGAATACTGTGCACCATCGGCTTTACCGAGTATATATGTTGTGTTATAATATCCGTAGTAACAGCAACATCGTGCAGCCGTATATCTTTTAAAAGTGTTTTAGTGAGTTCGGCAACTTCCTGCTGCAGGTTAATCTTCTGTCGTATCCTGAAAATATCATGACGGATGTCGATGATCTTGGTGAGGTCTTTAATGATCGTATCAAGCCTCTCCGAAGAAGTGCGTATATGTTCCAGTACTTCTGCATCGTGTTCCGGTATACTGGCAGGATCAAGCAAATGGATCAACCCCAACAGACTGGCTACCGGCCCGCGAAGATTGTGCGATACAGTATAGGAAAACTGGCGCAGCTCATTGTTGTGTTTGATCAACTCAGAGTTAGTTTCAGTAAGATCTTTATTCTTTTCAATAAGCTCTGATGTCAGCGATTGGTTTTGAGAGAGAAGTCTGTCTTTCTGTTCCTGTATCAACAGGTAAGCATCCATCAATTGTTTTTGGCTAACCGCGAGTGCTTCGCTCTGCGCCTGCAGTTCCGAAGTCTGTGCTTCGATCTCGGCATTTTTCTCTGTGAGAATTTCGTTGGTTTCATGGAGCTCTTCGATCAACTCTATATTTCGCTCCTCGTTTCGCTCAGACGTCCATTTTAAAAATGCGAGTGCGCTGATTTGTAAACAGTATGAAACAAAGATCACCACGTTGGCAAAGTAATACGTGGAGGCTTTCAGTTTTTGCTGTGCATACCCAACGCCAAACCAATGATGCAGCGGATCGTAACACAACAATATAGTAATACAGGCAAACGAACAAAACAGCAACGACTTTCTTTCGCGTATAGAGAACAGCACCCAGGGGAACGAACAACTGCCGAGTATAACAAAACGGAAGGCAAAATAGTCAAGCTCTTCAGGAGTGCTATAGTATAGCCACTTGGAGTAAATGGAAAGCGCAGTGATTACAACTGGCATAAATAAACTTATCCAGATGCGACTGATATATACCTGGCCTGCGCGATTCAATACTACTGTTAGAAAGGCGAACAAACCGATCAACGGAATAGCACCTGTTACAACGCTCCATCCATACCAGATAAAATAAAGACTGAATAGTAAAAGACTAAAGCCAAGCAGGCTCAGACCAATGGCATTGGAGATGGTAACGCCTCTTTTTTCAGCTAACGTTTTGGCTAGTGACTGACCAGAAAAGATAATCGAATAAACTAATTTCATCCAAGGGTCTTACCCTTCAAAGGTAAGCAATAAACCGGTATCCGGAGGTAATCGAAGGTTGATGCCGTATCTGTTTTGGGGACGTATTCTCCTGCTGTTGACCGTGAAAAATTCTTTTAATAAAACCTGTTAAAGTGTACCTTGGGGTATAAATCATTGTCGCTTTAGTCCTTTCTTATGGAGAAATATGATCTGGTCGTTATCGGGGCAGGCCCATCCGGGTATGCTGCTGCGATGCGCGCGTTGGATTTCAGGAAGAAAACACTTCTGATCGAAAAGAACCTCGTTGGAGGCGCAGGTGTAACCAATGGTGCGCTATCATCCAAAACCTGGTGGGAGTTATCGCGCGAAACTGCTTCCTTCCGCAAGAACCTGAAACGGTTTAACCTGGAAGTGCCCAGCATAAACTATAAAGAGATACAAGCCGAGGTGCAGCGTGCCGTGCATGAACGAACGAGCATGCTCGAAGAGCACATGGAACTGATGAAAGACTCGCAGTACTCAGAGCTGTTATCTTTTAAGCAAGGTACTGCCCGGCTGATTACTCAGAATGAGATCGAGATTGAAAGCTCCGACATGACAAAAGAAGTTGTGTGGGCCGATTATGTTATACTCGCCACCGGCAGTCGCCCGCGATATTTACCGGAGCTCCCCATCGATGAAAAAATCGTGATGACGAGTGAAGGCATAGAAGCTATGGAAGATTTTCCGGAGAGCATGGTGATTGTAGGAGCCGGGGTAATTGGTTGTGAGTATGCCACTATCTTTTCGGGCTTTGGTAAAACAAAAGTACACCTCATCGATAAAGGTGATCGGATACTTCCCTTCGAAGATGAAGATATAGTACGCGTGATTGAACGCAACATGGAGAACAGCGGTGTGCTGATACACCGTAACTCCAAGCTGATTCGCATGGAGATCAAGCACGAACGTGTGGAGTATGAGCTGGAATACGATGATGGTAGCAAAGCCGTGTTCAATGTAGAGAAAGCATTGGTAGCAGTAGGACGTATACCAAATTACGAAAACCTGTGGGATGAAGGTGTTGACATCAGTATTTCCAAACGCGGCATTGAAGATAATGATACGCAAACCAACGTCTCGAATATATATGCCGTAGGCGATATAACAGCCGATATATCTTTGGTAAATGTTGGCGAACTGGAAGGACGCTATGCTGTTGAAAAAATATTTGGCAGCCCCGATCACAGACTGGTATATGAGAATATCAGCACCATTATGTTTTTGAATCCGGAGGTTGCAGGCGTGGGTTTTAACGAAACGCAGGCCCGCGAAAAAGGTATCGACTATAAAGTGGTAACGCTCGATTATAGTTGTATACCGCGCGCCATTGCCAAACGCAATACACAAGGTTTTATAAAACTGCTCGTAACCAATGACGAGCAGATGAAGATACTCGGACTAAAGATCATAGGCAACCACGCTTCCAGCGCTATACAAGCCGTAGCGTTACTGATCTGGATGAATAAAGGTATCGAAGAACTTGCTGAATGCGTTCACCCGCATCCATCGATAACCGAAGGTATACAAGAGTGTGTACGTATGCTCCTGGGTAAATCGCTATTCAAACCCGATGCGCTGCGAGGCCGCTTGTCGTGCAGAACAAGTATGCGCGGTGTATATGCGGATATTAAGTTTTAACAGCTGGTTTATAGCTGCTGGCTACCAGAAGTGTGTGAGTAGGATGGAAGCGTATATTTATACTTCGTTATTCTTAATTCCGTGTTCGATATTCGAAATAGCCACTAGTTACAGGCTGCAGGCGCTGGAGTGTGAGCGTGTGACAGGAATGTGTATTTATACTTCAATATTCGTTCATCAATGTTCCTTTGTTCCATATTCAATGGCGGATGTTCCCCTGGTAGCTGAATTTTTTAAGTAATTGATATGCGATCCATTCTAACCGTTACTGCATTATTTCTCAGCTTCATTTCTTACGCCCAGAGTATAACCGTTGAGACTATTGTATTTACGGAAACACTTAATAAATCATCTCAGTCAGATATACCCTTTGTTATTGATAATACCGGAACGAAAGGCGCTGCTGTGAAGAAAATAAACGATGCTATACTGGATCGTTTTATGATCGATAGCTTCGATCCGCAAAAAGTATCCGAGTTTTTGTGGTATGGCGTTGAATTTGATTGGGAGGTAAAATCAGATATACTCTTTATTTCTTTTTCAGGAGAATACTCGGGAGCATACCTGAACCAGGTAACCGAACATTTATACTTTGATCTGTTCAATGGCAATCAGCTTGAAGAAAAACTGCTGACGTTTAATACATTCTTCTCGTTGAATGGCTACTTTGCCTTTTTGGATAGGCATTGGCTTCCGGATTGTAATCGCGAATTTAATACAGCGAAAGAATGTACCGAGTTTGAGCCTTACTGCGATTGCTATGATATAGATATACTGTTATCAAAAAACAACATAACCTTTTCTCTTACGCACGATTGTTTCCCTCATGCTGCACAAGCTTGCGATCCATTTCATTCAGTAGATATTCCGAAAGATTCTCTTAAGCCATATCTGAGTGAGTTTGGCCAATATGTACTCTTTAAAACCTCCTATAGTAACATGTCGACCCTCGAAAAGTTTTTATTCTATAGAGAGAACTCCCCAAAGATACCCAACCTATATTTTATTGTGGGGAGTATAGATGGTAAATATCCCTTTAGTATGGCGATAGAACTGAACGAGAAAACTAAGAAAGTATCCGGATATTACTTCTATCAAAAGCAACACGAGCGTATCAATGTACAGGGTTCATTTGATCAAACGAAAATATATCTGACTGAATCAGTCGGAAATAAAGTAACGGGTAAATTCGAATTTACCTGGCACAGCGCGTATCAGGAAGGAGGCTTGTATCTGGCCGACAATAACTATTGGGCGGGCAAGTGGATTGATCCCGCCGGCAAGATGTTGTCGGTAGGTTTGAACGATGTGAAGTATAAATTCTAAGTCTGTTACCCGTTATCGTTATGGTAAAAGCGTTTGGAGCAGGGGCTTTTATACTTCGACATTCGTTAATCGATGTTCCTTGTTCGATATTCAGTTTCGTTACGGAATTACGTCTTCATGTACGTTCACATACCCACAATTAACGGGTAATCATGAACGATTAACAGCTATTTCGCGTGTCGCTTCTTCAATACATCCAGTACCTCACTCAATGTATATCCTTTGGCCGTGAGCAACACGAGGTAATGGTACAGCAGGTCAGATGCTTCACCGAGGAAGAGCTCTTTGTTGTCGTCTTTGGCTTCGATCACTAGCTCCACGGCTTCTTCGCCAACTTTCTGTGCTACCTTATTTATACCTGAGTCTAACAGCTTGTTGGTATAGGAGCCTTTCTGTGGGTTGGCTTTGCGATCTTGTATAATCGCTTCGAGGGTTGATAAACTCCAGGTATCGCAGCGCTCGTTCTTTTCATTGAAGCACGTGTCGGCACCGGTGTGGCAGGCTGGACCTTTCGGATTTACTTTTACCAGTAATGTATCCTGATCGCAATCGAGGAGTATATCTACCAGTTCCAGATAATTGCCTGATGTTTCACCTTTCGTCCAGAGGCGTTGTTTGCTGCGACTGAAGAATGTAACGCGCTTGTCTTGCAAAGTTTTGGTATAGGCTTCTTCGTTCATAAATCCCAGCATCAATACACGTGCCGTGCGGGCATCCTGTACCACACAGGGAACAAGGCCATTGAGCTTGGAGAAATTTATAGCGAGATCTTTCATTTTTCGTTTATGTATTAAAATCATGACGCAACGGGTTGACAGTGATAAGATAGAAATTTCTGATCACTATCAATCCATTCGCATACAAATTTGTTTTTGGTTCAGGTATGATTTCAGTTCCGGTATTTTTATCTCACCGAAGTGAAATATACTGGCCGCAAGAGCAGCATCAGCTTTGCCCAAAGTAAATACATCGGTGAAGTGCTCCATCGTGCCGGCACCACCCGAAGCAATGACTGGTATTTGCAATAATTCGTTCAGCCTGGCCAGCGGATCGTTCGCGAAACCACGCTTTGTGCCATCATGATCCATACTGGTAAACAATATTTCTCCTGCACCGCGTTCCTGTCCTTCCTTCGCCCAGGTGAATAATTTTTTATCTGTAGGATTTTTTCCTCCGTGGGTATGCACCGTCCACGCATTATCGATGTTACGTGCATCGATAGCCAATACTATACATTGTGCACCAAACGCCCGCGACAGATCATCGATCAGTTGAGGATTGCGCACGGCAGCAGAATTTATACTTACTTTATCAGCTCCCGCTTCAAGCAGTGGTGCTACATCGGCTACGCTGCTGATGCCGCCACCTACTGTAAAGGGTATATTTATATGGCGTGCTATATCTTTTACCAGCGAAGCAAATGTTTTGCGTTGCTCGTTGGTGGCCGATATATCGAGGAACACCAGTTCATCGGCACCTTGCTGCGCGTAGGTAGCACCGAGTTCTATCGGATCGCCAGCATCGCGAATGTTTACAAAGTTTATACCCTTCACTGTGCGGCCATCTTTAATATCGAGGCACGGCACTATTCGTTTCGTAAGCAAGGCTATATATCGTTAAGTTCGTTGCACATTAAAGTAATACCAGTTCTTCCAGCTTCACGCGTCCTTCGTAGATCGCTTTGCCGACAATAACACCATCCACACCAATGCGTTTAAGCTCTTGTAAATCTCCCAGGTTACTCACGCCACCACTGGCAATCAGGTGCAGCTGCGGAAAGCTGAGCAATAAAGTTTTGTACAGTTCCAGGTTCGGACCGGTAAGCATACCATCGGTGCTGATATCCGTACACGTTACGTATTCTATACCATGCTGTACATAGTCGCGGAGAAATGTTGTTATACCCAGCGAAGAATTTTCCTGCCAGCCGCTAATGGCGATCTTGCCATTCTTTACATCGGCACTGAGAATGATCGTGTCTGCACCAAACTCATCGATCCACTGTATTACTTTCTGCGGTTCTTTCACAGCAATACTTCCGAGGTTTACCTGCTTCACGCCATAATCAAAAAGACGTTTGATCTCATCATCTGTTTTTATGCCGCCACCAAAATCAACGGCAAGGCTGGTGTTGGTTGTAATGCTTTCCACTACTTTCCAGTTTATTACCTTACCGGCCTTCGCGCCATCGAGGTCTACCAGGTGTAAAGATCGCAAGCCCTGGTCTTCGAATGACTTGGCTACATCCAACGGGTTTTCATTGTATATTTTCTTCTGAGCATAATCGCCTTGTGTAAGTCTTACGCATTTACCGTCTATAATGTCGATGGCGGGAATAATTCTCATGAGTGTTGGGTTGATTTACAAGTTAAGGAAACTCTTCAGTACCAGTTCTCCGGTCTGTGCCGATTTCTCCGGGTGGAACTGCACAGCATAAAAATTATCCCGATGCATGGCAGCACTGAAGGGCACTATATAGTTTGTTACGGCCGAGGTAAATGTATTTACCGGCACATAGTAACTGTGCACAAAGTAGGCATATTGATTTTCAGTGGCCGGATCGATCCAATTATCCGAACGAGCTATACTATTCCAGCCCATGTGCGGCACTTTCATATCGCCTTCGGGTATAAATAGCTTTACGGTTTCATCAAATATACCGAGGCAGTTGGTGTTGTTCTCTTCAGAATATTTGCACATCAGCTGCATGCCGAGGCAAATGCCCAATACCGGTTGCCGCAGACGAACAATTACCTGGTCCAGCTTTCGCTCACGAAGGTAGGCCATCGTTGTGCTGGCTTCACCTACACCCGGAAACAATACTTTATCAGCCTTCGCAATCTCTTCTGCATTATCCGTGATCGTGAAATCTATACCCAGCCGCTCCAGTGCAAAGGAGACGGATTGTATATTGCCTGCATTATATTTAACGATTGCCAGTTTCATAATTTTACCTGTGCTATAAATATATACTATAAAATCCCTTTGGTGCTCGGCAGTTGATTACCTTCTTTCTTTACCGACATTTTGATAGCTTTCGCGAATGCCTTGAAGATGGCTTCGATCTTGTGATGTTCGTTGGTACCTTCTACTTTTATATTCAGGTTACTCTTCGAAGTATCAGAGAATGATTTAAAGAAATGATAGAACATTTCGGTTGGCATCTCACCAATCTTCTCTCGTTTAAACTCGGCATCCCAAACAATCCACGGTCTTCCGCCAAAGTCGATCGCTACCTGCGCAAGACAATCATCCATCGGTAAACAAAAACCATAACGTTCTATACCACGCTTGTCGCCAAGCGCTTTGAGAAACGCCTCTCCCAGGGCGAGTGCTGTGTCTTCAATGGTATGGTGTTCATCAATATGCAAGTCGCCCTTTACTTTGATGGACAGATCTATATTTCCATGACGTGCAAGTTGATCGAGCATGTGATCGAAGAACCCAAGTCCTGTTTCAATATGCGATTTTCCGCTGCCATCCAGGTTTATCGCTATATCTATATCGGTCTCTTTGGTTGTGCGCTTAACAGAAGCTTTGCGCGAAGGTGTTGTGAGAAAAGTATATATGTCTTTCCAGCTAAGTGTTATTAATGCACAGTGCGACTCTAAGTCTTGTGCAGTCATTTTCTCCTGCAAACTACCGTTGTTGAGTAAAATTCCTTTTGCCCCCAGATTTTTCGCCAGCTCTACATCGGTAAGACGATCACCAATCACAAAAGAATTTTTCAGATCATACGCCTCACTGAAAAACTCGGTAAGCATACCCGTGCCGGGTTTTCGTGTTGGTTTTTGCTCGCGTGCAAAACTTCGGTCAATATATATTTTCGGAAAGTGAATACCTTCATTCTCCAACGCCTTTAGCATTTTGTTTTGCGCTGGCCAGAATGTTTCTTCCGGAAAACTATTTGTACCGAGTCCATCCTGGTTGGTGACCATTACCAATTCAAAATCCGTTTCAGCTGCAATCTTTCCGAGCCACGTAAAAACTCCCGGATAATATTCCAGTTTCTCCAATGAGTCAATCTGCTCATCGGGTGGCTCGATGATAAGCGTTCCATCGCGATCTATAAATAGTACTCTTTTCATATCTTTTGTTTCTGGGGTGTGAGGGAAGTGTGCCTTCTTACTTCTTTACTCCGTGTTCGTTATTCGTTATTCGCACGTGTGTCTTTATACTTCAACATTCGTTAATCGATATTCCTTGTTCGATATTCAATTTGTTATTCTTTACATCAATACGATTGACGATTAACCGTTAACGAATAACGTTAAATGCCTACATCTCCTCCAGCGCACGCACGAGCCTGTCATTCTCCTCCGGAGTTCCTACTGTGATGCGCAGGCAGTTATAGCATAGCGTTACGCGAGATCGATCGCGGACGATGATGCGATGCTCCAGCAAGTATTGATATATAGCGGGAGCATCTTTTACGCGCACGAGTATAAAGTTACTATCCGAAGGATATACTTGTTCGGTGATCGATAGTTTTTCAAAGGCTTTGGCGAGCTTGGTGCGTTGCTTGATGATCTCCTTTACCCATTCTTCGACTACGTTCACTTTTTCAAGTGCATCCAGTGCCAGCTCCTGCGTGCGGATGTTTACGTTGTAGGGATACTTGATCTTGTTCAGTATGTTAATGATCTCTTCGGATGCGAAACACATACCGAGACGCAAACCTGCGAGTCCCCACGCTTTAGAGAAAGTTTGCAATACCACGAGGTTCGGATATTTAGCAAGGTCTTCTACAAAACTTTTACTCTTGGCAAAATCGATATAGGCTTCATCGATCACAACCAGTCCATAGAAGCGTTTCAAAACTTCCAGTATTTTATCGCGACTCAGTAAATTACCGGTAGGGTTATTCGGACTGCATAAGAATATAATTTTTGTAGTAGCATCAAATGTGCGGGGAAAAGCTTCGAGGTCTATATCAAACTCCGGTGTAAGTAAAACACGCTGTACATTCACGGCATTTACTTCAGCGCATACGGAATACATACCATACGTTGGCTCCGTGATAAGAATAGAATCCTGGTTAGGTTCGCAGAACGCGCGGATCAACAGATCGATCGCTTCATCACTGCCATTCCCCAGA
>NZ_DATCSD010000240.1:0-2864 GCF_036568665.1 Ohtaekwangia sp. | reverse complement strand
GCTTGTATCTGGCAAAAAGAAATCACTCTTTCAGAAAGTAAGTACATGGGTGCGCGGTAATCTGTTTATACCCGATCCGCGTGTGTTCTGGGTAAAACCATCTGTCAGGTTTTTGTTGAAGTATGTGCAGGAGCAGGGTATAAAAACGATTATCACCACAGGCCCTCCGCATAGTGTTCACCTGATAGGATTGAAGTTGAAAAGAAAAAATCCTTCTTTGAAATGGCTCGCAGATTTTCGTGATCCTTGGAGCGACTGGGGGTTGCTGGATAGTTTGATGGTAGGAGGAATTGCGCGCAGTATGCATCGCAGGTTGGAGACACAGGTAGTAAGAACCGCGGATGAAGTTATCACCATCACACCTTTCTATGTGCGCAAGTTCGAAAAATTATCCGGCCGGCCGGTACGATTGCTGACCAATGGTTTTGATGAAGACGATTTTAAAAACCTGGTCATCACACGCCATACAAAATTTATTATTCGCCATGCCGGTATAGTAAATGAGAAGTGCGATCCGCGACCCTTCATGCTTGCTGTAAAAAGTCTGCTGCAGGAGCAACGTGAACTGCGAGAAAAACTACAGATCGATTTTGTAGGCGAAGTACATCCGGACTTCCGAGCTTTTGTATTGCAAGACGATGATCTGAAGAGTATAACTACCTTTACACCTACTATACCACACAAACAATTAATGGCGCTCTATGGCGAGTCGGCTATTATGCTGCTGGTATTAACCGGGTATAAAGACGCAGAGGGATATATGCCTGGTAAATTATTCGAATACCTGGCCACGGGTCTCCCGGTACTCGGTGTCGGCCCGGAGCAAGGCGATGCTGCAGCATTGCTGAATATATCTGGCGCGGGTGTTATGATCGATGGTAATCATACTGCTGCGATCAAAACATTTATACAGCAAAAGTTTAATGCATGGAAGAGCACCGATAGTATAGCGAAAGCTCCTGGCTCACAGATATACTCTCGCAGGGCCATCACCCAGACATTAACAGAGATGTTATAGTATTATTTACTTCTTCATGAAAAGTTGCCGCAGCGAAAGGAAGTGCAGCCCATAGGCTAATGGCACAAGCAAGGCGGGCAGCCACACGATCGGGAATTTTGCTACAACAGTATTGGCAGGCTCATTCATAAATACACGGAAAGGCGTAGGCATGGAAAGTATAGCGATGGCTACAATGTTAATAAGCAGTGCGAGGCAAAGTATATTCCATACGATCAGCCAGCCTCGTGGTAATTTTTGCATGTTTACTCCCCACGCTACAAATGGTGCTGTTATACCCGCCAGTATATCGAAGTTTCTTCCCTCGAAAGTCATTTGTATCGGGAGCAACTGTTCAATGAACAGCAGCCACAAGAGTATCTCCACAAAGAAGCGAAAGCTTTGCAAACGAATAATGGAGGCAGCAGATATATGTTGTAGAACATCCGCTGTGGTACGGTTAAAGGTGATCCAAAGAATTGATATCAGCGGAATGATTAACACCAGCATGATCCTGGGTGGTACAGAATTGAAATCGCTTAGTATACCCGATAGGGAAAGAATGCTGACGAAGGTTGTCCAGATTATAATGGCAATCGTAACGCCACGTACAATATTCTTCTGTCGGTATGCAGGAATGGAGGAGCGACCCAGCGCCTGGCGAAGTTCGCGCAGTAACAATCTGTAGTATACAAAGGTCAGGATTACGAACCCGAGCTGAACGATGAGGTAAGAGATTTTCATACGGACAGGTTGTTATATAGCCTTGTACGAATTTGCGAAGTGCCAGGGATGAACCATTTTCCTATTGATTTTCCCAATTTGAAAATTAAATACAGAATATACCGATATCTTACATGAGATATAAAGTGCAACATATATTGTAGAAACCTCTTTAATGCCTTGAAAAAGACGTTTTTAAAGAACTACTTCTTGTGTAGATATTACAGTGTGTGGAAAATTGGTGCTGCATTTGTAAATCTTCTGGCAAGACCCAATGAGTTATGACAACGTTTTTTGAACACCAGCGCACCAGTTACAAACGTAACTATTTGAGAAACCTGATTTGTCTTGCATCTTCTGACGGGCAATTGGATGATGAAGAGAAGAGACTGATCCAGAAGATCGGCCAGAAGCGTGGATTGAAAGAGTGGCAGATCAGCCAGTTGATCGAAGATCCAGGATCCTGTGAGTTATTCTTGCCTGAATCGGTGAGTAATCGTATGAATCTTTTATATGACCTGATGCAGATCATATATGCCGATAGCCTGGTGAATAATCACGAAATCGAGTTTATGGTAAGTATAGTGGAAGCATTCAAGCTTCATCCCGAGATCGTAACCCAGTTGATGAAATTATTCCAGAACAATGCTCCTTCGCCATCCGAGTGGAAAGAATTTGTGGAGTTTGTTTGTGAGGATGCAGAACGAGACAATAGCTAGGAGCCCAAATTCCAGAAGTTGTTAACGGCCGGTTTGCCATTGGTAAACCGGCTTATTTTTTAATGTACTTCCGGCTCGTACTTTTTGCCGTGTATAAGTTGAGCTACTTCGCACATTTCACTGCCGCATTGATCGATCATTCGCTCCAGGTTTTGCCTGGTGCGTATCAGCTCATCAATCTGTTGCTCTACGAGCTTTAGCTTTCGGTATAAATATTTTCTTCCGCGTTCGGCATCCAGAGTGCCGGCATTTACCAGTGTAATAATACCGCGCGCTTCTTTTAAGGTAAATCCTTTAGCCGTAATCTCTTTAATCGCAGTAATGCGCGTAAGTGTCTCTTCAGGATACTCCTTGTAATTGTTCTTTCTCCTCGATTCTTCCGGCACTTCAATCAGTCCCAGTTTTTCATAGAACCGGATCGTGTG
>NZ_DATCSD010000239.1:0-2259 GCF_036568665.1 Ohtaekwangia sp. | reverse complement strand
CATAAGTAAATCACTTCCTCGTATACACTTTCGAAAACTGCATCAGCAATATATACCCTAACAGTAAAAACGTAGAGAACAGTATAGTTACTCCGTACGTCTGCGGGTGTTGAAAGGGATTGAGTATGCGTGTAGCTATATCGTGCAGAAGTTGCATAGGGGAGGAGATCACATCCCAACTGTTCCAGCGCAGGTAGCGGCCCAGGTATATACCAAAGCCACCCAACAATAAACTTCCTATAGAAATTGTCCAGCCTATCCAGGGCTTAAAGCGGGCGGTGAACACGGCTTGTATATCCATCATCGAAGCAAAGCCGAGCATGAGTCCGTTCCAAGCGAAGAAGAGTATAAGCGCCAGGTCGTACCAGTACGGTACACCGGGGCGTTGTTTCAAATGAAAGAGATCGGTTAATATATAGGGCGCGTTCGGGAAGAAGCATAGCCACACCATGAACGGTATCCAGAGCCAGGCTGCCTGTTTTATTGTGTGATGGTATAGCACCAGCAGCGTGCTGATCATATAGGGCACGAGTGCCAGAAATATATTCCACACCAGGAATACGAAAGTAACTTTAGAAGTATACTGCACGCGAAAGGCCACGAGCGTTACACACAATATAGTGGTGAGCGAAAAGATGATCAGAATGTATAGCCTGTTCATCTCTTTAAGGCGATGGAAGAAGGAGATCATAGGGAAGTGATTACAACGCTGTTCACGCAGAATACGATGCGCAGGTTTTACCGTTGAACGCCTATTTTAGCACGAACGACTTCTTTTCTTCTAAACCCAAGGTATAAGGCTGCTATGCCGGTAACTTCTTTCGGAGTCCTTCCAGCATATTTACAAAACGTGAGAGCTGACTGTCGGAAGATTTCTTCAGTTCTTCCAGCACAACCGTAGAGATCAGTCGCGGCCAGAATAGAGGAGAATCCACATCGCCTCCTTTTTGTTCTATCAACGCTATCTTTTCTACCAGCACAGTACGCAACGCTTCGGGTACTGCCGGGTCTTGCGACAATACTTTAAACTTTTGCAGGCCCTGCTGAATGCGCTTCGCCTGTATATCGGCCACAGCATCTGTTAACAGGTAAGGCCAATGTATACCCGTTTCGTTCGCGAAGCCGGCCCAGTAGAACTTCGATCCTTCCAGGTCTTTATCATAGATCTTCGCTATACCCAACAATATATAAAAGGTAGTGGCTTCATATTGAATAGTAGAGTGCGGCTTGTGCAGGTGGTCTTTCGCCTGTTGTGATTCGGTTCGCGCAAGTGTATCCCAGCCTTGTTCGTACATCGTGATGGCACGCAGCGATTGCGCCATATAGCGCACATCGTCATCGGTACTTTCCTGTGCCAGGTCGGCTTCCGCAAAAGCCATCGAAGGTTTTTTGGAAACAGTCCACAGATAACCTAATAGTAAATGTGCATACTCTGACTTGAGCGGAGTTATAGAATCGGGTAACTCGGCATTATATATTTTTATAGCCGGGCCCACTGTTGCAGCCGATGTTGCTTTATAGGTCTTATAGGTAAAGCTGGCAGTGGTTTCTTCGTATAGCTCGCGTTGTGTTTTTTTAGAAGAGCAGGCTATAGCAAGAAATATGATAGCGGCAAGAAGGCACTTTGTTTTCAAAATATCAGGATCTGGTTGTGTTAGCAGCCTGCAATATCTTTGATTTTCATGCGAACTTCACGATGTTTCCTTAAAACTTTTGATGACGCTATAAATAAGTTTTATAGTATCTTGTTCGTTGATGATGTATTGTCCCTATATATTTTATGAGAAACCTGATCTACCCCCTTGCGTTGGCTGTGTGCCTGCCGTTCAATCTTCTTGCTCAATATGAAAATGAAATACCGGTTGAAGTAAAACCAAAATCGGTTACTGTTTTTCTGAATGGTGCCGAGATCTCGGGCATCGAAAATATAGCAGTAAAGAAAGGAAGGAATACCATTATCTTCAAAGGTCTCTCACCGGATCTGGCAGATGAGAGCGTGCAGGTTACGGTGGATAATACGGTGTCGTTGCTTTCGGTTAGCACCGATCAGGTTATTGTTGATGCTGCTACTTTGGATAACAGAATAAAGATATGGCAGGATTCACTGGTATATATTCGGGAGAAGACTGAGCTGATCGATAATCGTATAGATGCTTTTCAGTTCGAGAAAGAGACGCTTACACAAAATCAGAAACTCACGTCAGGCACGGCTGCATCGGTTCAATCATTGGGCAGCGCGGCCGACTTTATGCGTGAACG
>NZ_DATCSD010000238.1:0-9371 GCF_036568665.1 Ohtaekwangia sp. | reverse complement strand
TTTATATACTTTCCCTGGCAGTGTGGCAATTATACCTTTAAACTCAAGGCCCAAGAGTATAGATGCCAATGTGCTTACCGATATACCTGCGCGCCAGCTTAGTTCATCGATCATGAGTTGGTAGTTGTTGGCTATTAATGTTTTTAGAACGGTTTGTTCATCGGGCGTATAGGCTTCGAGGTTGAGTGCTTCTTTTTTAGGTGCGGGTTGGCCGTTAGCATCCCAGTTCATTATATACTCCAGGTCTTTTACCGTGCTGATGAGATGGGCTTTGTTGTTCTTGATAAGGTTGTTGCAGCCTTCAGAAAAACTTTGACCGATGTTCCCCGGAAAAGCAAATACATCTTTGTTATAGCTGTTGGCAATCTCTGCAGTAATAAGCGCGCCTCCCTTTTCAGCAGCTTCTACTACGATCAATGCATCGCACAGACCGGCAATGATACGATTGCGTGCCGGAAAATTATGTGCATCGGGTTTGGTGCCAAATGGATTTTCGGTAAGCAGTCCACCGTGATTGATCATCTTGCGTGCAGTCTCTGCATGCGCAGCAGGGTATATAATATCCATGCCGCTTCCCATTACTCCGAGCGTTGGCAGGTTGTGTTTTAGCGCCTGCTTGTGTGTGAGTATATCTATGCCATAGGCAAGACCACTAACGATGAGTGCGTTGTGTGGTATAAGACTCTCCACTAATTCTTCCACACATTGCTTGCCATAGTCGGTAGATTTGCGCGTGCCTACAATGGCTACCGCTTTCGTGTTTTCAAAATCAACATTGCCTTTTACATAGAGTAATGTTGGCGCATCGCTGATCAGTTTGAGACGATACGGATAATCACGGTCGGTATAAAAGAGAAGGCGTGTATCATTCTTTTCGGCAATACGCAATTCTTTTTCGGCTGCTCCAAAAGGTTTTTCGCTGGTAATAGTATTTACGGTAACGGTACCTATGCCGGGGATCTTTAGTAATTTTCCTTTGGGAGTTTTAAATACTTTTTCAGCAGAGCCACAATAGCTTACCAATTGCCGAATGGTATAGTCTCCTATACCGGGAATAAAATGCAGCGCTAACAGCGACAGTCTGTTCTGATCCATAACGAGTATATATAGTACACAACTTGAAGTCCTAAAAATATAAAAGCCGGTGATAAATCACACGGCTCATACTGTATTTTGAAAATATATTTTTAAAGTGTAGAGCTTGATGGTCATGCTGTCCGACCCGGAAATCGTTTATCGCGCAGGTTCAAAAACATCTTTTCGATTTTATAGGTCATAAACATACCAAGAAGTATACTGATAACTGAGGTAACGAAGAAGCTGAGAATGTTATTCTCGAATAGCTCATATTTCTCATAACATTTGTTTACCAATGAATGGATCACGTAAATGGAGTACGAGCAATAGCCAATAGTAGCAATAATATTTACGGCAACTCCGGAGAAGTAACGGTCCAGTTGTTCATTGATTGCAGGTGTAAGTATAACGTGAAGCAGAACAATGCCGAAGGCTATGGCGAGCGCGCTGAAGCCTGCCGTCTTTACCCAGAAGGAAGGTATAGGATCGGCAAACGGTGTCCACGCAAGGCCTATAAACGCAATGATATATAGTACATACCGGTTTGATTGAAATATAGTGGTGAGCTGTTCTTTTTTGAAGTGAAAGAAGAAAGAGATCAGTACACCGGTAAGCAGGGAATCTATCCGCACGTGCGTCATAGTAAAGTTTTGAACATTGTCGTGGAGAAAAATATTGCTGGCTACACGTCCGAGCGCGCAGACTATAATAAGGGTGAATAATATAGTGGGTAGCTTCTTTATACGTTCTGCAGCAGCGATAGTATTTGTACCGGCAGGACGCATGATGAAGAACAGCAGGAATGTAAGCGCAAAGTAAAAGTGTTCTTCTACAGCCAGCGACCAACTGGCCACATACGCATAGCCCCAGCCGCGGGTATAATTCTGAACGAACAGCAGATCGGAAAGTATATCGGGGAAGGAGAGCGGTGCTGCTTTTACAACCAGGTAAAGCGGATAGGAGAGATAGTAGATCGGGTATATCTTAAAACCTCTGCGGATGAGAAACCGCCCGGGATTGATTTTGCCGTACCGTATATACTCTTTGAACAGCAGCCCCGATACAAGAAAACCACTGAGTACAAAAAACAGATCGACACCGATCCATCCTATATTCTTGGTGAAGTGAGAGAAGGGTTGATGCCTCAGAAGAACCAATAGAATGGCAATTCCCCTGAGGAAATCCAGTTCGCGCAATCTTTTCATTTCCGAAAAAGTGAGATGCTATACGGATATTCAAAAACAAAATACAGTCTAACAGAAATGATCAGAGGCGATTGCGATCGCTAACAACTATAAAACTTCAGAATATACTATATATCTCAATGAAGTTTATCGCGCATCTCTACCAGGAAACTGCGTACGCGCTTGAGCGAGTCCAGCATTTCCATTTTGTCTTTTACAGCCTGCGTATCGTTTCGTAACATATCTTTCGCGCCTTGCAGGGTAAATCCTTTTTCCTTTACCAGGTGGTAAATAGTTCTAACGTTATCTATATCTTCCTTGGTAAACTGGCGATTTCCTTTTCGGTTTTTTTTGGGTTTGATCAGGTCAAACTCAGATTCCCAGAAACGGATCAAGGAGGGAGCAACGTTAAACATCTCAGCCACTTCACCAATGGAGAAGTAAAGCTTTTCAATTTCCTTTTCTTTATACGCCATGTTACTGAGCAAGATAAGTAATTAAACCATTATCATCAATGCGTACCCGGGATTCAGGTAAATCTTTTTTAGTGAGTTCCTGTATCTTTTTAATTACCTGTTTCTGAGGATCAATTTTTACTCCGCTGCCGTAAGTCTGGTAGGTAGGTGTAATTTCTGCCTTGAAAAGTTTACCCGTGCGGTCGGTATACACTTTAATTATTGGCGCGAGTCCGTTAATGCCGGCTACACTTATTCCGCGATACGTGCAAAAATTTCCCATGCTATAGGCAATGAAGCGATCTTTATATACATCTACTGCGCGTGTTACGTGCGGACCATGTCCGAAAATAATATCGGCTCCTGCATCGATCATAAGACGTGAGAATTTATATACATCTCCACGATTTTCTCCGTGAAATAGTTCGTTGGTGCGCGGTATATTTTGATACTGTGCGCCTTCTGCTCCGCCATGGAATGATACGATCACTATATCTACCAGCGAGTCGAGGTGTTTTACCAGGGCCTTGGCGGTTTCATGATCATTGAGGTTCACGCAGTTGCTGTTGGGAGCAAACGCCACCAATCCGTAACGAATGCTGTCTTTTGTGAAGATCACTGTTTTCTGATTTACCTGGCCTGCATGAAGTATACCTCCAACCTCGAGTGTCTTCATACTGCTGCTGCGACCGGCATCGCCAAAATCGCCTGCGTGGTTATTGGCAAGACTCATCATATCAAAGCCGGCACTGATCAGGTTCTTTACATAACGTGTTGGTGTTCTGAATACATAGCACACTTTCGGGTCTTTGCATTTTTTAGGAGTTCCGCCAGCATCCAGCAAGGTGCCCTCCAGGTTGCCAAACGTAACATCGGCATTGCGCAGAACAGGTTCTACTTCACGCATCAGAAAAGCTCCGTCTTCCGCAGGGAGTTTATCGTCAGGGTAACTCGTTCCCATCATAATATCGCCCACACCAATAATGGTGAGCGTATCCTTCCGGGTAAAAGCAACCGAGTCGTGGCGGGGTGTAGCAATAGAATCCTGCACTTGCTGGGCTATACTATAAGTAGAAGCAAGAGATAAAACAGAGAGTAATAAAATACGCATCATCAACGATTTATAAAATGCAAAGAAAAAAAGTTTTCGGTAGCCTGCCAAAGCTTGCTAATTACTTTCTAATAATGTGATATAGAGTGTCCGGTTAATTTTACGTCATGAAAAAATTGAAGCGGAATGTACGATTACTAAAGATCGTGATATATAAAGAGACGCTCATCGATTTTAAAGAGCACCTGTGGACTTTTATAGGTTCGTTTTTTGGTATCGGGTTGATCGGGTATGTGCAAAGCCGATCGCTTTCTGAGCTCGATAATCTTTTTCTGATTGGTTCCTTCGGGGCTTCATCAGTTTTAATTTACGGTGTAATCAATTCTCCACTCGCTCAACCGCGTAATCTCATTGGCGGCCACCTGGTTTGCGCCTTTGTAGGAGTGACCATTCGCTACCTCGTTCCGGAAGTATGGCTTGCTGCTGCGCTGGCAGTTTCTATTTCTATTGTGCTGATGCAGATCACACGAACGTTGCATCCGCCCGGTGGCGCTACTGCACTTATCGCGATTATTGGTTCTGAAAAAATAAAAGCCCTGGGGTATATGTATCTGCTAAGCCCGGTGCTGAGTGGTATAATGATCCTGCTCATCGTAGCGTTGTTCTTCAACAACATTACATCGCACAGGCAATATCCGGTTAACCGGCATTGGTACCGGGTATGGAAACGAAAATATCTATAGTGCTATAGCGCTCAACTCGAATTAGTCGAGCGGATGTTCCTGCTGGCTTCCGATCTCGATCAGCTTCTGATATTCTTTATTGCTCAGGTCGCGCTGAAAGAAATTGATCGGGTGCACGTGCTGTCCTTTAAAGAGCACTTCGTAATGCAGGTGAGAAGCTACCGAATTCCCCGTGCTGCCCACATAGCCAATCACTTGTCCGCGTTTTACCGTTTCACCTTCTTTTACTGCGAAGGCAGAAAGGTGTGCGTAACGCGTTTCAAAATTATAGTGGTGATCTACATATACTACATTACCGTACGAGCCCGAGAAATATGCCTTGATCACTTTGCCATCGCCGGTAGCATATACCGGAGTTCCTTTCGGAGCAGCAAAGTCAAGACCGTTGTGCGCCATGTACTTATGAAATATAGGATGGAAGCGCGTTCCATACGTCATGTGTAATCTCGAAAGCTCTTTGTTGCTGATCGGCTGTATAGCAGGTCGCGAGGCCCATGCTTCCAGTTTATCTTCGATCATCGATTTCAGTTTGTCGTACGATTGTACTTCCACATCCAGCTGACGTTTCAATTGCATCACGGAAGTATAATTATCGAGCACTACCGGAAAATCCCTGAACTCTTTGGTATCGAGTTTAACACTACCACCGACACCGGCTTGTCGCTCACTGGGTTGTAGCGGTTCAGCATCGAGGATCACGCGGTAATTATGATCGTCTTTATCGATCAGTTGATGAAGCTCAGCGTATGCTTCGTGCGTACGGTCTTCTATCAATTGCCACTCAACCCGCAGTGTTTGATTTTTTTGTTTCAATACGATCTCATCAAACGAGCCTACATATTGAATATAGAAACTATAGGCTACTAACGCGAGCGTAAGCGAAATACTAAAGAGTATAAGCGTGCGGATGCGAAGAGCTCTTCCTTTCAGGCGCCAGGGTTCGTAGCGCAGTGTTTCCGGATTGTATTTATACTTAATGCGTGTCATTAATCGAGCGACTGATTAGATTGCTTACTGCGTTCGAGTAATTGATGGTGTTGTTGGCTGGTAATACCTTCTATAAAGTAAAGAGCCGGATCGACATGCTCGCCTTCGCGGATCACTTCATAATGAAGGTGAGGAGCAATAGAGCCGCCACTGCTTCCTACGGTACCAATCACCATTCCTTTTGTTATTTTCTGGCCGGGGTGCACAGTAATAGTCTCTAAGTGCGCGTAGCGTGTAGACATACCGTGGCCGTGGTCTATTACAATAGAGTTACCATAGCCGGCCTGTAATTCGTTTCTGTTAATGCTGTTTACTTCTCCCGGAGCCGTAGCGCGCACTTCTGTATCGCGAGGGGCTACAAAGTCAACGCCCGGGTGCAGATACATACCTTTATGAAAAGGATTTACGCGTTTGCCAAAACCCGATACCAGTTGGTCTGCTTCGAGACTATCGATGGGAAGTATAGATGGAAGGGATAGCATCATCGCTATATCTTCCTGACTGATAGGCTGATCGGTAGTATGCGAATCGGTTGTGCGATGGTATAGCGCCTCCGAACGGCCCTTTAATGTTTCGAGTATAGATTGAAAATCTCCGGCATCCGCCAGAAGTACTTTTTCTTTCGATAAAGATGCTGTTGTATTTTTTTCAGAAGGAGGCGTTGTATTGAAGAGCTTGGTATACAGGTCTTTCTCTTCTGTTTTTAATTTCACTAAAGTGGCCTCTATCTCCTGCAGGTTTTGCAGCAGCACAGGCTTATGTTCTTTCAACAGGTTATTCTCGGTACGAAGCTCCCGCTCGTAATCGGAAGTAACAAAACGGTTATGTAAGAATACAATGCCTATAAATAGGAGTGTAGCAGTAAATAAAACACCGGCAGTAGTAAAAACAATGTCACGCCACGTAACGCGAGCGCGCTCGTACTGACAGGTTTTTGAGTTGTAGATATATTTAACGTCCTTCATTAAGTCAGGTCAGCTTCTATATGCAAAAGATGTTTCAAGCCAGAAAAAAATATCTGATACCTGCTTAATCTCTGTCATCTGCGCTTAATTTTGTGGCTTGCTCGTATTTTTTTGCGGGCTAATATAGTAAAAACCCTTGCCCTGCCAAACCCCCGTTCTTTCAATGGGCTCCAGGACCGGGTAAGATGTAAAACAAGATTTAATAATAATGGTAATGGATTCGGGTTCGATCAGACGAAAATTTCTAGAGTTTTTTGAGAAAAAAGGACACACCATCGTGCCTTCAGCTCCTTTGGTGTTGAAGAACGACCCAACGTTGTTGTTCACCAACTCGGGCATGGTTCAGTTCAAAGACTATTTTTTAGGAAACGCCACACCGAAATCCAACCGTATAGCCGATACGCAGAAGTGTCTTCGCGTAAGCGGTAAACATAACGACCTCGAAGAAGTAGGGATTGATACCTATCACCACACCATGTTCGAGATGCTGGGGAACTGGTCGTTTGGTGATTACTTCAAGAAAGAAGCAATAGCCTGGGCGTGGGAATTACTTACCGAAGAGTATAAGCTTCCGAAAGACCGGCTATATGTAAGTGTGTTTGCCGGAGATAAAGATGATAACCTTCCGTTCGACCAGGAAGCGTTTGATCTGTGGAAACAATTTGTATCCGAAGACCGCATCATTCTCGGTAATAAAAAAGATAACTTCTGGGAGATGGCCGACCTCGGTCCATGCGGACCTTGCTCGGAAATACACGTTGATCTTCGTCCGGATAGTGAACGCAAAGCTATACCGGGTAAGGATTTGGTGAACAACGATCACCCGCAGGTGATTGAGATTTGGAACAACGTGTTTATGGAATTTGAACGCTACTGGAATCCGGAGAAAGGCGGAGCGAGCGAGCTCTTCAAATTCGATCTGGAATATCGTGGTGATGATAAGAAGACAGCACGCGAGAGACTGCGTTCTCAATTAACCTTACTCAAGCCGCTGCCGAACAAGAACGTTGATACCGGTATGGGCTTCGAGCGTCTGTGCCGCGCTATCAATCTGGTAAGTTCTAATTATGATACCGATGTATTTACGCCACTGCTGGATTATATAGCAAATGCATCGGGTATAAAGTATAGAGCCGAAGAGAAAACCGATATAGCGATGCGCGTTATTGCCGATCACGTACGTGCAGTATCATTTGCTATAGCAGACGGACAATTACCTTCTAACGCTGGTGCAGGTTATGTTATCCGCAGAATATTGCGCAGAGCAGTTCGCTATGGATTTACCTTCCTCAATTTTAAAGAGCCCTTCATCTATAGGCTGGTTGCTGTACTAGGCAATCAATTGAAAGATGTATTCCCGGAACTCGAATCGCAGAAGGAATATGTAGGCAAAGTAATTTTCGAAGAAGAGACATCATTCCTGCGCACACTCGATAAGGGATTGAAGCGCATGGAAGGATTGCAATCGGTAAGTGGAGAACAGGCTTTCGAGTTGTATGATACCTATGGTTTTCCGCTCGATCTTACTTCACTCATTGCACGCGAACGCGGCTTTACGGTAGATGAAGACGGATTTAAAGTAGAGATGGAAAAACAGAAGTCGCGTTCCAAAGCTGCAGCTGCTAAAGAAACGGGCGACTGGGTAATTGTAGGCGATGATGTGAAGTCTGAATTTATCGGGTATGATTTCCTCGAATCAGAAATAAAAATCACCAAGTATAGAAAGCTCAAACAAAAGAATAAAGAGTTATTCCAACTCGTATTTGATCGCACACCTTTCTATGCCGAGAGTGGTGGACAAGTTGGTGACACGGGCTATATTGAAAGTGCCAACGAGAAGATATATATTACCGATACCAAGAAAGAGAACGAGTTGATCGTGCATGCTGCCGATAAACTTCCGGAAAATCTTTCAGCTTCATTTACTGCGGTGGTAGATAAACACAAGCGTCAGTTGAGTATGGATAACCACTCGGCAACGCACCTGCTGCATGCAGCATTACGCCAGGTATTGGGCAAGCATGTGGAACAGAAAGGTTCATTGGTAAATGATAAAGTATTGCGTTTCGACTTCTCGCATTTTGCGGCTATGACGCCTGAAGAAATTCTGAAGGTAGAAGATATAGTCAACAGCAAGATACGTGAAGATATACACCTGGATGAAAAGCGGAATGTACCGATCGACCAGGCGAAAGCGCTTGGCGCGATGGCACTCTTCGGAGAAAAATATGGCGACTTTGTCCGCGTAATTACATTTGATCCGAAGTTCTCTGTAGAGCTTTGTGGAGGAACACACGTGAAGTCAACCGGAAATATAGGACTCTTTAAAATTATAGCCGAGAGTTCAGTAGCAGCGGGTGTGCGCAGGATTGAAGCGATCACGTCAGAGAATGCCGAGCAGTTTGTTCGCAGCGAAATTGCATTGCTCGATGAAGTGCGCGCCTTGTTGAAGAATCCGAAAGACTTGCTTACATCGCTGAAAAATCTCTCGGAAGAGAAGCACGCACTGGAGAAGAAGATAGAAGTATTTAACCAGGAAAAAGCCAATCTTATAAAAGACGAACTGGCTGGTAAAGCAGTAAAGTCAAACGGTTATCACCTCATCCTGGAGAAAGTATCGGTGCCAAATGCCGATGCATTAAAGAATATAGCATACGCCTTGCGTAACCAGTTCGATGATCTGTTGCTGATTCTGGCAGCCGATGTAGAAAGCAAGCCGCAGGTAACGGTAATGATCGGAGAGAAACTGGCGCAAACCAACCAGTACCATGCCGGAAACATGGTAAAGGAATTAGCTAAGGAAATTGACGGAGGCGGAGGCGGCCAACCCTTCTTTGCTACCGCTGGTGGCAAGAACCTGAACGGACTGGATGCTGTTATTGAAAAAGCACGTAAATTGATTGCTGGTT
>NZ_DATCSD010000237.1:0-15862 GCF_036568665.1 Ohtaekwangia sp. | reverse complement strand
TCCACATGCTGCTCGCCACCTTTCAGTTGTGCTTTTACTCTGGCGACATAGAGCATGCCTTTACCATCCGTACCATTGTTCAATTGGCCTGTCATGCGCAAGCCATCTTTATCGGCTACAGTAACAAACCGTTCCGGACGTGTAAGCGAAATTTTACAGGTAATCTGTCCGGGCCTGCTGGCGGTAAGACGCACCATGGCTATATCATCGCCAAAGCTGGTAAAGTACTCACGGGTATAATGTATATCATTTACCGTATACTGGCTGGTAGCCACTGCGTTGTTTAATGACAGCTCTCGCTTGTAGGAAGTGGCCGGTATATTTCCGGAAGGTATATTTTTATAGCTATAGCTAAGCTCCAGATTTGCCAATACCTGGTAACATCCAAACGCTACGTTGGCACCATCGCCTCTGCCGGAGCCCGGACCTTTGCATACAAAGTTCTGGTTTACCAATGCCTGTGCTTCATCATTTTTTCCTTCCAGCAGAAGTTTACGAATAGCAGGTAAACTTTCATATGCCTGCTCGTTGTTGGCATCCTGCGCACCTCCCGACCAGAGTGTAATATCATTGAGCACAATAGTTTCTTTTTCAACACCACCATCCGGCATCATGCCGAGTCGGCCATTACCCAGCGGCAATGTCTCTTCCCAACGTTGTGCAGGTTTATCATATAGCAAGCGCAGCGGCTTCTGCTGTCCGTGAACTACTACGGTTACAAACAGAAGCACTACGGGTATACTATATTTCATAAGTTGCCGCATAGTCATTATCACTTGTGCAGGTATATAACCGCGCCACCACCTTGTGCCATTGGCAAGCTTAGTTTCGTTTTGCTGTTTACCGTGGATGATTGATAGATATAGTGCGCAGCCTCTATATTAGCATCTTGCGCATCGGTATATATTTCAGCAGTATAGCTTTCGCCTGCCGGCAGGAATGAAAAATCAACATCTGCAGTATGCGCATTCCAGTTACTCATGGCACCTACAAACCAATCGTTGCCTTTCTTCTTGGCCATCACTACATACTCGCCCACTTTGGCATCGAGTATCTTTGTATCATCAAAAGCCGTTGGCACAGCGGAGAGATACTTCATAATGTCCGGATACTTTCTATACTCTGCCGGTGCATCGCACAACATTGCGAAAGGCTGATCGAACACTACGTACATCGCCAGTTCATGGCAACGCGTACCTTGCGATGAAGGCAATCCCGGATCAACCGGTTTAAATTTCTCTTTGGTCTTATTGCGCATCGAGCCCGGAGTATAATCCAACGGACCGGCTATCATACGAATGAAAGGTATAAGCAAGTGATGATCCGGATTCGCGGTGAAGTCCCACTTGGAACATTCCGCCCCCCTCACCGCCTCATAGTTTACAATGTTCGGGTATGCACGTTCCAACCCGGTAGGTTTACTACAGCCGTGGAAATTTACCATGAGTTTGTGTTTGGCAGCTGCTGCCGCTATATCTTCAAACCATTTTATAGCGAGCTGATCATCGCGATCGAAGAAATCAACTTTCAATCCGGCTACACCCCATTGCTGCATCAGATCCATGTTCTTGTCCAGGTCCTTTACCAGCGTAGTAGCTACACACCAGAGAAATACATCCACGTGTTTATCTTTACCATGCTGGATCAACTCCTTCATATCGATCTTGGGATTTACTTTCGACAGATCGAATATATTGGACCATCCTGCATCGAGCATCAGGTATTCAATATGATTAGCCGCAGCAAAATCTATATAGTGCTTATAGAGCGCAGTGTTACGATTATCCATACCGGTAGGTATACCGGCATCTTCTACAATAGCATCATGCCACCATTCCCACGCAGCTTTACCGGGCTTTATCCACGATACATCTGGTATGGCCAAAGGTTTGGCTAACTTATATACTATATCATTGGTAAGTAATGTACGATCGTCATCGGTAGGAATAATCACTCTCCACGGAAACTCACGCGTACCATTGGTTTGCGCTATATAATTCTCGGTTTCTTTTACTACAGAAACAAAATTACCCCAGCTTCCCATCTCTGTCCGCTTCGGATAGTTTGCCCACGCACCTTTTATAGCATCGCCTGTTTTCTTCAGGTACATACCCGGATAATCAAGTACGTCTGACTCTCCTACCAGCACGCGTGTCTTGTCAGTCGAAAACATTACCGGTGTCAGAGCGCGTTTATTATCGGGTATATTTCCAATGGACGGATATTTTACAAATGGCACTTCCCAGGAAGTAAACACATCGGTTTCCGGGTATATCACCGATGGATTACCGGTGATGTTGAAGTTCGCTACTTCATCCATTACTTTTATCTGACCCGCGATGGCTGTTTTAAAACGATAAGCAACGCCATCGTTATACGCCCGCAATACCAGGCTATAGCTGTCTGTAAAATCAACTACCAGTTCATTATACCGATCATCCAGCTTTTTAAAATTACCATACAGCAAGGCGATCTCGCCTTTATGTTTATGCCGCGATGTCTTTTTTATCTTCGGTGCTATACCCAATGTTTTATTTTCGAGCACGAGTGCAATGGCCGATGGCGCTACAATCTCCTGACCTTTATAGGTAACGGAATAATATACTTTATCCGATACGCTGATTCGGATCGTTATCTTTCCATCAGGCGAGGTTACTTCGCGTATCTCTTTGGCAAAAGCTGCACCGACAACAGCACACAGCATCCACACTACAAGCAGTATCTTCTTCATCTTTGTTCTATACGTTTACTAATTCCTTCCTCTTTAATCCGCTATTACCTGGAACACCACACTTTCAAACTCATTATACATCGGGAATCGCACACCGTACGTCATTAAAAACTCACCAGTATATTTCTTGCCTTCCAATGCAGAGAACCATGAGTATTTATCGACTGCTTTGTTAATTTCTTTTAAAGTATATAGTTTCTTCGGATCGAGACCTTTCAGGTATAGCGTCTGATCGTCACCATAAATTTCTTTTTTCAGCAGATACGAAAATACCAGTGCTTCTTTCTGATCTGGCAGGGTATACATCATCGCCACGCGTTTACTTTCATAAGGCGACAGCAGACGGTACAGATCTCCGTTCTGAATAATATGTTTAATGCCATTATATACCTGGATGGCATTGCGCGAAAAATCTTTTTCAGCCTTTGTCATATCTTTTGGCTGAAGGTCCATGCCAAGCTTGGCAGACATCGCCACATCAAATCGAAACTTCAGAGGCGTTGTGCGCTGTGTAATATGATTCGGCACTACCGATACGTGACTCGCCAACCCTATAGGCGGGAAGAAATAGGTTGTTCCCCACTGAATAAATATACGATCGAGTGCATCGGTGTTATCGCTGATCCAGTACTCATCAAAAAATGGCATAGAGGCATAATCAATTCTGCCACCACCACCGGAGCAAAGCATCATGCGCACTTCGGGGAATTTTGCTCTTACGCGATTGAATACTGACAGCAGTCCTTCGGTATATTTGATCCACAGGTGCGATTGCTTATCAGCCGGTAAATACGATGAACCTATATTGGTGATATAGCGGTTACAATCCCACTTGAGGTATGCTATAGCAGGATATTTCGTAAGCAGGTTATCTACAACACTAAATACATGATCCTGTACTTTCGGATTGGAGAGATCGAGTATCAACTGATTACGACTCGGATCCAGATCGCGGTGTGGTGCTGTGATCGCCCACTCAGGATGTTTCTCGTATAGTTCGCTCTTGGGATTTACCATCTCCGGTTCAATCCATATACCGAACTTGATCTTTTTATTTTCTGATTCTTTTAACAGCGAATCCAAACCATGCGGTAATTTCTTTTTGTTCACGTCCCAGTCGCCCAGCCCGGCCGTGTCGTCATTGCGCGGATATTTATTTCCGAACCAGCCATCGTCCAACAGGAAAAGATCGAAGCCCATATCGGCAGCATCGCCAATGATCTGCTTCAATATTTTATCATCAAAACTAAAATAGGTGGCTTCCCAATTGTTCAGCAACGTTACACGTGAACGATCGCCTTTATATATACCATACTGGCGTGCCCATGAATGAAAACGCCTGGTGATTTCGCCTTTACCGGAATTACTGATGGTATATAGTAAAGCCGGAGTTTTAAAAATTTCTTTTGGTTTGAGTATATATTGTGAGGCAAACGGATTTATACCGGAGATCACGCGCAGGTTCTTCGATTGATCTACCTCAAACTCCAGTTGCCAGCTTCCGGGCCATGCCAGTGTACCGCCTATTACGGTGCCATCATTTTCTTTTGCAGGACCATTTACTCCCAACAAAAAGCATGCATGACCAAACTGGTTGGAACGCACGCCTAATTTTGATTCAAGTACTTTTATACCTTCACTCAGCTGCTGCTCGCGCATGTTCATCTCGGATGCCCAGTCGCCATAGAACTCCGTGAGCCAGTATGATGATTCATCGAGTGCAAGCTGCGATGAAGCAAAGTTGAATAACGTTACATCTTTCTTTTCTTCGTGTACGATCTCCGACCATTGTTCAATGATATTATCCTTCTGATAGGCTTTGAAGCAGAGATATACCGAGAGATCATAGAATTTATCTTTCAACTGAATACGTGTAAGCACTATATCTTTTGCAAGCTCGCGCGTTTCATGCTTTACGTATACCAGTTCCGTTGTAAGATTACCGTCTGCATGCACGGCACGGAATGCCGGTTCGTTTACATACGATTTCCCAAAAGCGGGGTAAGCATCCAGTTTGGTAACTTGTACATTTTCAATTTCAGCATCAGCCAACTGTTTTCCGAAGTATGATTGCTTTAATACTCCGTCCTTGTCTGTTTTATATATAAGATTTGTGTTCGCTGTTTTGATGACCACCACGGTCTGCTTCTGTGCAAAGGCTGCACAGGTTATCAGTACAAAAAAAATTACCAGGTTCAGATTTCGTTTCTTCTTCATCATGCTTATCCTTCAAAATTGATTTTTACACTTGTAAAGCACCTCCGGAAAATCTTTCGTTGGCCTTCGGTAGACAGGAAGGACAATTAAGATTTTCAGAGATGCTTCTTCTTTTGGGTTAATCGATTTGACAACGGATAATTAATAAAAAGAGGCTCCATGAACAAGCCTCTTTTATACTAACTAAATCTAAACTTTATTGATTGGCATATCCGGGATTCTGATCATTCTCATCGATATCTTCGTTTTGAAGAATCTCTTGCTGAGGTATAGGATACCGGTTATGAAATTCCTGTATAGTTCCTGATTGTGCCGTCCACTTGTTACGTGCTTTTACCAGGCTCACCAGGTTACCGGTGCGGATCAAATCCATTCTTCTCCATCCTTCAAAGCAAAGCTCACGCATTCTTTCGTCCATGATTTTTGTTCTGAACTCGGATGCAGACATACCACCGTTCCACTCTTTATCTGCCGGCAGTGATCCGCCCCACGCACGAGCGCGTACTTTGTTCACTTCAATTACGGCTTGTCCGGTGTTGCCGGTTTCGTTCAATGTTTCTGCATAGTTCAAAAGTATATCTGCAAAACGTATCAGGTATACATTTTTACCAGAGTACCAGAAGCTGTTCGTACCATCGAGGCGAATGTCTTCATACTTCTTCACGTGCGGATCGAGCTCGTCTCCACCCATCCAGCCTTCTACTACCGGTGTATTACCGTTGTAAGTAAAATCATAGCGAATGCTTACGTCTTTACGCTGATCGCCATCTTCCCACAGACCACCATTATCAGTGGTGCTATAGCAATACTTGGTTGGCACCATCAGGTCGTAGCCGCCAAAGTAACAATACTGGTTCAGGTTCGCGCAGGCGCGTGATCCCATCTGCCATTGTATCTGGTTATTGTCAGGGTATATATTGTTAAACTGGAATGAGAATATAGACTCTGCCGGGTTCGGATTAGCCGGATCCCACAGCGATGCTACATTTGAAATGAGACTATATTTACCACTGTTGATTACTGCCTCAAACTGTTCTTTTGCTTTGGCATAGTCGCGGAAGCCAGATGCTTCCGGAGCATACAGATATACTTTACCGAGCATAGCCTGCGCTGCTGTTTTGGTAGCTCTGCGTTTGTCACTCTGATCGGCCGGTAAATATTCGATAGCCATCAGTAAATCTTTCTCGATAGCGCCATATACAATTGGCAGTGGCTGTCTGGCAGTACCATATTCCGATACTTTATCCAGATCGATCACCGGTACTTCTCCCCAATACATAGCCATCTCAAAGGTAAGTGATGCACGTATAAAAGCTGCTTCACCAATAAGCTGGTTCTTACGCACAGGGTCTTGCTGGTTAGCACGCAGCGAATATATAGCTTGTGCTGCCGGACCGATCACCAACCAACGAGAATCCCATTGTCCACCCAAAGCCGTATTGCTGGGTGCGAGAAATCCATCGTAACGATCCAAACCTGCCTGACCACTTTCGGTGTTCACCTGGTATGCACCCTGCTGCGATTCATCTGATCCCAGGGAGAATATAAATCCACCGCGATCCTTTTTTGTATTGCGCCAGCTGGTATATAATCCCAAAATCAATGGCTCTATATTGTCGAGTTCAGCGTATACTTCTTCTTGTGTAAGCGCTGTCTGCGGATCTTCGTTTAGAAAATCCGAACAAGAACTTGAAACCAACAGCACGAGCGCCATTAATTTCACCAACACATTCTTATGTTTCATATCGTATAATTCTTTTGCGTTGTAATAATTACTTCGATTAGAAGCTCAGGTTGATACCGGTAATAAACTGCTTCGATGTAGGATAGCTATCGCCACCTTCGGGATCATACCCTTTGTACTTGGTAATGATGAACATGTTGCTGCCGGTAAAGTATATGCGCAGGTTATTCACTTTTGCCTTGCTCAGTATAGCGCTTGGCAACGTATAGGCTACTGTTAAGGCAGACATACGCAGGAAGGAAGCGTTCTGCACACCGAGGTCTACATCACTTATGTTATAGCGACCCGCAGCACTATAGGCTCTTGGCACATTGGTATCGGTATGTTCAGGCGTCCAGCGGTTTAACAAATCCTTGTGTGCTGCTGTAAGACCGTTGCCATACATCATACTTTCATACAAACTACTGATGCGTTTAGCTCCGTAGTTAAAGCTGAACACTGCGTTCACAGAGAAATTCTTCCAGCCCAGATCGGTAGAGAAACCACCATAGAACTTCGGATCTTTGCGGCCCACTACATAGCGGTCCTTGTTATCAATGATGTTATCGCCATTGATATCTTTCGGAAGTATATCGCCAGGTTTTACAATACGTCCACCAAGATTCATCTGTGCTACGTGATCCATATCACCTTCCTGCGCGATCTTATCGAACTTATATACATATATAGAATTGATAGACTCGTTCAGGAAGTAATTTCCTTCACGCTGAATTTCCTGTCCGGTATAGCCACCCTTCTTATATATAGCCTGTACATCGCCATAGAGTTTGGTAATCCTGTTTCTGGCCGATGATGCGTTAGCAGAAACACTCCATCTGAAATTTCCCTGGTTTATAATCTTTGCATTTACTGAAAGCTCAACACCCTTGTTGGTAAGCGTGCCGCCATTCACGATGGTGTTGCTGAAACTTGCTGTAGTAGAAAGATCTCGTTGCAATAACAGGTTGTCGTTTACGATATCGAAGTAATCCAATGTAACGTTCAGTCGGTTACTCAGGAAACCTAAATCCAACCCGAGGTTTGTCTGGCTCTGCTTTTCCCAGCTAAGATTCGGATTACCCAATCTTCCATCCGATATATAGGATACTGATCCGTTTGAATAGGATGGATAGTACAATGATTTATAGGGATAGTTGATCGATACGTTATCAATGTTGGTAAGATTCTGATTGCCCGCCTTGCCATAGCCGGCACGGAGCTTCACTATATTTACAAAGCTTAGATTAAGATTCTGGAAGAAATTTTCCTCTGCTATATTCCAGCCGAGAGCCAATGAAGGGAACAATCCCCACTTGTGACCAGGACCAAAGCGTGATGTACCATCTTCGCGAGCTGTTAATGTAGCAAAGTATTTTTCGTTATAGGAGTAGTTGAGTCGGCCTACATACGACATCATGGCGTTTGCCTGAAAATCGGAAGCCAGTTGGAATTTATCTTTCAGGTAAGCACCGCCTACATATTTATAGGAGAAATCGTCTGTAGCAAAACCGGTTGCATCCAATTGATTATAGTCCCAGCCATTGTGCTGCATACTGAAACCTGCCAGCGCTGTCAGGTTATGATCGCCCGAGAGTATATTATAGGTTGCTGTGTTATCCCACTGCCAGTTCATCCAATGGTCGTTGCGTTGTTGCGCTGTACCAAATGTACTGTTGCGTATAGACTGACCGAGATCGTGTGGTGTATACCAGAGATCTTTCTTATCCATGATATCGAATGATATCGTTGTACGAAGTGTAAGCTTACTGGTAACTTTCGCACTTATATAGTTACTGGTCATCAAACGTGTCTGGTAACCATCGCCATCAATGCGCAAGCTGCGCACAGGATTGTATGCATCGATGTTCTGGTTGTTAGCCCACTTCAGGTATTTGGTTGTATCATCAATCGGCAACAGCGGGTTAGCACCGTTGGCAATACCAAATATATCACCCTGTACATACGACTCATGACTTCTGGTATAGGTGGTATTCGTACCAATCTTTAACCATGACTTCACGTTCTGCTCCAGGTTTATCTTTCCGGTAATTCTGTTGTAGTCAGAATTTTCCATCAAACCTTTATTCTTTGTATAGTTGAAGCTTACATAGTATGCACCATCGTCATTTCCTTTAGAGAAACTCACGGTATGGTTCTGTTGTATACCATTGCGCGTAACCGCATCCAGCCAGTTATAGCTCTTGCCGCTGTTATAGGTATCAAACTCGTATGGCGCAAAAGGTGTGTTCGGACTGTTCGGATTCAGCAATACATTGTTGATATAGGCATCGCGATTCGCAGTCGGGTTTGCATCCATATAGGTATTGGCATACGCATCTACGCGCAGGTCAAATATATCTTTGGCTCCGAGGCGCGGCATCGTTTTGGTAAACTGCTGCACACCGTACCAGCCATCGTACGTAACACGGCCCGGACCTTTTTTACCTTTCTTGGTTGTAACGATCACTACGCCATTGGCACCGCGCGCACCATATATAGCAGTAGCCGATGCATCTTTCAATACATCGATCGTTTCAATATCATTGGGATTGATCAGGTTAAGACCTCCATCCATAATCAAACCATCCACGACAAATATAGGGCCGTTACCAAACTGTATAGAGTTGTTACCCCGTACGCGAATGGTTGCACCACCTGATACACCGGGAGAGTTCTGTATATATACACCGGCCAGGCGTCCGTTCAGGGCTTGTGTTACGCTGGTTGTAGGAAGTTCTTTCAACTTCTCGCTTTCTATAGCGGCCACTGATCCTGTAAGATCGCTGCGCTTTAACACAGCACCCACTACCACTACTTCACTGAGGGTAGCTACATCGGGCGTCATGTTAATATCTATTGTTGATTGCCCTCCTACCGGAATTTCTTCCGTAACATAACCAATGAACGAGAATACGAGCACAGCATCGGATGTAGGTAATTCCAAGCTATAGCGTCCGTCTGCATCAGTCACAGTACCTACTGTTGTACCTTTTACTAATATGTTTACACCGGGCAGCACTTCTTTCACGCCATCCGATCCACTGGCAACTACCTGTCCTGATACTTTGGTAGTCTGCTGACCAACGTCTGCCAGCGGGTTCGCCAGCAATGTACCGGGCACGGCTGCCAGCATTACGATGATCAAAATATACTGTAAAGTATTTTTCATAATATTTACGGTGTTAGATTTTTATTCTGCTTACTAATTCCTCCTGTAGATTTTCACAGGATATACACGCTCCTCCTGCCGCTACAAGGGTGTATGCAGCCGGGTGGTGGTAAACATGCGGAAGATGAATTTTCATAGGCATTATTCGTTTGGAGTTTTGGGTATAGTATATGACCAGGTGATCAGTCTGATCAATGTCTTATGATTTCAGTCTCAAATTGTTCGAGGGTTTTTCCTTTTGTTTCCGGCACATACCGAAGCAGTATAAAAAAGTATAGAAGGCAGATGCCCGAGAAAAGGAAGAAAGTCTGCGGAGCATCCAGCCATTCAATCAATATCGGGAAGCCATAGGCCAGCGCAAAGCACGCAACCCATAGCATACACGTTGCTACCGATACGGCAATGCCGCGTATGCGTGTCGGAAATATTTCGGAGATGAGCACCCACGTTACCGGTGCCAGTGTGGTAGCATACGTGGCTATAAAAGCGAGCACGAAGAAAGTAAGTATATATCCCTGGAAGAGGTTGAAGTAGTAACACAGCCCTACCAGGAAAAGCCACAGTGCCATAAGCGAAGCACCGCCCAGCATCAGTTTTTTTCTGCCCAGCTTATCTACCAGCTGCATGGCTACCAGAGTAAATATGAGATTGATAGCACCGATCATGATCTGTTGAAAGAGTTGATCCTTCACATTCATGCCGGCCTTCTCGAAAATGATAGGCGCATAAAAGAATATAGCATTCGCTCCGCTGATCTGTTGAAATATAGCGATGGTTATACCCAGCGCTACCAGGAATGTTATACCGGGTTTTACGAGATCAGAAAGTTTACCTTTCACTTCTCGCTGCGATACCTGTTGTATAGCATTGATCTGTTTATCAACGTCTGCCTCTCCGGAAATTTTTGCGAGTACAGCTTTTGCTTTCTCTATATATCCTTTACTCAATAACCAGCGCGGACTCTCCGGCACCAGAAATACGCAGAAGAAGAAAAGAACCGATGGTACAGAACCGGAAGTAAACATCCACCGCCAGTTGTTGGCGGTATCGGCCAGTATATAATTCGAAAAGTATGCGAGCAGGATACCGATGACAACGGTGAGCTGATTGATGGACACCATGCGACCACGAATCGCTGCGGGACTTACCTCGGCTATATATAAGGGCGACAGCATAGACGCTGCTCCTACTCCTATACCAGCTATAATGCGCCAGAAGATAAGCATGCTATAGCTGGGGGCCCATCCCATCAAAACAGAAGAGATCATAAATATACCGGCAGCAATGGTGAGCGGCAGCTTGCGACCGAAGCGATCCGTAAAGTAGCCGGTAATAAGTGTACCGATAATACAGCCTACATATAAAGAACTACCAGTCCAGCCGAGTTGTGCTTCTGTTAAATGATAGTGCGGCTGTATAAAAGGAATAGTGCCGGAGAAGATCGCGATATCAAACCCGAACAGCAATCCACCGAAAGCCGCGATCAAACTAATTAGAAATATATACGAGCTTTTTCCCATTTATCCGAAATCGATTTCTACAAAAGTCTGTGATAAACGCAACCGTTTGAATGGAGAATTAGATTTTAATGATGGATTTTTTTACGGTGCAACAGACAGTCGAGAATCGACCATTAATGCTTCTTGTTGCGATATTCCAGGGGCGACATCCCCATGATCTTGGTGAACATCCGCGAGAAGTAATACGGATCTTCAATCCCTAATTTTATCGCTATTTCATTGATCCTCAAAGAAGTAAACTGAAGATACCGGCACGCGTGCTGGATCTTGAGATGATTGAAATATACCACGGGCGAGTACCCGGTCTTCTTCCGGAATATACTGGAGTAATGCGACACGGATAGATTAATTGATGATGCCAGTTCCTCCAGCGTTAAAGGTACATCGAGGTGGTTTTGCATATACTCTATGGATATATCTACCGAATCTTTCTCGATGGAATGGTGCGCAGAAGCAAACTTATCGGTAAAGCTGAACGATGCCAGGAAGTATGAAAAGCTAATGCTCGAATACGCCAGATTATCAAGACTATACCCCGACTCCAATGCTTTATAAATAGAATCGAAAATGCGCACGCGCTCTTCGAGGAATGGCGAATAGTTTACAAACTCTTTATACTGCTTCGAGAGCAGCGAAGCAAAGTAAGGCGATTGTATACCTTTAAAATGTATCCAATGTATAGTCCACGGTGAGGTTTCATCTGCACCATATTTATGCGGCATATCGGCCGGTATAATCAGGAATTCATTGGGACTAACATTATAGCGACCTGTGGGCACTTCGAGCCAGCCTTTACCTTCGGTGCAGTATATAAGTATATTCTGAGATATACCTCCGGGCCGCTCGCGATAATGATAGGCGGCACGCGGATAGAAACCTATATCGGTAATATATAGCGAATTGATGGGCGGAGTATAGCCGCAGATCTCCAGTATCTTTTTAGGCAATACAATGGCTCGCTGCCCCTCAAACCCCTCACGCTTCCGAATCACTTGCTGCATGCTATACCGTAATAAAATTGTCCATCAAAAGAGAAAGGAAGTCCATCGAATGTCGGTTCTACTCCCTATAGTTTTGCTAAAAAACAATCGTTTTAGATGAAAAGCAACAACATTGTATCTGTTTGGGAAGAAAACGTGACGATCCCTACCTACGGCATTGGAAAACCGGAAAAAAATCCAATTTTCCTCGAGAACCGGGTATATCAGGGGAGCAGCGGCGTTGTTTATCCACATCCGGTGATTGAAAAAATTCTCGATGAGAAAAAAGATAAAACCTATCATGCACTGTTCCTGGAAAACCAGTATCTCAAGATTATGATACTGCCCGAGCTGGGCGGACGTGTGCAGATGGCGTACGATAAAATCAAGGAACGTCACTTTATATACTATAACCAGGTGATAAAACCTGCGCTGGTAGGTCTGACCGGTCCGTGGATATCGGGCGGTATAGAATTTAACTGGCCGCAGCACCATCGCCCGAGTACATTTGACCCGATCGATTTTACAATTGAAGAACATGACGATGGAAGTAAAACGGTTTGGGTAAATGAAGTGGAGCGTATGTTTCGCACAAAAGGAATGGCGGGGTTCAGACTATATCCGGATAAAGCATACCTCGAGATCAATGTAAAGCTTTATAACCGCACTCCGTTTCCGCAGACATTTTTATGGTGGGCAAACCCGGCCGTAAAAGTAAATGACGATTATCAATCGGTTTTTCCTCCGGATGTACATGCTGTATTCGATCATGGTAAACGCGATGTATCGGAGTTTCCAATCGCGAAGGGTACATACTATAAAGTAGATTACTCGGCAGGTGTAGATATATCGCGCTATAAAAATATACCGGTGCCTACTTCCTATATGGCCATCAAATCGAATTATGATTTTATGGGGGGCTATGAACATGACTCTAAAGGAGGTTTGCTGCACGTGGCCAATCACCATGTATCGCCCGGTAAAAAACAATGGACGTGGGGTAACGGAGAATTTGGCTATGCGTGGGATCGTAACCTGACGGATGAAGATGGTCCCTATATAGAATTGATGACGGGTGTATTTACGGATAATCAACCGGACTTCTCGTGGATACAACCTTTTGAAGAGCGAACTTTTACACAATACTTCATGCCCTATAGCGAGTTGGGTGTTGTAAAGAATGCTACCAAGGATGCGCTGGTAAACCTGGAGATCGATAACAACGCGCTCTCCCTCAAACTATATACTACTGCGCTCTATGAAAATGCAAAAGCCGTTGTGGAATATGATGGAAAAGAAATTTTCGCTACCAACGTTACACTTTCACCGGCACAACCTTTCGCACAAACACTTTCGCTGCCGGTAAAAGCTATAGCCGAGAAAGTATATTTCAAGCTGACCGCGGCTGATGGAAAATTGCTGGTATCGTACAGACCGGAGAAACAAACATCGAAGGCTGTGCCTAACCCGGCTAACCCGGCAAAAAATCCTAAAGATATAGCGAGCATTGAGCAATTATTCCTTACAGGACTACACATTGAACAATACCGCCACGCAACCTATAAAGCAACCGACTACTACGAAGAGGCTATACGCAGAGAGCCGGGCGATGTGCGCAACAACAACGCGATGGGTTTGTGGTATTTAAAACGCGGACAGTTTGCAAAAGCAGAGCATTACTTTCAAACGGCTATACAGACGTTAACACAACGCAACCCGAACCCGTATGATGGCGAGCCGTACTTCAACCTCGGTATATGTCTCTCGCACCTGGAGCGCTTTGATGAAGCATTCGAAGCATTCTATAAAGCAACCTGGAACGCAGCGTTTCAGCATGGCTCATACCTGAACCTGGCACGCATCGCTACACGCAAGGGTAATTTTGAAGAGGCACTCGATCTCGTGGAGAAATCGCTCGTTAGAAATTATCATAGCCATACTGCCCGCCACCTGAAGACCGCTATTCTGCGTAAGCTGGGCCGCAAAGATGAAGCAATACAATGGGCAAGTGAATCGCTTTCGCTGGATAAATTCAACTACGGCTGTCTCTACGAAAATTACCTGCTGCTGAAAGATCTCAATCCTGCCAACGCAGAAATACAACTGGTATACCTGCGCAAACTGATACGCGACTATGTGCATAATTACATTGAATATACTTTTGATTATGCGCATGCCGGACTATATACAGAAGCAACTGATTTCCTCTCGCTGACGATAAACGGAAAAGATACTATATACCCGATGGTATATTATTATCTCGGATATTTTGCAGAGAAGTCGGATAACAAAGCGCAGGCACAAGGCTGGTATAGCAAAGGCGCTGCAGCTAAATCCGATTACTGTTTCCCCAACCGCGTGGAAGATGTAAATGTATTGCAATACGCTATAGCTGCGAACACTGCTGACGCCAAGGCTCCGTATTACCTCGGCAATTTCTGGTATGCCAACCGCCAGTATACCGAAGCCATTGCTTGCTGGGAAGCTTCTATCAATCTTGATCCCTCCTTCCCTACTGTATATCGAAATATAGCGCTCGCGTATCATAACAAACAGAACAACGAGCAGAAAGCACTGAAGGCATTGGAGAAAGCTTTCGCGCTTGACTCTACCGATGCGCGTGTATTGATGGAACTCGACCAGCTTTACAAGAAGCTGAACAAGCCACACCAGGAAAGATTGGCACTGCTGGAGAAACACCTCGCATTAACTGAAGACCGTGACGATCTATACCTTGAACGCATAACGCTCTACAATCACCTGGAGCAATACGAAAAGGCCCGACAACTTCTGGAGGCGCGTATATTCCACCCGTGGGAAGGTGGCGAAGGTAAAGTAGTAGGTCAGTATTTAACAGCACATATAGAATTAGCAAAGCTGGCGATAGCGCAAGGACAATATCAAAGTGCCCTTACCTTGCTGGAGAAAGCAGAAGTATATCCGCATAACCTGGGCGAAGGAAAACTATACGGTGCACAGGAGAATGATATATTCTACTTAAAAGGCTGTTGCTACGAAGCACTCGGCAAGCAGATCGTAGCGAACGAATATTTTAACCGCGCAACGGTAGGGCTGAGCGAACCGGTACAGGCTATATATTACAACGATCAGCAACCCGATAAGATTTTCTATCAGGGATTGGCCTGGAAAAAATTAGGTGAACATGCAAAAGCTGAAAAGATATTCAAGCGACTGATCGGCTTTGGTGAAGAACATCTCTTCGACAAGATCAAGATCGATTACTTCGCAGTGTCGTTACCGGACTTGCTGGTGTTTGATCAGGACCTTGACCTGCGCAATAAAATTCATTGTCATTACCTGATGGCCCTCGGTAACTTAGGTCTCGGCAATGGCAACGCAGCCGAAGCAGAAAAGAACTTTGATATAGTATTGAAACATAACGTAAACCACCTGGGAGCATTCATACATAAGAATATGATCCAGAATACTTCGCTGGTAGAATCGTAGAGATAGCTGCGAGGTTTGAGTTGCGAGCTGCGAGAAGTAAAGTTCTTGCAGCTC
>NZ_DATCSD010000236.1:0-3337 GCF_036568665.1 Ohtaekwangia sp. | reverse complement strand
TTTTTTTTCTTTGAAGAATTTACGGATATAGGTAGCTATAGATTGGAAGACATGCAGGCGAAGTGCATTCTTCATCAAGTCAATACTGAGCAGTTCTTTAACCGACAAACCGGGTTTGTGCACCAGGTCATGTATACCTATATCGTACTTGAATTTACCTTCCTGCAAAAATTGCTTCAAATATATACCACTGCCGGGTTCCAGCTTTTCAAACAGCGCATGGAGTTCTTCTATACCGGCTGGTATATCCAGCACATCTTCTATACTATATACAATGCGATAGGAGGGATCGAGCCGCTGAAGCGTATAGTAATCCGAAGCACGTTTACCAAAGTGAGCAAAGAAATTTTCAAATACATCGGGCATCCAATACCAGCTTGGTCCCATATCGAATGTAAAACCATTTGCCTTGAACTGACGTGCTCGGCCTCCGGGCGATTCGTTCTTCTCGAAGACCGTTACATCAAATCCTTCTTTAGCAAGATAGCATGCGGCCGACAGACCTGAGAAACCGGAACCTATTACTGCAATGCGACTCATGAGGAATACAGGTTATGCAGGAATTTACTCAATATCCTTGTAATCTTTTTTGTATTTCCTTGCGCGCATGGAAGATGCGGTTTTTTACTGTGCCAATCGGAATATTCAGGTGCTCGGCTATTTCATGATATTTATACCCTGATGTATACATCTTGAAGGGCGTGAGAAATTCATCCTTAATCGTATTGACGTTGCGCCAGATCTCTTTAAACTCCATACTCTCCTGCGGGCGGTTGAAGGTATGTTCTTCTTCCACATTCAGAAAGTATAGATCGCGCGTAGTATCGTGCGAAGTTCTTACGCGTTGCGATCTGCGGTAATTATTAATAAACGTATTGCGCATAATGGTGAAAAGCCACCCTTTCAGGTTTGTATCCTGCCTGAATTTGTCGCGATACATCAACGCCTTAAGCATGGTATCCTGTACAAGATCGAGAGACTCTTCGCGGTCGTTTGTAAACCTCCTGGTGAACGTCTGGAGAGTGCTTCTCAGACCGGCAATCTGGTATGTAAATTCAGTAGCGGTCATATATATTGTGTTTAGTTATTTTGATTAATAGTTAAACAAATTTATGTATTAAAGCTTTATAAAGCTTATTTTGTTTATTAAAAATTGTAAAATATTAAACAAAATTAAAACAAACAAACAGGATCGATTGGCTGTCAATGAGATAGCGAATGGGTTGAAAAAGAATTAGAAGAAAGGATTAAACAAAAACTGATCAGGCGATCAGATTTTTAAATTCCATCGCAGTGGAGAAGACGTGAACGTTGTGAACTTTGAGACCTTTATAGCGGGAAGTTTGCATGCCTGAGGCATAGATAGTGATGCCGGGAAAATCGTGCGAGAGCTTTTTAAAGTAATTTTCAACAGAGCCACTCACAGGAGTAGTAATGGATGTAACTAACCAGTCGGGTTGATGAACTTCAATGACACCAACCAGATCATCGTGCGGAACGTTTTGTCCCAGGTAATATGTGCGATAATTCTGTTTGCGGGCCAGGTAATTATGGAACAGCAAGCCGAGCTCGTGCATTTCTCCTTCCGGTAAAAAGAGCACCATCTTGCGGGCAGTCTTGGGTGGTATAGGAAGACCATCGATTGCTACTATAATTTTCTGGCGAACAAGGTTGGATATAAAATGTTCGTGAGCCGGAGTAATGTTATGTGCCTGCCAAAGTATACCGATCTTTTCCAGGAACGGGTATATAATTTCAATGATGATCTTTTCAAATCCATCATGAAGAATAAGGGTGTTCAGTTTCTTTTCGAATCCTTCTTCTTCCATGTCGATCATGGCCAGTATGAGCTGATCAATGTGTATAGCCACATCGTTGCGGCTCTCGCTGAACTCTAAAACCTTGCGGTTCATTTCATCGAGCGTCATGTCAGCAATGCGCGAGATCTTTATACCATTGTTGTTCAGTAACGATACATTGATGATCTTCTTCAGATCATCGTCAGAATAGAACCGGATATTGGTAGTAGTTCTGGAAGGCTCAATGATCTTGTGCCTTTTCTCCCAGATGCGAATAGTGTGCGCTTTGATGCCGGATAGCTTTTCGAGTTCTTTGATCGAATATTTCCCCATCTCCAAACCTTTACCACCCTAAAACCACGTGAACCGAAAAATGTTTTTTGCCATGCGCAGAAATTCTAATTTTATTTTCAATGGCCATTGATGTTGTAAAAGTAGGAAAAGATTGGTTTGCTGAAAGAGATTGGAAACCTTTCGCGTTTCAGATAGAAGCGTGGCAGGCATACCTGGCAGGGCAAAGCGGACTTGTAAATGCGCCCACCGGCAGTGGCAAGACTTATTCGCTGATGATGCCGTTGATGCTGGAGTTTATACGTAACCATCCGGATACTTATAAGAAGCAAAAGAGTAATGGCCTGCAGGCGATCTGGATTACCCCTATACGTGCATTATCCAAAGAGATTGAATTATCGGCTAATCGTCTGGTTGAAGGACTTGGTCTTCCATGGAAAGTGGGTGTTCGCTCGGGCGATACATCATTGAAAGAGCGCCAGCGACAAAAGGAGAAACCGCCAGAGCTATTAATTACTACACCCGAGAGTCTTCACTTGTTACTGGCACAAAAAGATTATCCGGATTTCTTCAAAGAATTAAAAGTACTGGTAGCTGATGAGTGGCACGAGCTGATGGGCTCCAAGCGTGGCGTGCAGGTAGAGCTGGCGTTGTCGCGACTCAAAGCCATAGCACCCGAATTGAAAGTGTGGGGCATCTCGGCAACCATTGGTAATATGGATGAAGCGCTGCAGGCACTGCTCGGTAATTATTATCACGAAAAGAAATATACTGTTGTAAAGGCGGATATTGAAAAGAAGATCGAAGTAGTATCAGTGTTACCCGATTCTGTCGATCGTATGCCATGGGCGGGTCATTTAGGTATACACTTGCTGCAGAAAGTTGTAGATATAGTAAAAGGAAGCAGTACTACACTGATCTTTACCAACACGCGCTCCTTTGCCGAGATCTGGTATCAGAAGATGCTGGATAAAGCCCCTGAGCTTTCAGGATTGATGGCGATGCATCATGGCTCTATCAGTCAGGAGTTACGCAACTGGGTGGAAGAGCAACTGCACGAGGGAAAGTTGAAAGCTGTGGTATGTACTTCAAGTCTTGATCTTGGTGTTGACTTTCGCCCGGTAGAAACGGTGATACAAATTGGCGGACCAAAAGGTGTAGCGCGTTTTTTACAACGTGCCGGCAGAAGTGGTCACCAGCCCGGAGCGGTGAGTCGTATATACTTTGTGCCTACACATTCATTGGAG
>NZ_DATCSD010000235.1:0-17773 GCF_036568665.1 Ohtaekwangia sp. | reverse complement strand
CACACACCTCATGATCAATTGTTGCGGGTAACCTGCGCAATCGAAAGCCTTACGAATATCCATTTATACCGGACTGATCCAGGATCACTCCACGGGATTTCCATGCCTTTTCGAAATCGCAGCCCCGCTATGTGTAACCCTTAACTGCTAAAACTATGAAAAATTTTAAATATGTCCTGATTATGTTTTTGGCTATAGCAGCCTTCAGTTGCGATGACGAACCTATACTTCGTGGCGATGGTGACGATGATGATGACCCTATTGTTATACCACCGCCAAAGACCAATGCCGTGCCTGCTGATACAGTGGCTATATAATTTTCAACGGTGAAGTAACAAAGTACTTCACCGTTTTCTTTTTTTTTACTACCTTACCCAAGCGTTACCTAACCTATAGCAATGAACTTTAAACGTTGGCCGATCTTGCTTGTCCTGTTACCAGTAATTAGTCTGGCGCAAGCCCGAAAGGACAGTTTGAACCAACAGTTGCGCCAAGCTATAGTAAAGAACGATCCTGCCGCCACCGCGAAAACCCTATCTTTATTAGCTTTTCAGTATTACCAGGATGGGCAAAACGACAGTGCCCTGCTATACTATTACAAATCTCTCAGCCAAAAAAATATAGAGAAGAATAAAGAACTGTTAGCTTCAAACTTTAATGGTATAGGTGTTATCTATAGCCTGCGGGGATTGATGGATAGCAGTATTTATTACTATACAAAATCGCTGGGGCTTTATCACGAATTAAAGGATACTACCAATGCTATTATCCTGGATACTAATCTCTCTATTATATTTAAGAACAAAGGGATTTATGAGAAATCTCTGGAGCACGCCTTTGGCGCATTGGCAAAAATGAAAGAGGAGCCAAGCCGAACATTAGCCTCCTGCTATAATACAATCGGCCTGGTCTATTTAAAAACAAGCGACTATAAAGATGCGCTTCTATATGCGCGCAAGGCATTAAACGTTCGAAAAAGTCTGGGAATCGCCAGCCTGGTGGGTCAATCTTTAAATTCTATTGGAGAAATATATATAGCCATGCACCTATACGATAGTGCATTGCAAAATTTACAGGAGGCACTTGTAATTAAGCGAGCGTCAGACGAACGAAAGACTTTAACAAGTACATTGAATAACATTGGCGATGCCCTATATGAGCAGAGAAAATTTGCTGCGGCAAAAGAATATTATGAGGAATCGCTGATTATCAAACGGGAATTTAAAGATATACTTGGTGAGGCTGTTACACTCAATAACCTGGCGAAGGTTTCTATCGCGCTGGCAGATTTAAAGCATGCTGAACAGTTTTTGAACGATGCGCATGCATTGATTACCCGTTCCGGTGCGCTAAACGAACTGCGGAGAAATCTTGAAATACGAATCCAGTTGTTGGAGAAGAAAAAAGATTTTGCACAGGCATTCAGATATACCAGGGAACTTCTGGTAGTGAGAGATAGCCTGATGACGCAGCAAAAATCGGAGAGCTTAATGAGTATGCAGTTCCGGTATGACGTTGAGAAGAAGGAGCAGCAAATTGTATTGCTGGAGCAGCGACATGCCATTAGCCAGACAGAACTGAAAACGAAGCAGATTCTTATTGAAGGATTAATTATAGCGCTCTTTTTATTTATTGTTATCGTGGTGTTGGTATACTATAATTTCAGAGTAGTGCGCAGCAGCAAGCGACATATAGAGACATTGCTAAAGGAACTCCATCATCGCGTAAAAAATAATCTGCAAATATTGGCCAGCGTTTTAAGTCTTCAGTCGCAGCAATTGCAGGATGAAAATGCGTTACAGGCAGTGAAGAGCAGCGAGAGCAGAGTAAACGCTATGGCGCTGATCCATAAAAAGCTATACCTGGGAGACCAGAACAGAAATATTAATATTAAAGACTATATAACCGAGCTTGTACAATACCTGTCGCATACATACGGATTTGCCGACCGGAATTTTAATCTGAATCTGAAACTGGAAGAAGTACATGTGGATGTTGATAAGGCTATTCCGTTAGGATTAATAATCAATGAACTGGTGAGCAATTCCTTTAAATATGCCTACACACAACAGCCGCTTCCTGCCCTGAACGTGTCGCTATATTTGAATAAACAGAAAAGTTTATCGCTGGAGATTAGTGATAATGGTTCCGGATTTGAAGATTCTGCCGGTAAGAAAACGACCGGTGCATTTGGACTTAAAATGGTAAAGACGTTGCTGAAAGAACTTAAAGGAAAATTGGATATGAATACAGATAAAGGAACATCATTCACGTTGGACATTCCCCTTTCATAGTAATGGAAAAGATTAAAGTACTTATCGTTGAAGACCAGCTGTTAATAGCTGAAGACATTGCATCAAAACTGGTGAAGCATTCTTTGGAAGTAGCCGGCACGTGTGGTTCGGGCGAGGAAGCTATAGAAATGGTTGAAGATATAGCCCCCGATCTTATTCTCATGGATATTAATTTATCAGGTGCCATGGATGGGATCTCAACCGCCCGCGTAATTCTTGATAAATATGATGTACCCATCATTTATTTAAGTGAATATGTAGATACTAAAACTATTGATCGAGCCAAGAAGACAATGCCTGCAGCCTATTTATCAAAACCTTTTCAGGAAGCAGACCTGATCCGGTCAATCGATCTGGCATTCAGCAATGCACGCGCAAAGAGAGAACATCAATCTCCTTGGGTTAAAGATCATGTATTTCTGCGATCTAAAAATCAGTATATAAAACTGCATCTGGAAGATATTATATACCTCGAAGCAGATCGGTCATACTGCTACATTGTAACAGAGCAGGAAGTTCACACGATGACCACCAGTATGAATCATGTTTATGAGCAATTGAATAATCGTGATTTCATGAAAATACACCGGTCGTTTGTCATCAACATCAACAAGATTACGGCCCTTGATGGCAATATTGTACGGTTAGGAGGAGAGAAGCAGGTGCAAATGAGTAAAGACTACAGGGATGAATTAATGAGTCGTTTGAAGTTTATAAAGTAGTTTTTGGAAACATTCTGCCGCTGTCGGGAAAGTTATCTTGAGTATTGGGATGAAAGACTCTATCATTCCTTAATAATTATTTCATGGAAACCCCGAAGAAAAAGTATGATGTCTTTATTTCACATGCGGTAGAAGACAAAATTCCCATTGCCAATGAATTGTGTGCACTCCTGGAGAAAAGAGGGTTGTGTATTTGGTATTCCGGTCGCGAGCTGCACGTAGGCGATGATATAATTAAAGCAATTGAAGCCGGTATAAAGCAGAGCCGGTTTGGTGTTGTTATTATTAGCCCTAACTATCTTAAAGCTGTATGGGCGTTACGCGAATTTCATGCCTTGCTGGAAAAAGAAAAAGCCGGTATAAAAGTACTGCTTCCGGTATTGTATGATATAACTCCTGAAGAACTTGCTGTTGCTCATCCACCCATGGCTAATATGTATGCTATCAGTGCAACTATAGGTATTGACAATGTCGCGGAAAAATTAGTAGAGGAGATCAACAGACAGCGCAAGCCTGATGTGATTGCGACTGGTATAATTCAGAAACTACCTGCTAAAAAATGGTTCTTGTCGATTGTATTCACATTGTTGGCAATTCTGGGATTTTATGGATTTAAGTCGCTTCATACGAACAAGCCCGATACAGCGTATATCCACCAAAGTATAGAAAATCATATAGCTGACCTGGAAGAAAAAAAGCAGGAACGATTAAAGGAGGAATTAAATCTGAAGCTGACAAAAAAGGCGACCCAGGATAAAATTGTATCGCTATATACTGCCTTTAAGAATTTAAACTCCTATTACCGGAATGACTACGTGCTGAACACCGGTGATAAAACGGTTCGCTTCAAGAAAAATGTTGATGCACTTTTGGATGCCAATATGCAGGAGTTGAACCCGTTAAATATGTATGGCTTTCAATCGCCCGATATTTATGTGAAGCAAGAGCCGGGAGTCAGCGATGTGCATTACTTTTTTATCAATACCCAACCGCTGGAAGGAAAGACCGGAGAAATTGAAAGCCTGTCGGAAAATACATTTGCCGTGTGGGTAAGCTATACGAATAACATACGGTTCATTGGCGTTTCCCTCACATTTACTTCACAATCTGAAAATACAAAAGGAATGAAGCGCCATGCGATGGAAATTATAGCGCTCCCTCCGCGAGAACGATATGTATTTGAGAGAACCGGTGATCACTGGAGTTTTCAAATATCTCCTGAATAGATTCAAATCGATATCGAAACAGGAGAAGTCGTTCGGAGTAAAAAAGAATGATTTCGGAAAGAAAATATACCCGTTTGGAAGAATGTTTTCAGCAATCTTTCCGCCCGCTCTACTTTCGGGTAATTCCATACGTTATGCGTTTTTATTCTGTTGTACCGAGGGTTATTCTCAATTTTGTTTTTATTCTGCTGATCCACGGTTGCACATTCAGTCAGTCGAATACAGATCATGTTTATATCACGCGCACCGGTGCTAAATATCATAAGAGTACTTGCAGATATTTGAAATATAGTAGTTACGAGATTACACTAAAGGAAGCAAAGGAACGTGGCTATACCGCTTGCAGTGTATGCCGGCCATCGCAGGAAAAATCGCCCGCAGCACCGGTGGCTCCTCAGGCAACTCCTCGCGAAGGGGTAGTACAAGCAAAACAGGAGCTGCTACAAGAGAAGGATGAGGAGAAAGAACAAGTATCAGAACCAGTTTCTCAACAGTGTTCTGCATTAACAAAAGCAGGTACACGCTGCAAACGAATGACACAAAATGCCAATGGTAAATGCTGGCAGCATCAATAAATATAGGTTGGTATATATACTAAATGCTTATGAGATATTTTCTCCCACGGTTTGTAATACTCATTTTAATGCTTGTTACTGCGTTGTCTTGCAGTTCTTCTTCAGATACCGAGAAGGAATGTCCTGAAGCGAACTGTAGGAATTACACAACACAGCAAGAAGCACAGGCAGCATTTGATTCGGATCGTGATTGTTTTGCCGCTTTGGATAATGACAGCGATGGCCTGGCATGTGAAGATGCTTTTAGTGGTACAGGAGGGAATCAGGGGACGGGGTCAGGAGGTAGTACTGGTAGTACTGGCGGAACAGGTTGCCCTACAACGGCCAACTGTGGATGTTCCAATAAACTCAAAGCAGATTGTGTCGGTAGCTGTTGCAAATGGATAGTTGGAACGGGGTGTAGTTGTAAGTAGTGCAACGATAATTTACGGGTATATATGATACGTTATGAAAATTTGAATAGCGATTCGGGCGTACAGTCTTATGAGATTGGTGCCAAACAAATGCTGGTAAAGTTTAAAAAGGGATCAACATACCTGTATAGTGATGTAAAGCCAGGGAGTATACATCTTGAGAAAATGAAATTGTTAGCTGTTGCAGGCAAAGGACTTGGTACTTATATAAATAAATATGTTCGTACCAATTACATAGCAAAGTGGGGGTGAAGGTTTGATGAATTTTTAGAAAATGAAAGTATTCTTTTATTGTGTAGACACCGATGCCCGGGAGAATGGTGAGCATGAAGTGCATCGAACCGACTGCGCGCTTGGGCCGGAAGATAAAATAGCGTTAGGTCCTTTTCCTTCGTGCTTTGAAGCAGTACAGGCTGCACGGAGACACTATAGAAAAGTGAACGGCTGCCAGTATTGTTGTGCTGAATGCTATAGAATATACACTGCTGCAACGCCTCCTGCGAAATCATAACTTCACTATATATGGATTTTAAAGATCAGATCAAACAACTGGGTGATCGTGTTGCCAAAATGTTGCCGCAGATACAAACTGAAGAGGCAACCAAAACATCCTTAACGCTTCCATTTATTCAGATACTGGGCTACGACATCTTCAACCCTGCAGAAGTAAATCCTGAATTTGTAGCTGACCTTGGTATAAAGAAAGGAGAGAAGGTAGACTACGCCATTATGAAAAATGGTGAACCTATTCTGTTGATTGAATGCAAGCACCACCAGGAAAAACTCGATCCGCACAACTCGCAGTTATTCCGTTACTTTCATACAACAAAAGCTAAATTCGGACTGCTTACGAATGGTTTGCACTATCGGTTTTATACAGATCTCGTTGAACCTAATAAAATGGATGAGAAACCCTTCTTTGAGTTTATACTTACCGACATAAAAGAGGCTGAGATAGATGAACTCAAGAAATTTCATAAGTCGTACTTTGATATAGAAAGTATATTTACCACGGCCAGTGAATTAAAATATTCGAGCGAGATCAAAGCCGTGCTCTCGGCAGAGTTTAAAGAACCCACGGAGGATTTTGTACGCTTCTTTATTTCCAAAGTATACGATGGAAAAGCCACCGCTAAAATTGTGTCACAATTTACCGGTATAGTAAAGAAGTCGATCAACCAGCTTGTCAGCGATATGATCAACGATCGTCTCAAAGCGGCCTTGGCAAAAGAGGCGGAATCGGAAAAGCAACGTGTAGCAGAAGAAGCTCTCAAGCCGGAAGAAGACGAAAAGGCTATTGAGACTACAGCGCTGGAACTGGAAGGCTATATGATTGTAAAATCTATTCTGAGGAAGCGCATTAATATAGAACGTGTAGTGGGCCGCGACACAAAAACGTATTATGGTATATTACTGGACGATAACAATCGTAAACCACTCTGTCGCTTATGGCTGAACGGAAATAAAAAGTACCTGGGACTCTTTGATGGAGAAAAGAATGAAACACGGCATGAGATCGTTAAGCTGGACGATATATTCAATCACAGCGATCAATTGTTGAAAAGTATAGATCTATACGAGAAAGAAGAATCCATTACTCCGTAGTGTTGTAATGGAGAGTTAGCGTACACCATGCAGCCTGGCCGTTGGCGCATTTTGCAGGGATGTACTCCAACTCAATGTATGCTATACTTTACATGGCAGCTTTTTTATACTGCTGCAATTTGTTAAAGTATATATACGAAGTTACCAGCAATGCCAGCGGCAACAGCGGGATTATACCTTTTGCAAATCCATCTACTGCGCTGTGGGCTATACTTGCCGAGATAAATACGAGGCCGAACGCAACGTACGTCCACTCTTTTAATTTTGCAGGGATACCCGGTATCAGCAATAGAAATACTCCCAGCATTTTGCCAATAGCAATTTCTACCCGGAAGAAATCAGGGTAGCCCAAATGCCGGAAGCCTTCGATCATGGGTTGTGTAAAGTAAAAAAAGGAAGATATACCGCCCAGCAACATCGCCAGTGAAGTGGTTATCCAATAAATGATTTTGTCGCGTTTCATAATTAGTTTATTAGCCACGCAAAGCTAGTGCTGTTAGCTGTGCCTGCGTGAGTAGTAAACTAAAGGTTAGTGGTAACCTGTGAGTAAGCGGTTACAGGAAGACCGGAAAGCTGACATTAGTAGTTAGCTACTTTTTTATTTTCTCCGAGGCTATCGTCTGGTAACGAGAAGTAAAAAGCTGCCCCTTCATTTATTTTAGCTTCGGCCCATACGCGGCCGCCATGTTTGGCAACGATGCGTTGCACAATGGCGAGTCCTACACCGGTTCCTTCAAATTCATTGGCAGTATGCAGGCGTTGAAAGACGCCAAAGAGTTTATCGGCATATTCCATGCTGAAGCCTGCGCCATTGTCGCGAACGAAATATACTATATATTGATTGTCGCGGTAAGAACCTATCTCTACTACCGGATTTTCTTTTTTAGCAGAGTATTTGATGGCGTTGGTAATAAGGTTGATCCATACCTGCGTGAGCAATGATTCATCAGCTTGTACGGGCAGGAGTGTGTCGATTTTTATCGTGGCTTTATGTTGCGTAGAGTCGTTTATTTCCTGGATACTGTTTTTTACGAGGCTGTCTATATTTACCGGCGTACGTGTAATTTCCTTGCGACCCATTTTTGAAAATTCCAGCAGGTCATCGATGAGCGATCCCATTTTGTTGGCATTCTTGCGTATCACGCCCAACAAACGCAGTGCTTCCGGATCTAATGTTTCTGCGTGATTTTTCTCAAGTATATTGGAGAAGCCGATCAGTGCCCGCACCGGTGCGCGCAGATCGTGCGATACAGAATAGGTGAATGACTCCAGTTCTTTATTTACTTCTTTTAACTGCAGAAGATTTTTACTCAGATCATCGTTTAATACTTTGATGCGCGCTTCTGCATTTTGCAGCGACTGATTTTTCTCCAGCAATTCTTTTTTCTGCAATTGTATCTTTAGCAGTACCGATACTTTTGCTGTAGTGAGTTCCGGATCAAGCGGCTTCGATAAGTAATCAACAGCGCCTTCTTCAAAACCTTTCATAACCGATTGTCTTTCCTTCTTTTCGGCTGAAGCGAAAATGATCGGTATATCTTTTGTTTTTTTATTAAGCTTCAGCGTCTGGGCTACTTCAAAGCCATCCATTCCGGGCATTTGTACATCCAGTATAATAAGGTCTATTGGATTGTTCAATGCCATCTTCAGTGCATCGTTTCCATTGGTGGCCGTTAGAAACATGCGCTCTGGTCGTTCCAGCAGATTTTTCAATGCGAATATATTCGCAGGCTTATCATCAACAAGCAATATGGTTACGCGTTCATCCATATCAATTCACTTTCATATAGATCTTTTCACGTCTGTCAATATCATCAAAGGAAGTTCGCTTGTCGGCGAACAACAACGACTCCTTATCACCTAGCCCTAAAAAACCAAACGAGCATAAACTTTCATGGAACAAGTCTACCACGCGGTTTTGTAAATGCTGGTTAAAATACATCAATACATTCCGGCAGATGATCAACTGAAATTCATTAAAAGATTTGTCGGCCGCGAGGTTGTGAGGCGAGAACACTACATTTTCGCGCAGCGATTTATCGAAGAGCACCGAGTTATACTTGGCTACGTAATATTCTGAAAAAGATTTTTTTCCCCCGGCATGTAGATAGTTGTTGGTATATAACTTCATGCTGTCGAGCGGATATATACCTTCGCGTGCCGCCTGCAATGATTTCTGGTTAATGTCGGTTGCGTAAATGATGGAGCGTTCCAGTAAACTTTCTTCTTTCAGTAAAATAGCAAGCGAGTATACTTCCTGCCCGGTGGCACAGCCGGCAATCCAGATGCGGAGTATAGGATAGGTAGCCAGTCGTTTCACCACCTTGTCGCGGATACATTTATAGAAGGAGGGATCGCGAAACATCTCTGTAACGGTGATGGAAAGTTCCTGCACAAACTCCTCGAAGAACCGCTCGTCCTTCAGCAGTTTTTTTGCCAGTTTGTCGATTGCCTCTATATCATGGTTCTTCATAAAGTGCAGAATCCTTCGTTTTACGGTGGGCACTGCGTAGTCGGTAAAATCATATCCGTATATAAACCGGATCGACTCCAGTAATTCTTTATACTCGGTATCGTTGATCTCGTTGGACATATACATCAACGGTATAGCCACACGCGCATCAGCGACAGCAGTTGTTCTACATTTACCGGTTTGGAAATATAGTCTGACATTCCCACGGCAAAACATTTCTCCTTATCTTCTTTCATGGCTTTTGCTGTTAGCGCAATAATGGGCAAACTGTGCAGTCGTTCAATCTTACGGATCGCTTCTGTTGCTTCATAGCCATCCATCTCCGGCATCATCACATCCATCAGCACCAGGTCTATCGTGCTGTCTTGCTCCAGCATGTCGAGCGCTATCTTCCCATTCTCTGCAGTTACGCAATGTAATCCTTCTTCTTCCAAGGCATTGGTGAGTGAGTATATATTGCGCATATCATCATCTACAAGCAGTATCTTCTTATTGCTCAGCACTTCGTCTGAACGATGAAGCTTGCGGATGATGCGCTGTTTCTCGGAGGGTAATTTTGATTCGATCTGGTGAAGGAACAATATTGTTTCATCTAATAAGCGCTCGTGCGAGTCGGCAGTTTTTAATACTACAGTGTTAGCCAGTTTGCTGAGCCGTATGTTATCTTCCTTCTTCAGTTCTTTACCGGTATATACTACTATTGGAATAGCGTTGAGCGAGTCTGTCATTTTTATTTTCTCCAATAGCTCAAAGCCCGTCATGTCCGGTAAACCCAAATCCACAATTACACAATCGAAGGGTTCGCGCAGCAGCAGGTCATACGCTTCTGTACCGCGATATGCAGAAGAACATTTTATATCACTGTCGCCAATCAATTCGCGTATAGCTTTGTTCTGTTGTTCATTGTCTTCCACCACCAGTAATTTTTTTAACTTGCGATTGGTGAAATCCTCGATCTTCTCGAATGCTTTTTGCAGATCGCCAACGCTTACCGGTTTAGGTATATAATCGAAAGCACCCAGACGAAGCCCTTCTGTTTTTTGATCGTATGCAGAAATGATCTGCACCGGTATATGTCGAAGTTCAGGGTTGTTCTTTAATTGCTTTAATACTTCAATGCCGTCCATAACGGGCAACTTCATATCCAGAAGTATAGCATCGGGTTTATAGTGGCGCGCATAACTGAGACCGGCATTTCCCTGCGTGGCTATTATACCTTTATAGTTTCGCTCATGAATAAAATTGAGCAGTATCTTGGCGAAATTCTCATCGTCTTCAATGATGAGTATAACACGATCGGCTTCTGTAATATTGAGGCGATCGTCTGCAATGTTCCTGTCTTTGGCGGGCTCATGGTTGTTAATTCGCAGAGGCTCGGTTCTCTCCGGTTCTTTTTCGCGTATCTCCACTTGCCGTTCAGTAGAAGAACTGAATGACTTATCGAAGTGCAACGGCACATATAGGGTAAATGTACTGCCTTTGCCTTCTTCGCTGGCCAAATGTATTTCTCCTCCCAAGGCACTGGCCAGTTCGCGACTGATGGAAAGCCCAAGCCCCGTGCCGCCATATTTTCGCTTGGTAGAACCATCGGCCTGCTGAAAGGCTTCGAAGATTATATCGCGTTTATCTTTCGGTATACCTATACCGGTATCACTTACTGAAAAGGCAATCATGTTTTTTATAGTGGCCAATTCACTGTTCCTGTAATTTACCGTTTGTGATGGCTGATATATAGCCAGCGTTACCTGACCGTTTTGGCTGGTAAATTTGAATGCATTGGAAAGCAGGTTGCGTAGTATCTGCTCTATGCGTTGCCTGTCTGTTGTGATGGATTGCCGCAGTATACTTTCGGGAATATCAATCTTGAGCTCGACTGCTTTGTTTCGGGCTACTTCACTGAACAATGAGGATATATGATTGACAAGACTTTTGAAAGGTACATCTTCGATCTCCAGTTGAAGTTTGCCGGACTCGATCTTGGAGAGGTCCAGTATTTCGTTGATGAGGTTTAATAAATCTGTTCCCGAATTATGAATGTTGCGCGAGTATTCGATCTCTTTATCGCCTAACCGGTTATTCTTGTTTTCGGCAAGAAGCTGTGCCAGTATCAGTATGCTGTTGAGTGGTGTGCGCAACTCGTGCGACATGTTGGCTAAAAATTCTGATTTATACTTGCTGGTAATCTCTATCTCTCTTGCCTTTGTTTCGAGTGTAGCTTTGGCATCTTCCAGTTTTTCTTTTTGTTCTTCCAGTAAGTTTGATTTTTCTTCGAGCTCCGTGTTGATGAGTTGCAGTTCTTGTTGTTGTGTACGCAATTCAGCTTCAGAACTTTCGAGTAACTCTGTCTTTGCATGCAGCTCTTCGTTGGCTTGCCGCAGTTCTTCCTGTTGTGCTTCGAGTTCTTCGCTTTGTCGTTGTGTTTCTTCCAGCAGCTCGCGTGCCTTATCGCGTGATTGTGCGGATACAATGGCTATCGCTATACTATCGGATACCAGTTGTATATACTGCTTTTGCAATTCAGTAAAGTCGCGCAAGCTTGCCAACTCGACCACACCAATCACATTTCCTTCGAACATAAAGGGTGCTACCAGTATAGCTTTCGGGCGTACATTGCCAAAACCTGTAACAATGTGAAATGCATGGGCAGGTATATCGTGTATGATGATCAGTTTTTTATCAGCAGCAGCTTGTCCCACGGGGCCTTCACCGTATCGAATAGATGCTATCGATCTTTTATCTCTGTCAACGGAGTAGGTACCGGCCGCAGAGAGTGTAAGAGTATATTCATCGGAAAAGTATATAATGCCCAATTCTGTATGCAGGTATTTGGTGAGGTGGTTGATGATGATGTTGGCCAGCTCATCCAGTCGTTTGTTGCCTTGCATATTCTGAATAAGGTCGCGGTTTCCCTGCAGGTTCCAGTTTTGTGTGGCAGCTTCTGTTTCAGCTTTGCGAAGGGCTTTCAGATTGGTGGTGATGAGTATATATACTACGAGCAGTACGATAACAATTATCAGGAGTAAAACGATGAATATAATATTGAAGCCACGACCATCCTTTTCACTTTGAGATTCGCGCGTAACCAGCAATTCGTGCTCCATATCTTTGCCGGTATTAACAACCGTACGTATCTCATCTACCAGTTGTTTTGTTTTTCCTGAACGAAAGAGTGTCTCTGCCTGTGCCGCATTGACCCGCCTGAGTGTTATATATTCTTCCAGTGTTTTGATGTGAGCGCGTGTGATCTGCTCCAGGTTTTCAATGTTGGCCTGCTGAGCCGGATTATCGATTGTAAGTTCTTTTACTTTTTTAACATGCAACGGTAAGCTCGAACGGGCGCTGTAGAAAGGAGTGAGGTAATCGTCATCGCCCAATAAAGCGAAACCTCTGCCACCATTTTGTGCTTCGAGTGTAGATACAAGAATCTGGTCAAACTCATAAAGCACTTCGCGTGTATGGTTCACCCATTTGTTCGTGGCAACAAACTTCTCACTGTTGCGGAACGAAATGATGGTTACCAGCAGTAGTACAATTGAACAAAGTACAAACCCGATCAGAATTTTTCTGTCCAGCGTGATTTTCATAATTTTTACAAGGGCCTGGTTAAAAAATATACGCTACAGTTAACTCACTGGCTACATGTTGTTATGACTCTCTGTTGTGATGCTAACTGCCTTTTTCGAAAAGGATTTTATGGACTTCATTAAATATACAGGAAAGGATGCGTATTGGCAAGTGGAAAAACAGTGCCGGGTACGTTGTATCGATTTATATGGTGAGAGGTGGGGATGCTTCACGTGTTAGGTGTTGATGCGTTGAGGATTCGCTGGGTATTTACCTCAACACATCAATACCCCGACACCTCAATACAATCGGAGGCTCACCTTTATAAACAATAAGTTTACCTCATTTCGGGAGGAAGAGTAAAGAAATACGCTTACCAAATCGTTATACTGCCGAATGAAACTTCATCATTAAGAATTGTACGGAACGGAGGCATTCCAGGATTTGTGGTAGGGGTTGTCTGATTCAGAAAGGAATGCCCCGTAACGTAACCATGGCGATCTGTACTTTTCTTAATAAACATGCAGCTATAGTATATATAATAACAAATTACTACCCGTATGCAACGCAAACAATTTTTGAAAAGTCTTGGTCTGAGCAGCTTGGTTGTACCTTTGCTACAACAGTCGTGCAGTAAAGGTGATGATCCGGCTACGAGCTCGGGCAGCTGTACTACAACACCTTCTGAGACCGAAGGGCCCTTCCCGACAAAAAATCCTTCTACACTGGAGATGGTTGATATACGTTCTGACAGAACGGGACTTCCATTTACAATCAAGATCACTATTCAGAATAAGAACAACAGCTGTGCTGTCTTGCAGGGCGCTATTGTAGATATATGGCATTGCGATAAAGATGGTTATTACTCTGAATACGGTGGCACATCCATGCAAACTGTAGATTATACATCGGTGCATTTTTTGCGTGGCCGCCAGGTAACGGATAGTAATGGATTAGTAGGATTTACTTCTATCTTTCCGGGCTGGTATTCGTCACGTGCACCGCATATTCACGTGCATATTTATAACGCCAGCGGCACATCGTTGCTGGTAACCCAAATCGCTTTTCCTTCGGATGTAACAGACCTGGTATATACTACGGCTACGCAATACTATACCAAGGGCAAGCAGGATACCTATAACTCCACCGACAATGTTTTTTCTGATTCGGTAGATGAAGAGCTGGCTACAGTAACCGGTAACATGACCGATGGTTATGTGCTTACGCATACCATAAACGTGAGTGCCTAGCTATATATAAGATGTCATTTATAGTATTATTCACTTTACAATAGAAAATTATGAAGGGGCTTATCCGGTTATGCTATACCAAAATCATTGATGCAGCATCCACGGGTGTGTGGGAGAAATATGTTTTTGAAGATACTTACCGGGAGTTCTTTATGCAGGCGCAGTTCTATAATCAACAGCAGCAGTATACTACTTTCCGGGAAATACTGGAGAGTAATCCGAAGGCCGATCAGTTGCATTACCTGGTAAGCACTGCTGCGATGGGGTATCTGCGCCAATTGAACGGACGTATACCGGATGTGGCAAACGTATCGGGTAAACTTTGTCTTCCGTTCAGAAACTTCAAGTTTGAGATACTGCACTCGCATGTGAAAGAGAAAGACCAGCATAAAGTGGCTATCCATTTTTACAGCGAGGTACTTACCTGGATCGATATGGTAAACGGATTGATTTTGTTTGCCGAAGGCGACCAGCGCGATGCGTATAGCCGTAACGTAATGATGGAAACGGATATGCTCAGCTTGCGAAATAATCTGCGCATCAGTGCCTTTCAGCCTTTTGTGCAGCCATCGCTGCAACGCCTGGAGATACCCGGAAGTATACCACACGCTATAGAAGAAACAGTATGATAACACAAACCAAAGCCACTATATATCTTTCCGACAGGAGAGGGTGTACGCAGGAAGACTGGTTCCGCAGCTATCATACATTCAATTCCGGTATATATTATGAAACGAGCCGCGGGCCTTTTGGGAACCTGGCAGAATTTAATGATGATACGCTGAAGGAAGGCAGGACGATCGTTAAATATAGTCCGGAAAATTCACTGATAATAGTGATACCGATAGTAGGTACTGTAAACTATTCGAGCGGAGAGAATACGGGTGCAGCGGAGCCGGGCAATGTTGTTATACTCCCGGTATTGCAAGGCAATACGGTGGCCTTGACCAATCCGTATAAAGAAGAGCTCATCAATTTTTTGCACCTGCGTTTTTCAATGACGCTATACCAGCCTGCTATAGCCTCCGTAATGGAATTTGATCTGGAGGAACAAACCGGTAAACTGATACCGTTTATTGATCAGGAAGAAAACGGGTATACAGTGTCTGCATCCATCGGAAAGTTTAAGGGCCGGGAAGAAGGCGTGTTGATTGTGCCGGACGAAAATATAGCCGGTATATTTGTCTTTGTTGTAGAGGGCGCGTTTGAAGTACAGAACCGTTTGTTGCATGCACGCGATGGCCTTGCTTTGTGGCATACACCCGAAGTAGAGTTTGAAGCACTTTCCAACGATGCTATACTCTTGCTGCTACAGGTGAAATTGGTGTAATATATACAATGATGGCCAGGCATTCGTGTAATACCTGGCCCCATACTTGGTTTTTTTGTAATATATAAATCAGGTGTTGATCACCGAGCCACCATTCGGGTGCAACACTTGCCCGGTAAAGAACGAACCTTCCTTCGAAGCCAGAAATATATACGATGAGGCGATCTCTACCGGTTGTGCAGGTCTGCCCAGTGGTATATCTTTTCCGAACTTTTCAACTTTATCTTCCTGGAAAGATGCCGGTATCAACGGTGTCCATACGGGACCGGGAGCTACAGCATTTACGCGGATTCCTTTCTCAGCCAGCGATTGCGATAGGCTTCGGGTAAAAGCAACGATGGCGCCTTTCGTGGCAGAGTAGTCCATCAACGTCTGATTGCCTTTGTATGCCGTTACTGATGCGGTGTTAATAATGCTGCATCCTTCTCTTAAATGCGGCACGGTATATTTCGCCATATAGAAGTATGCGAAGATATTTACTTTAAAAGTATACTCCCATTGCTGCGCGGTGATAGACTGTATATCGTGCTGCTCGTATTGTACCGCTGCGTTGTTTATCAATATATCGATGTGTTTGAATTTCTTCAATGTTTGCTCTACAATGTTTTGGCAATTTACTTCTTGTGAAACATCGGCAGGTATCAGCAGTGCCTCTTTACCATATTTGCGAATGGCATCGGCTGTTTCCTTTGCGTCTTCATGTTCATCGAGGTAAGCAATGGTTACATCGGCACCTTCTTTAGCAAACTGTATGGCAACCGCACGGCCTATACCAGAGTCACCACCGGTAATGATTGCTACTTTTCCGTTCAGTCTTCCGTAGCCCGGATCATCCGTGTCGTAGATCGGTCGGGGTGTCATTTCCTGTTCAATTCCCGGTTGCCGGTCTTGATGTTGTGGCTTTACGGGTTCCGGATTTTTTATCATGGTCGTTTCCATAGGTATATATTTTTTAGTATCGTAACACGGCTGCAATCTTGCTGTCGGCTGGCATTTTATCTTTATCCAGTATATGTACTTCACCACCGGTGAGTATCGTTTTGATAACAGCTTTGTTAAGCAGACATTCATCGTTCTGCTGCTGCGTATCGTGTATGGCAATCTTGTTCGCCATTTCATCAAACGTTCCCCAGATGTGTTCTCCCGGTTGAACAAACAGATGCGCTATACGGCCATAGTATGCTGCCGGTATAACATCGGTTGCATCGGCAGATGTGAGTTCAGTAGCCGATTGATTGGCGTAGCTGTTCAATGCTTTCTGATGTCGTTCCTGGAAATACGGTGTCATCAGCTCCAGCGCTTTTTGATGCAGTTTCTGTAGGTCTTCATGTTCATAACTTCCTGTGAGCGTTTCGGGATATATATGTTTATACCCGGAAACAGATTTATAGATCGGTAATATATAGTCTACACCTGCCAGCAGGAGTGGTGCATTTTCCTTGTTCAGTAATTCTTTCCAAAGGGTTTCATCTACTTCCTCCAGGTATAGCGCGATGTTTTCTTTTTCATCGGGCTTGCCAGCACCTACACCGTGGTAGTTAGCTCCACCACCGGCACCGCTGCTGCCTGTGCGCCACAGGTTCTGATCGTCTTTCTCTTCGAAGTGAACAACATCATCTATACCATTGGGTATTTCCGGTATATCGATCGGTTGAATGCTGAAGGTATCGACTTTAAAAATCCTGGATTGTTTTTTACTGATCACCAGCAGGTAAAAATATTCGGTGGATGTAATCAGGGGTATCAATGGGTTCAGAAAGAACGATGGCCCCATGAGCAACGCTTCGGGTGGTGCGATCGGTAACTTGATATACTGGAACAGTTCGTTGGAGATAAATACAGCCAAGCCTTTTGATTGATTGAACCAGAAGGGATCATTCTTCAACAGATCATAACCGGGGGCAAGCATACGAACAGCTGTGGTTTCATCTATATCACTCTGGCGAAGCTGCGCAAAAGTTTGTTGCAGTATATTTTTGAAAGCGATGATATCGTGCTTCTCATTTACTTCTGCACCGGATGGATGTGTTTGCAGGTATGCAGTGATATATATACTGGCCTGGTGGTTGGCAAGCTGCTCGAAGAGCGGTTTGGTAAGTGTGCCGGCAAGCTTCAGCCCAACCGTTGTGCCGGTATCTGTAGCGTGGGCTGCGCCATTTTCGTTGGATGTTCTCGCTTTCGATGATGCTGTCCGCGCATAAGTTCGTGTAGGCTTGCCATCAGAAGCGTGCTCGGTATGCTTGTCAGCATGACGATTCGGATGTCGTATCCTTACATTAGCGGGCAACTCTTCAGGACCATCTGTATATTTCTCTGCAGTT
>NZ_DATCSD010000234.1:0-5373 GCF_036568665.1 Ohtaekwangia sp. | reverse complement strand
AAAGTAAATATTAACGTAGCCGGCAACAATACATTGGAAAATAAACTGATCGGTAATGTGAATACGCCTGCACCTATTGCAGAAGCAGGCGGAAAAATCTTTACCAAAACAGAAGAAGCACTTATGTTAACCAGTCGCCCGAAGTATAAATATATATTGGGACTGGATTTCGTTACCAGCAAGTTCAGCATCAACCTGAACAATACGTTGTTTGGTCCAACCAAGTTTAGCAATGCCGATTTGTTTGATAAAGATGCACTGCGTGTTGAATTTACTCCGAACGTTCTTACCGATCTCGGTGTAACCTACGCCTTTACCGACAGGATCAGTCTCTCGGTTACTGCACAGAATATATTTGATGTATACCCGAAATGGAAACTGGTAGCCCTTAACAGCGATGGCCAGGCAACATTGAACGATGCTGATGCGCTGCGTCTTCAAAAAAATGCGCTCACCTTCAACGGTCGCTATAGCATTACTACCTACGATGGCTCGCAATTCAACCAACTCGGCACGACCTTTATGTCGCAATTAATATTCAAGCTATAAATCAGGTTATATAACCATCGAATCAAGAGGCTGCCGTGTGGCAGCCTCTTTTTTTATCAAACCTTTATACAAGAATCTCTTATCGATAAACCAGTCGCATGTAATATACCAGGCAAGTTTATACTTTATTGTAGCATGCTAAAAAATGTAAAATAAAAATATAGCGTTACAACACTAAACGAATAATATATACTATACCTATATATGTTGTATAAAACATAACATCATAATACTTATAATTTAACTACCAATTATAGCATACACATCTATACCCTAATCACTCCTCCACGAAAGCGTATTCACCAAAAAATCAGGTATCGCATAGCACGCCAGTTCCGTTAGGTAATAATTGATTCGCGAACGAAAAATATCATTTATTAAAAAGCACCATCTTGTCCTGATTTAAAGATTCAGAGTATAAATAAAGACCGCTCTACTGAACCATAACTTTAACCAGGAACAACCAATCATTGCAGATGGAAGACTAACCTATATACTATACCAACAGGATCTTTAAAATTCCGTCCGCTGATGTTGTACACTATTTACCGACCTATGTATACTATATATCTCACAGGCATACAATCAACATATGCCGAAATGTACGATCGTACTCCCAGGGCATTTTATCGTCAAACCAATGCATAGCCGTTGAAACGCAACTAAACAACCAGCAAGAATTTTATAGTATGGAAGATGTAGTCAAGTGGAAAGAGAATATCCGCAAGCTGAAGGCTTATAGAAAAAAATACGGAAACTATCAGGTTCCTCCCCAATGGGAACGCGATAAACAATTTTCACGCTGGGCAGAAAACATCCGTCAGCATCCCGGACGATTGCCCGCCAAAGTATATAATCAACTTATAAAGATCGGCTTCACATTTAAACGTACAGATGATTGGAGCAGTATGTATGGCCAGCTTGAAGATTTTTATAAAGAGCACGGCCATAGTCATGTTCCTCCACGACAAAAAGAATATGATATACTTTTCGATTGGTGCGTTAATCAACGCAACGCACAGTCATTGTTAACACCACGTCAGGTTCAAAAACTCAATAGCCTGGAGTTTGATTGGGAAACCCGAAATGGAAAAGATATCCGGTGGATACAGATGTTTGAAGCGCTGAAAAATTTCAAGCAGCAATACGGTCATACAAAAGTGCCACAAGACTATACCGACAATCGCCAACTGGGTATATGGGTATCGCGACAGCGAAGAAGTAAAACGCGCCATGAGCTTGCTGCGGACAGAATCAAGAAGTTAAATGCGATTGGTTTTTTGTGGAAAGAAGATATTATGCGCCTGCGCGAAGAAACGTGGGATAAGCGCTATAACGAACTGGCGCTCTATAAACATAAGCACGGCCATATAGATCGCATCAGGATACGCAGAGATCATTACCAACTGGGGCTTTGGATCGAATCGCAGATTGTGCGCCAGGAAAATTTATCAGTTCAGCGAAAGAAAAAGTTAGATGCACTCGGCTTCTCCTGGAGTAAAGGAAACTTTGCCGAAGAGCGATGGGAAGAATTATACCAGCGATTGAAAGCCTATAAACAGAAGCATGGTCATTGTCGCGTAAAGCGCCATGAAGACTTTACACTATCCGTATGGATACAGCGAAACAAACGCGATCGTGAAATAATCGGTAAAGACAAACGAAAAAAGCTCGAAGAACTTGGTGTTAAGTGGCCGCATCAACTCTTTGATGAAAACTGGGATACTATGTACCGGCAGTTGAAAGAGCTCCGCAAGAAGAACGGACACCTGGGGGTAAGTCGATCTGACGCGAAGCTATATGAGTGGATGCAGACACAAAAGCGACTAAAGAAAGAAAATAAATTACCACAACAACGCGAAGAAAAGTTAACAGCGCTGGGCTTTGTGTGGAAAGGAGATGCCGAGCGAACCAAACTGTTTGTGTGGGAATCGATCTATACCAGGTTCAAAGCTTTTAAAACCAAATATGGCGAGCGCTATCATTTGAGATTGAAAGAAAATCCGGAGCTGGATGAGTGGGTAACACTTCAACTGCATAACAAGAATAAGTTATCAGACTATAAACGTAAGAAACTTGATGCGATTGGTTTTCTGTGGAGTAGACAAGGTCATTTCTGGAATGAACGATGGGAAAGAATGTATGAGCAACTGGTTATCTTCAGAAAAAAATTTGGCCACTGCGATGTACCTCAAACCTATACGACCAACAAAGCACTGGCCAGTTGGGTGAACGGACAACGTAATAAAAAACTATCGGCTGATAAAAAGAAAAGACTGGAAGCATTGGGATTTTCGTGGGCACACGAGATTGGTGCCAAACGCTGGCAGCAGCGCGTGGAAGAATACCTGGCGTTGAAAAAGAAAAACAAGCACACGAATATTCCAATCCACACACCACTCTATAGCTGGATATACCAGCAGCGAAGAAATTATAACAGGCTTTCGCAGGAAAGAAAAAAGATACTCGAAAAGGCAGGCATCATTCAGAAAAACTAATCGTTACTAAACACACGAAGCACAGCAGACGTTACTTCATACTATAAAGATGATATAAACGGAGTAAAACTAATTTTCTACTCCGGAGAACAGGATATCCATTGCCATTGGTATACTTGCGCTCGTATTGTAATTGATTCTCTCATGAAAACGTATAGAAAATCTCTCCTGTGCGCGTGTGCCTTGCTCGTGCTGCTGGCCAGCGCATGTAAAGAAGCTGCGAAGGAACAACCGGTAAACACTGTCATCAATCTTACACAGTATGTTGATCCATACATTGGCAGTGGCTTTCATGGTCACGTGTTTGTGGGTGCTAACGTACCCTTTGGCGCTGTGCAGCTCGGACCAACACAACTCTCCGAAGGTTGGGATTGGTGCTCCGGTTATCATTACTCTGATTCTGTCATTATAGGCTTTGCACATACACACCTGAGTGGCACCGGCATTGGCGAACTCGGTGATGTATTGCTGATGCCTGTTACAGGGCCAGCTAAACTCACAAAAGGAACCGTTACATCTTTGGAAAGCGGTTATGCTTCACTCTACTCACATGCGGATGAAAAAGTAAAGCCCGGATATTATTCCGTAAAATTAAAACGCTATGGTATACAAGCTGAACTTACCGCTTCGGAGCGCGCGGGCTTTCATCGCTATACATTTCCGGAAGCAGAAGATAAAAGCATTGTTATTGATCTGAAAGAAGGTATAGGTTGGGACTTAGCCACCGAAACATCATTGGAGAAACTGAATGACAGTACACTGGTGGGCTATCGCTATTCCAAAGGATGGGCGGAAGATCAGCGCTTGTTCTTTGCTATAACATTCGCGACCCCGGTTACACAAGTAGATCTATATAGCGATGTGCAATCCGTACCAGGCAATAAAGTTACCGGGCAAAAAGTAAGAGGCGTTGTTCACATCGGTTCCGCTGCCGGTAATACTATATTGGTAAAAGTGGGTATATCTCCGGTAAGCACTACGAATGCACTTCAAAATATAGCAGCCGAAATACCACACTGGAATTTCGATCGTACGGCAGAAGAAGCAAACACTGCGTGGAACGTTGCGCTGAATAAAGTACAGATTAAAAGCACAAGCGAAAAGCAACTGCGGAAATTCTATACGGCCTTGTATCACACCATGATCGCACCATCTATATTCAACGATCACAACGGTGATTATCGCGGCAGCGACAAGCAAGTATACCACGACACTACATTTACCAATCTCACTACTTTTTCGTTGTGGGATACGTATCGTTCGGCACATTCACTCTATACTATACTGCAACCGGAGCGCGTAAATGATATGATCAATACCATGCTGAAGATACACGAGCAGCAGGGTAAACTTCCGGTGTGGCACCTGATGGGAAATGAAACCAACACCATGCCGGGCAACAGTGCTTTTCCTGTTATGGCCGATGCTTACCTGAAAGGCTTCCGCGGATTTGACGGTGCACACGTATTGGCTGCGATGAAAGCTTCTGCGCTGCGCGATGATCGCGGTTTGAAATATGTTCGCGAACAAGGATATATACCGGCTAATGCCGAAACAGAGACCGTGGCCAAAGGACTTGAATACTCTATTGATGACTGGTGTGCTGGGCAGCTAGCCCTGGCGTTGGGCAACCAGGAAGACTATGCCTTCTTCAGCAAGCGTGCCCTGAACTATAAACATTACTTCGATACAACGATACATTTCATGCGCGGACGTATATCTGATACGGAGTGGCGCACACCGTTCAGTCCCTTTGTAGCGCGACACATGAAAGATGATTTTGCGGAAGGTAACTCGTGGCAATATAGCTGGCTGGTGCCGCACGATGTAGAAGGATTGATCAAACTGATGGGCGGTGAAGAAGCTTTTCTAAAAAAACTTGATTCGCTCTTTATGGTAAAAGGCAACATGGGCAACGAAGCTTCCAACGACATCACCGGACTTATTGGCCAATATGCACATGGTAATGAGCCGAGCCATCATATACCCTATTTATACGCGTATGCCGGCCAGCCGTGGAAGACTGCGGAGAAAGTACGATATATAGTAGACAGTTTATATACTGATAAACCCGATGGCCTATGTGGTAATGAAGATGTAGGGCAGATGTCGGCCTGGTTTGTGTTTTCATCGCTTGGGTTCTATCCTGTTAATCCGGCCAACGGTATGTATATATTGGGAAGCCCTGCGATAGATGAAGCCGTAATTCAATTACCCGGTAATAAGAAATTCACACTAGAGGTAAAGAATAATACCGCGCAGAACATCTATATACAACAGCTTACGCTAAATGGCCAGCCCTATACCAAGACCTATATTTCGTACA
>NZ_DATCSD010000233.1:0-32984 GCF_036568665.1 Ohtaekwangia sp. | reverse complement strand
CCCAGGTGGTGAAATTGGTAGACACGCTACTTTGAGGGGGTAGTGCCTTAACCGGTGTGCTGGTTCGAGTCCAGTCCTGGGCACATTTGTTTAAAAGATAGATAACGTTGAGCCGTTGGTTCGTACCTTCGAAAACAGCGGGCTCAACACAAACCGAAGTGGTGGAATTGGTAGACACGCACGTTTCAGGGGCGTGTGTCGCAAGACATGAGGGTTCGAGTCCCTCCTTCGGTACAAAAGCTTTCAGGAAAACCTGGAAGCTTTTTTTATTTACAGCCTCTCCTCCTATAGCTACAGCTCAAAAAGATTTAGCAAGTTTTTAACAAACACATCGTATGAGGTTGTCTATCTTGGATGCATTCCACCGATGTTCAATTATTTTAATCTCTAGCTATAAAATTCAACTCATGAAAAGACTCATCACCTGCATGCTCCTTATCGGAAGCATTACATTTTTACACGCGCAGAAAAAAGAAGAAGCCTCTAAAGGCAAGAAGGCATCTGCTTCAAAAGATATAGCAGCTCATTCACTAACCGGAACATGGACACTTGTGCTGGTAGATAATATACTTTCTGATGGCAGTCGCGTGGAGTTATACGGCCCATCGCCTCAAGGTATACTTGTATTCGATCAGCATGGCAATTATACTTTGCAGATATTCCGTACGGGCCGCGCCAAGTTTGCAGCAAACGATAAAGCACAAGGTACACCGGAAGAGTATAAAGCAGCAGTACAGGGAAGCAACGCCCACTTCGGGAAATATACTGTTAACGAAACAGACGGTACAATAACTTTTCACATTGAACATGCCTCCTATCCTAACTGGGAAGGTACCGAACAGAAGCGAACCTTTACACTTATTAACAACGAATTGAAATACACCGTACCGACACCAACAACCGGTGGTTCTGCCACAGGCGAAGTGGTATGGAAGCGAGTTCAATAGCAGAGAGTATAAAATAATAACAGCCAGTATATAGTTACTTGCTGTTATTATTGAAGATTGATATATATTCTTGCTGAACTTCAAATAGCCATCAGAATATAGCTGTATTGGTAAATTTCACTTTATACGGCCACTGTTCATCGTTGCTATCATCATCGTCCCACGGATGTGGTGTATATACATTGGGAGCTCCTGTTACAACAAACCATAGTTTAATACAGTTAGTTGGCACCGTAAAGGTTGCAGATGCGTTTGTTTCGCTATACATATCGCTGTAAACACGCGTTCCGTCTTTCAGCAAGGCAACATATCCATAGCGCCAGCCGGCAGCATCAGCATTGTCAACATGATTAAAACCTTTAGCATTCACCATACCTGTAACGGTTGCTGATACGGTTGTTCCGGCATCCGGCACTGTGAGGCGTATTACATTATACCCGGTTGTTCCCGGACAATGATCATACGCTACCTGGTAACTTCCATCTGCAAGTGTAGTATAGTTATAGGTGTGAGCCCCTATATCATCGGCTCCATTATTGCGAATGGCATCTAAATCCCACGTAACAAAACGAGCCGCAGCACTATATATCTCCGTATTTAATTGATCGACTGTAATGTTGGTAATTCGCATATAGGCTTGTATCGGGTCTTCCGGTTGTTTTGCCTCGCGCCAAATCCTGGCCACTATATCGAGACCATGTTTATCAGCCCAGTAGTAATGGATGAAATAGCTTGCATACCGCTGCGACTCATGGCAGATATGACGGAAGTAATTATCCATATATACTTCGAAATCAGAATCGGTAAAGGCTTGCGTTGGATAGCTTTGAAATGATTGCCACTGCGCAGTCTGCTCCCAAAATGTGTTGCCTCCGTTTCCACCAAAGCCATAACGAAAACCGGATGTGCCGAGATCACAATAAACCTGGTATTGAAACGTGTGTCCTATTTCATGAGCAAGAACAGAGCCTACCGGCTGACATGTGCTCGGACTAATCCACAATGCTCCTATAACATTATCATAACCGGAACCTATCGCGAGCCAATCGGTTTGATAGAACACGAAGATCAGCATCTTGTATTTATCAAGATTCGATTTACCAACACCTGTCTCAGCAAATTTTAACTGCTTCACATTCATATCATAAAACGATTCTGCTTTTAGAAGCAGATCGTCAATATTTACCCGGTATGTTTCAGGTATATCGGTTGAGCCGGGATCTTTTGTACCATAGCCCGCTGCCCAAAAAACAACGAAGTGTGTGGATTGCCTGCTGCGTGAGTAACTCCATGTACTTGAACTTTTGTCAAAATCATTATCCTTGAGTTCTTCAGGGATATAGATCTTCCGTTCTTTAACCGTTGTTGTGTCTACTACTGTTACCGAGTCCGTTTTTTGCGTTGTAGTAACCGTTTCATCGTCATTGTTACATCCCGCAAGGAAAATAAAAGATAGTACCACAGTTAACGTGAAGTATATACATAGTCTGCGAGTACCTTGTCTATACTTGATTTTGTAAAGTTTCACCATCGTCTTTAAATAATATATTTATATATACCTTATTCCAGAAAGCAAAGCCATTGTTTTGGCAACTACAATTCGATGCTGTTTAAAGGTAGTAACAAGCGACAGGATTCTCTACACAGATATAATCGATAGTAATATTATTCCGAAGAAAGTATATCAGGCATTGAATGAGAGAATACAATGCATACCTGCATCCCTGATATTCGGCTAAAGAATAGAGAGTAGTTGCAGAATTATATATAGAAATTAAGTACCACCATTAAAGGTATATATCGCTAAACTTTGCGCAGGAGAATTTGCAGAATGCGTGGAACACCTGTTCTTTCATCGCTATCAAAATACTCGTCTATATTCAACAGCAACAAATTATACTTCGCAGCAGATCTTATAAAATCAGATATATTATGATCGAAGCATTCCAGTATATGTATACCATCTTCCGTTTCAAATCGCGCTTTGGTTCCTCCATACTGCCGATAGGGGTGCAGTTCGCCTATATATACATATCCACCAACTCGCAGCGCATCGGAAGTTTCTCTAAAGACATGATCAAGATCGTTGATATGCTCCAGCACCAGGCTAAAGCTTACGAGATCATATAGTTTACTGCGGAATGTCCACGCCTTCGAAATATCTGCCTGATGGAAATATACTTTATCATTCTCAACTTTCTCTTTTGCTTTCGCGAGCATCTCTTCTGAAAAATCTACTGCTGTAATATGTTTCGCTTTCCCGACAAGCCACACAGTATTTTTACCGGTGCCGCATCCTATCTCCAGACAATCATCGAATGCTATATCATGTAGTGATTTACGTAACGCCTGCGCTTCCAGATCGCGCGTTCTGTTTACGTTGGTGTCGTACTGCGATGCCCATTGATTGTATGACTGCCGGATATTCATTGTATATATCGTTAACGCTGCGTAACAATCCTCTTAAACGAGAAAGGATCATGACCGGTTTCCCGCATGATCCTTTCCTATATACAGCTAAAGTATTTATGCTCTTACTTCAGCCAACCTTCCACTTCTTCCATGGTGGGGTTGGTGATCTCGAGTTTCATCTTCTTGCGTGTTCCGCATACATCGTTAAAGAGCTTCGAGGCTTTCAGTTCTTTCATCTGTGCGAGTGATTGTATACCCAGCTTCTGCAGAACAGGAATCAACTCAGCACGAACACCGGCATCGATAAATTCCTTTTCATTAAAACCGGCAGCTTGTTTCTCGGGCTTCAACTGCGGGAAGAAGAGTACATCCTGGATAGATGTTGAGTTAGTCATGATCATAGACAAGCGATCGATACCAATGCCTAGCCCGGCCGTTGGCGGCATACCAAATTCCAGTGCACGGAGAAAGTCTTCATCGAGCGTCATCGCTTCTTCATCACCGCGTTTGCCAAGCTCAAGTTGCTCCTCGAAACGCTCGCGCTGATCGATCGGATCGTTCAACTCCGAGAATGAGTTGGCAATTTCTTTCCGGTTACAGATTGCTTCAAAGCGCTCTACCAGTCCGGGCTTGCTGCGATGTTTCTTCGCCAGTGGCGACATCTCCAATGGATAATCTGTAATAAAGGTTGGCTGGATCAGGTTCGGCTCGCATTTCTCACCGAAGATCTGGTCGATCAGTTTACCTTTACCCATCGTCTGATCCATCGGCACATGCAACTTCACGCAGGTATCACGAAGCTGCTGCTCATCCATCTCCGATATATCTATACCTGTAAAATGCTGTATCGCTTCAAACATCGTATAGCGTGTCCACGGACGTTTAAAGTCGATGATGTTCTCACCTACTTTTACCTGTGTAGTGCCATGCAATGCAAGCGCTACTTTTTCAATCATCTCCTCCACAAGTTCCATCATCCAATAGTAATCCTTGTAAGCTACATAGAGCTCTACCTGTGTAAACTCCGGATTATGGAAACGCGACATTCCTTCGTTACGGAAGTCTTTCGAAAATTCATATACACCATTAAAACCGCCTACAATCAAACGCTTCAGGTATAACTCATTGGCTATGCGCAGATATAGCGTCATGTCCAGTGTATTGTGATGTGTTTTGAACGGACGAGCAGCAGCCCCCCCGTAGAGTGGTTGCAAAATAGGCGTCTCCACCTCCAGGTATCCTTTTGTATTCAGATACTGACGCATGGTGTTTACCAATTGAGTACGTTTGATAAATGTATCGCGCACTTCAGGATTTACGATCAGGTCAACATAACGCATGCGATAGCGTTGCTCAGGATCGGTAAATGCATCGTGGCGTGTTACATTGCCTTGTTCATCGGTAGTCTCTTTCACGATCGGCAAAGGGCGAAGTGACTTGGTGAGCACCGTAAGACTTGTAACGTGAATAGAGATCTCACCGGTTTGGGTAGTGAAGCCATAGCCTTTCACACCAATGATATCGCCTATATCCAGCAGTTTTTTAAAGACGGTGTTGTAGAGTGTTTTATCTTCGTCCGGACAGATATCATCTCTGCGAATATAGATCTGAATGCGACCAGTTTCGTCCTGCAATTCGGCAAAGGCAGCACTTCCCATAACGCGCGTGCTCATGATACGGCCGGCAATGGAGATCTGGCGATAGTCGCTCTTCTGACGCTCGTAGTTTTCCAGGATTTCCTTTGCGGAAGCATTTACTTCAAAAAGCTCTGCCGGATATGGATTGATGCCTAATTTTCTGAGATCGTCCATTTTTTGTCTGCGGATGATCTCCTGTTCGCTCAGTTGCATGACGTAAAAATTTTTCGCAAAAATACTCGAAATAGGGAGAAAAGGAATAACGGACGGAGCATACGCTTCGTCCGTGTTTTTTTATCGCTGAATAAAGGATGAAATTACTTCTGCTGCTTTCGTCTGGTCAGCTCTTTCCGGATCAGGATCAACTCACGACTGCTTTGTCCGGCAACCGAAGTATTCTCCTGTGCTCTTCTGAAGAGATACGGCATTACGGAACGCACGGGGCCGTACGGCACATACTTGGCCACTTTATAGCCAGCCTTTGCCAGGTTAAACGATATATTGTCGCTCATACCATACAACTGGGCAAACCAGATACGCTCGTCATTATTTTTAATGCCATACTTCTGCATCAGCGTTGTGAGGTAAAGATTGCTGTACTCATTATGTGAGCCACACATAAAACCCATGCGCGCTACATTCGCTACACAAAATTCTAACGCCTCGTTAAAGGCTTTATCAGAAGCTTCTTTATCAGGTTGTATCGGATTCGGATAGCCAATCTCTTCAGCACGTGCACGTTCTTTTTCCATGTATGCACCCCGCACCAGCTTGGCACCGAGATGGTAATTTTTTCGGGAAGCTTCTTCGAAGGAGTTCTTTAAATTCTGCAGCGATGCTGTGCGGTATAACTGGTAGGTATTGAACACTATCGCTTTTTCCTTGTTATACTTCGCCATCATTTCATAAGCGAGTGTATCGATAGGCTCTTGTATCCAGGTTTCTTCGGCATCCACCAGCACGGGCACGTTATGTCTATGCGCAAGGCCACAGATCTTATCTACACGCTCACGTATACGCTCAAAGGCACGCTGCTCTTCAATGGTAAGTACTTTATCTTCCTGTACCTTCTCCAGCAATTCGCTGTTGCCAAGGCCGGTCACTTTAAAAACTGAAAACGGAATTCCTTTGCGATCACCTTTTGCTTTTTCGATCGTGCGCATGGTCTCTTCCATTACCAGGTCGAATCCCTTCTCGGAGTTCTCACCTTCTACAGAGTAATCGAGTATAGTGCCTACGTTGTAACGCGAGAGTTGAGTAATTTCATCATCACAATTGTCGATGCTGATGCCGCCACAAAAATGATCGAACGCTGTTTGCTTGATCAGCCCTTCTACCGGCAGGTGCAATTTCAGCGCAAGCTTTACTGAACTGATCGCTGCTGCGGATAACCATGGATGATTAACCATGGAGAAAATAAAATTGGCTTTACGTAAGGCTGCATCCGACTTGTACGAGAATGCTACTGAGGTGTCTTCAAATGAAATCCTGGGATCTGCTTCCATGCTTAAAAAAATTCGGGGGCAAATATACTGCTTACAATTGTTAGCCCAAGTATCGGCATAAGAGTTCTCAGGTTTTTAATAACTTTCGCGCGAAAGCACATTAAAAGTATTCATGCTACCCGATAACATTTTGTTTTCTGTTGACCCGGCCAATGATTTAACGGCATTTCTTAGTCAAAAAAAATATAGCAAGCTGATCGTTCTTACCGATGAGCATACGCACGCGCATTGCTACCCGTTGATAAGCCCTGCATTGCCGGAGCATTCGGTTATAGAAATACGAAGTGGCGAAGAGCAAAAGAACCTGCACACTTGCGCACAGATATGGAAGAAGATGACTGACGAGGCGCTCGACCGACATGCTGCGATGATTGTGCTCGGTGGCGGAGTGTTAGGCGACATGGGTGGATTTTGTGCCGCCACGTATAAACGCGGAATTGATTTTATACTCGTGCCTACAACTTTACTCGCACAAGTAGATGCCAGCATTGGCGGAAAACTCGGTGTTGACTTTGAACATCTTAAAAATCATATCGGTGTATTTCAGCAACCGGCGCTGACTTTACTCTATACCGGATTTTTGAAAACACTTCCGGAGGCTGAGCTTCGCTCGGGGTTTGCCGAAGTGATAAAGCATACACTCATTTCCGATAAAGAAATGTGGGAAACGATCAGCCAACGATCGCTGCACAAACAGGATTGGAATGCTTTACTGAAACACTCTGTTGCTTTCAAGGCAAAGGTTACTACAGAAGACCCCAAGGAAAAAGGATTGCGCAAAATCCTGAACGCGGGCCACACGATTGGTCATGCTGTGGAAAGTTATTTACTGGGTATAAATCAACGTATACTTCATGGAGAAGCTATAGCACTGGGGCTGGTAGCAGAGGGATATATATCACATGAACGTGGTATGCTAAACGTTGTAGATTTCAAAGACATGGTTGACTATATCCTGGGCATTTACGGAAAGGTAAAGCTCACCGAACAACAGATCGAAGAGGCATCGCAGCTAACGGTACAAGACAAAAAAAATAAAGGAAATAAAATACTTTGCGTTCTTCAGGATGGAATCGGAAGAGCGCGCTGGGACTGCGAAATCAGTATTGATGAGGTAAAAAGGGCTCTGTCATTTTACCAGTCACTTTCAGATATAGTAAGTATCTGAATCATCAAAATTACTTTTCTCGGTCTTGATGGCTTTTCTCAGGCCGTCAGCTTTTTTAACGAAGTAATTTTTCGTTTTTTGTTTCCGATCGCCAGTGAGCAACCAGGCAGCCAACAAAGCACCCGATGCCAGGCCAATACCTACTGCTATTTTACGGGTAGTACTCATATCTGAATATAACTTTTTTCAACGTTAAAAGTTTCAGGTTGCTATCAAAAAATCTTTTTACAAACTGTAATTTGCCCACCCAAAATTTCTCATCACTTTGAACACAACTATTCATCTTAAGCGAACGAATGTTTTGAAGGGCACTGCTTCATTACTACCGGCATCTAAAAGTATTAACAACCGTGCGCTCATCATCAACGCACTGGCCGGAAGCCGCACAGAAATTCAAAACATGTCAGACGCCAACGATGTACAGCTCATGCTTCGTCTGGTAAATTCTACCGATGCTATCATTGATGTAGAGGATGCCGGAACAACGATGCGTTTTCTTACTGCATACTTTGCCATTACCAATCAGCATAAAACACTTACCGGTACATCGCGCATGAAGGAGCGGCCGATTGGTATTCTGGTAAATGCGCTGCGAAGCCTCGGAGCCGAGATAAGCTATACCGAAAAAGATGGCTATCCTCCGCTGAAACTCTCCGGATTCAGCGGACAAAAAACAGATATACTTAGCATTCGCGGTGATGTAAGCAGCCAATTTATATCTGCGTTGATGATGGTTGCCCCTATATTACCGAAGGGCTTAACACTTGAACTGGAAGGCAAAGTGGGCAGTCGCCCCTATATAGAGATGACGGCTTCAATTATGAAACACTTTGGTGCAAGCAGTGAATTTACCGGCAGCAAAGTTATAGTGCCGCATCAGAAATATATACCGGCTCCTTTTACCGTAGAGTCAGATTGGTCTGGAGCAAGCTACTGGTTTGCTTTTGCTGCACTTGCTGAACAGGCTGAGATATACCTTCCCAAACTTTATCTTCAATCACTACAAGGCGACAGTGTAATTATCAAGATCATGGATCAGCTTGGTGTGCACGCTTCCATGGAAAATGGATTGCTGAAACTTACCAAGAAGGAAAGTAAAAAAGAATTACACTGGGACTTTACCGACTGCCCTGACCTCGGACAAACTGTAGCTGTGGTGTGTGCTGCGAAAGGTATAAAAGGCTATTTCACCGGGCTCGAAAGTCTTCGCATTAAAGAAACAGATCGCATTGCCGCTCTTCAAAATGAATTACAAAAAATAGGTGGCAACCTGGTGGAAGAAGATTCTGCTCACTGGACATTGATACCTTCTGCGAAACTGCCTGCCAATGCTTCTTTCAATACCTATAAAGATCATCGTATGGCGATGGCGTTTGCTCCGCTGGCAACGCTTATGGAAGTTGAGATCGAAAAACCGGAAGTAGTGAAGAAGTCGTATCCTAATTTCTGGAACGACCTGAGGACCTTTGGAGTCATTAACAGTTAATCGTTACACGTTATCGGAGTAACGTGTTGAGGGAATTGAAATAGTGAGGAGCCAGTGCCAGCCTGCTACCATACCACGAAAACATTTCTCCGTCTACCAGTATAATCTCAGATGATGGACTGAGTTGCTTGAGTTCCGCTATATGTTTCTCCTGAAAAGGGTAAGGCTCTGACGAGAGAAATATATAGTCTGGCTTTAGCTGGCGGATGTTTTCATCTGTTAATTCAGGGTAACGTGGTGATGGTGCTATATTTCTCAGGGTCAATCGTTCAAGCATTTCGTGAATAAAGGTTCCGTTGCCCGCTACCATCCACGGATTTCGCCAGATGAAATATAGTATAGATTGCCCGGAGAATGATTTTAATATCTCAAATGATTGCTGTATCGACTGAAGTATATGGGATGCTTCTGCAGCTTTTCCAGTTATCTCACCTATTCCCTGAATCATATCCATAGCATCATTCATCGATACTATATCACTCATCCATACCGGGTATTTTTCTTGGAGTAAACGAATACCCTCCTCGTAATTTTCTTCTTTGTTACCGATGATCAGGTCAGGTTGAAGAGCTTCGATCACATCAAACCGAAAATTCTTGGTACCTCCTATAATTGTTTTGTGTTGCAACCACTCTACCGGATGAACGCAGAATTTCGTTATGCCGACTACCTCACTCTCTAATCCCAACGTTGATAGCAACTCTGTCTGAGAGGGAACTAATGATACTATACGTTTAGGGGGAAAAGTAATCGAGAGCCTGTGGCCCATCTGATCCGTAAACGTACGAAGCATGTATAGTATATATTTACTTTGATGTGTCTGTAGACTTTTCCTTCTTCACCTTTTTCTTCATTGGAAACTCGAAGCCTACGCGCATGTTCAGCACATCGGCATACGGGCTTTTATGATTGGGGTTGAACACACGCAGCATAATCTGCGCAGTACCTTTCACGCCCTTCATAAATTTATAATCCTTCTTCATACCAACAAATACTCCGGGCACCCATTCTCTTCCACGGCTATCAACAGATATAGTGTGTAATCTGGGTGGCACATAAGTGTTCATCAATTCGGCTTCAGCCCGAGGAGAAAATCCTTTCGCTAACTTAAACTCTGAATATATACGCGGACCGAAAATTCTTGTGCCCGGACTAAATGCATCTCTTCGCGTGTTATACCCTACCCGCTGATTCCAGCCAAGTCCGGATGTTAATCGCCCGGTTAATCTATACCCTATATATGGGTTGAAATCTACCAGCACATCATTTCCTTTCTTTTGAATCTGCAATGCTATACCGGGAAGTAGTCGTTCTATCAGAGGCTTGCCTCGCATTTCGTTGGGGCGCTTCTTACCTGCTTCGCTCAAACTATTCAGGCTGGAATATTTATTCTTGAGCTTCGACATTTTTTCCATCGCGTCTTTTAACACCTGCTCTTTGCCGGCAAAGTGATTCACTGCTACTTCTTTAGCCTGCTGCATCGCCTGTTCCTTCATCGCTTCAGGATTCTCTGCTGACTTCAGCATCGGGTTAAGTGCCTCTGTTTGTTTTTGAAGATCACCAACGCCTGCCATTTGTCCGGCTTTACTCTCCATCGACTGAGGCAATTGCTGAACGTCTTTTAAATTTCCTTGTGCCAGATTTTGAATGTCGCCTGCTCCTTTCGTGATCTCAGAAAGATTACCGGTTTTTCCCGTAATGTTTTTCAATCCGTCCATCTCTCCAATTTTACCCACGGGCGATTGTATAGAGGTGTTTAAACCATCCAGACTCTTTAATGGACTATTCGGTAAATCAAGCGCTGGTATATTCAAGTCCTTTACCGGCAATTTAAAATCCTTAATGTTACCGGTTAACTGATCTGCTTTGTTCTGCAATTCTGGCGACAGCTCCAGCTTGTTGATCTTATCGGTTGCTTTCGATTTCAGTTCGTCAATTTTACTATTCAAAGAGCCTACAGCTTTCTCACGTTGCTGCAATACACTGTCTAGCTTGTGGGTATATTTCTCCGTGGGAAGTTGCAGTGACTGAAGACTATCGATCTTATGTTCTAAAGCGTTTTTAGAAGAATCAAGAGAAGCAAATTTGCTTTTGTATTCACCTTTCAGGCTATCTGATTTGTGGTAGAATGAGTATTCAATCGAATCAAGTGCATCATGCCGAGGGGTGATGGCTGTATCCAAAGCCGCCAATTCTCTGGAAAGACTATCCAGTTGCTGCGCCCGCAAAGAGGCCGCAAAGACAAGCAGTAGGATCAATAGCGCGTAACGCATCCTGCAAAGGTAACGGTTTGCCTTCAAAGTTTATAAAAGACACTTTTAGGCTCGCTGTATCTTTTTGTTAATTTAATAGCGCATCACTCCTGTGAGTGATTATATTTCATTACAATCGTTTTTAATCAATTATAGCTATGTGGACGTGTCCTTTATGTCATCAGCAATTCGTGAATACGAACCAGGTTCACTCTTGTGGTGATAAGGTATTAGGCGATTTTCTGGGAAACAAATCTGAAAGGGTTCTAGAACTCTTTTGGCACTTTATTGAGCAATATCAATCGATCGGGCCTGTTACTATTCACCCTACCAAATCTATGATAGCCTTAGCCGCTATAACGCGCATTGCTTACGTTACACGTCTTGGTCGCGACTTTGTTGATATCGTATTCCCTTTCCAGCAACGGTATGACGATAATCTATGCTTTCATAAGATTGCGCAAGTGCCCGGCACATCGCAGTATAATCATCACTTGCGTATTACAGATAAAGCAGATATTAACGCAGAGGTTAAACGCTTCATGAAGATGGCATACAAGGAAGGGTCTGATAAAATCTGAATACTTATCTCGGCCCCTATATAGATTTCTCTTCTCCTCCGGTATAAAAAAAGACCGCACTTGAAAGATCCTTCTCAAGTGCGGCTTATTTATTTTATTTTAAGAAGACTACTTGTAATAGATATCGGTAAGATTTCTATATGCAGAACCATTGAATACTACATAGTTGATTTCAAATCGGGTATAGTCTTCATTTACCGTAATGGTAGGGCCACTAACAACCTCGATGTTATTATCTGTAAATGCCGCCTTGATCTCATCCGGAGCAATAACTGCTTTGAAGTCAGACAACACACCATCTGTATTCTTGAAAGTGATCAGGTAGTTCGGCTGAACATAGTAACCTGTAGGTACTTTTATACTGGTAGGGCTTACAGGTGCAAAGGTTGTAGACTCTTCGGTAAAGCCACTGCTTGCTCCTGTTTTCGTTTGATCATTGTAACGAATATAGTCCCAGCTAAAAGTACCTGCTATAGGATTTCCGATTACGTGGAAGTAAACAATTCCATAGTTTGAACTTAGCGGAAGATCCGAAGCGTTCGTTGCCGTAACCGGTAAGATATAGCTAAGCGTTGGATCCAGCTTATTAGGATGGAATATGATTTGAAATTCTCCTGTACGATCTCCAGCTTTTATAGTTGAAGTCGAAACCAGAAAATCGTACGCGTCATCCGGCATCGGAAGATATTCGATTGAATCATTCGCATAGTTATCTCCTTTTGCATCCATCTTCACTACAGCAGTAACCGATATATCACTGCCCAGTGTATTGGGGCCCTGCAGCGTAACAGCAAAAGACGTTGTGTCTGCGTCATCCGTAATCGGGAAGGTCAATGCCTGGCTATTGAAATAATTCAATCCAGCATTCAGGTTAGTTCCCTCATTCGGGTTCCATGTCATTTGAAGAATTGGAGAGTCTCCTACGTCAGTAGGTATATTTCCATTGTCTCCATCCAAACATGAAGTGAGACCAGAAACAACAAATGCTATAAGTGCTATTTTAAATATTAATCGATTCATAAATCAAAGTTTTTATTTTGCCCAGAAAATAAGTGAGTTGAATGGACTTACACCTTGCGGAACATTTGCTGGGTTGTAAGCAGACTCCGATGCAGGATAAAGAATGCGCGTTGGCAATTTATCCGTTCTTGTGCTTTGTGAAGATTTAGAAGCAAAGCTATAGTAAGCATCTGAACCTGTAGATTCAGGATAACCTGTTCTGCGATACTCGTTCCAACCTTCCTGGCTGTTTACCATGTTCAAGGCTATATATTTCTGTGTGATAATAGCTTCTATCTTTCTTTCTGTAGTAGTAGCCAGATCAAAATTAGCCAGATAATTACCATTGTTCAGGGTCAGATAATCTGCTGCGTCATCTTCTGCATCTCCAACGGGAGTGCCATCCGGTGCTGTGTACAGATATTCGAATGACGCTGTTATACCCGATTCAAAAAGTGCTTTAGCATCGCCTGAAGTAATGCTTCTTACAGCAGCTTCTGACTGAAGGAAATAACTTTCTGCAGCAGTAAAGAGTGGGAAGCCAGCTTCAGGACCTTTCAGAACACCTGTTGTATCACCGGCAGTCTCGTCCCTCTCTGTATTTTTTGGATACCAGAAACTTCCAGTAGGACATTTCGGAACATCCACATTTTCGTAACCGAGTTGGTTAGAACCTGTTGAAGGGAAGTCATAGAAGATTGCACCACCACGTCCCGGATCATTCAACTTTGTGTTGTTATAGAATCCTATAACAAATGTTGTAGGGATCCATGATTTTGTAGCAGCTGTTTTCGTATAGGTATATCCCCAGGTATTCCATTTAGGATTTTGCTTGTTGTTATCGCGTGAATAACCTGGGTTGATCAGCGCATCTTCAGCAAGGAAACCGTCTGCACTAAACGTAGTGTTCGCGAATGTAACTTTACCATTGCCACGCACAAACAATCTTAATTTAATTGAGTTAGCAAGTTGTTTCCACAAGGTCATGTCACCAGCGAATACAATATCAGCATTTGCAATGCTTACAAGAGTTACAGTCTTTGCTGCTTCTAAAGCTGCAGTAGCATTGATCTTGTTGATCGCTGAATCCAATTGTGATGCCAGGTCAGCATAAACAGCTTTTCCATCATCGTATGCAGGAGTCAGATTATTTGCTCCTAACAATGCATCTGTATAGGGAACATCGTTATAGGTATCTACCAGTAATTGAAAGTTGAACACCTTCATGATACGGGCAACTGCATTGAAATAACCATACTCACTTTTTCCAGTTGTCTGGTTGATGATATACTGATAATCCTGAAGGTTATCATAGGTAGTAAACCAAAGACCTGTGCTGGGATCATTATAGTTAGCAGAAGTATAGCTATAGGTAACTAATTCGTTAAAGCCACCATAGCCACCAGCGTTAGCCATATAGCCACCGATTTGCGCACCATATGTATTATGGCGATTCAGAGATATAGCAGTCGCTGCGAGTGCCTGCGGAAGTACCAGCTTCGCATCCACTTGCGTAGGAGCATTCGGGTTTTCATTTATATCTAGATAGTCATTGCACGCTATGGTGAACACAGCCAATGCTAAAAAGATTATTATTGATATTCTTTTCATCGTTCAATTTTTTTAAGACATCACTTAATAGACCACGTCATATTATAAGGTAAGCGACAGAGATGCTCCATAGTAACGCACCGGAGGAGTCTGGCTCAAATCGTTAAGACCACCACCATTGTTACCATTACCAGAAGCGCTGTACTCAGGATCCGTATAGTAGTTGTCTTTCGCCATCCACATAAACAGGTTACGACCTTGTACACTTATAGTAGCACGCTTGATAACCTTGGTTGATCCAAGTATAGAAGCAGGAACGTTATAAGAAAGTGATATCTCTCTCAGCTTAATGAAATCACCAGAAGTAACATAGTTTGATGTTACGTTACGGTTGATACCATCTGACCAGAATCCGCTGTTACCATTACCATTAGCAATTGTAACGGTTTTGTTTTCTACGTAACTACCATCATCTCCGAGGTATACTGAATTCGGGAATACAAAGCTCTGACGGTTATACATCGCTGTTCTGTAACCAGTTCCTGACCAATCCATTTCAGGACCGATACCATTATATACTTTGTAGTTCCAGCGATATTCAAACAGAACTGAGAATCTGAAACCTTTGTAGTTAACAACACCATCCAAACCTAAACGATTTTTAGGTGTAGCATTTCCCAGGACAGAGATTGCACTTGACTGTGTAGGCAAGCCAGTGTTCTTATCAACGATAACACGTCCTTGAGGATCACGCACATAATCATAACCCATTATTACCGGGAATGACTTACCCGCTACAGCAGCAGATACGGCTGTTCCGGAAGTTGCAAGGCTCAATGATGGCAGGGTAGCAGATATATAGTTAACCGTGTTCTGCAGATAAGTATAGTTACCACCGACAGTTACTGACAGATCGTTGGTTTTGATCGGAGTAATGTGAGCAGTAAGTTCAAGACCTTTACTTTCAGTTTGTCCTACGTTAGTTAACAGATCGGTAAAACCAGTAGCATTTGAAATCTTGGTTGTTACCGTCTGGTTATCTGTTTTAGTATTATACCAGGTAACGGATGTCTGGATTTTGTCTTGCAACAAATTCAAGTCAAAACCGATCTCATATCCTTTTGTGATTTCTGGCTTCAGACTATTAGATACCAGTGTGTTTCCTTGAGAATAACCGGCTAAGCTACCATACGGGAAACCGTTTGATGTAGTACCGCTGGTGTTCGAGCTAAACGTAGGGAGAAGTGCATACGCACCAAACGTTGCAGGGTTTGTATTCGCTCCCAGGTTTACCTGACCAACTTTCGACAAGCTACCTCTGATTTTCAAATAGCTGATGATGTTACTTTCTTTGATTGCTGCTATAGCTTCATTAGCGATGAAGGATGCATCAACTGATGGATAGAAGAAAGAACGGTTTTGAGCGCTCAATCTTGAATCCCAGTCATTTCTTCCTGTTCCAGTCACAAAGAGGAAATCCTTATATCCAACAGTCAGTTTTCCATAAAGACCCATCTGACGTGCTTTATAGTCATATGAGTAATAGGTAGGTGTACCTGTACCGTTGCTCAGATTGTATAAATCATTTACAACAAGACCACCAATACTTGTGCTTACATACTTCGCTTCATTCTGTGTCCACTGACCACCGGCAACAAGGTTGAAGTTGAACTGACCAACAGTCTTATCATACTGAGCCAAGAGGTCAGTTAATGATTGAGTGCTGAAGTTGCTGGTTTCTTGTACATAAGCAGATATATCGCTCTTAGAGCTTTGATCGGTGTGCTCAGCAAAATAGGTGTAGTCAAAAGCACCGTTCCATACTTTACTAGAATAATTTCTGGATGCTATACCCTGACGTGCAATCAGATCAAGACCTTTGAAAGGAGTTACTTTGATTTCTATGTTACCAGTGAGGTAATCATTTCTGTCTTTCTCTCTGTAGTTGTCCGCTGTAAAGTAAGGGTTCTGATACCATGGATTGTAAAATCCATTAGGGTTAGCAAACTTGTTTGTTCTCCAGTCTTTATACTTGGTAATGTCAACATTCGAAGGCATGTTAAGCATGTTCGAATAGATATTATCTGTTTCAGAAGTAATATCATAACGATTAGGAGAGTATGCAGAAGCATACGTGATGTTTACATAGTCACCTATTTTTCGTGTTCCGTTCAATCGAAGCGTTCCGCGATTGAATTTATCTCCAGGTGTTGTACCGGAAGTTTTAACATACTGACCTGAGATATAGAATGATGATTTATCATCTCCGGTTGTTAAAGAGAAATCTGTTTGACTAGTCAAACCAACTTTCCAGAAATCATCGTGACCTGGTTTGTAAGAGTACTCAGTTGAATCCTGGCTACCGTCTTCCAACGCAGGACCAAGAGGTCTTTTTACACCATCAAAAGCTGGTCCATAAGATTGGTTTTCCAGATAGTTAAAAACCGGAGTTCCATCAGGATTAGTACCATAAGCAGAACCACCAGAACCAAATTTCTTTTGAATCTTAGGAAGGAATGCTACTTGTTGAAAAGTCTCTGTCTGTGAAACGTTGATCTCTGTTTTTCCTTTTTGACCTTTCTTTGTTGTAATAATCATCGCACCATTTGATGCTTGTGAACCATATAGAGCAGCAGCACCGGCACCTTGAAGGATGTTCACTTGCTCAATGTCATTGGGGTTCAGGTTGCTCAGTACTGAGCTTGGCACGATCACGTTATCCAACACGATCAATGCCTGGTTATTACCAGTTAATGAACGCTGACCGCGCAGAATCAAACGATACTCAGGGTTAACACCACTACTGGTAGCGTTAATCTGAAAGCCTGCAATTTTACCTTGCAAACCACTCGCAATGTTTACGGCTTTACCTGCTGTAAGTGTTTCTGGTGTTACAATGGCATTGGCAGCACCAAGTTCTTTTTGTCTTGCCTGAAGACCACCGGCACCAGTAATGATGATTTCGCTGAGTTGGGTAACATCCTGAGACATCCGTACATCGATCGTGGATTTAGCACCAACTTCAATCTCCTGAGTCTGTAATCCGATGAATGTAAAGACTAATGTGCCTCCCTGGCCAGGAACACCCAATTTGAAATAGCCTTCACCATCGGTAACGGCTCCATTGGTTGTGCCCTTTAATACTACGTTAACTCCCGGAAGGCCAGAGCCGTCTTCAGCGGAAGTAACCCGGCCAGAGATTGTTCTGTCTTGGCCTTGAGCTCCCAAACTTATCCATAGCAGGATAAGCAGAAACAGTAGAGTTTTCTTCATACTTTAATGTTTAGGTTATAAAGCCTTAAAGTTGTGGAAGCTTTATTCTACGGGAAATAACCTATACAAAGTAATTTTACAACACAACTCATACCGTAAATTACGTTAGATCTAACCATGTAGAGGAATGCAATCGATGTATATGTCAGTTTATCGACACTCGATGCTGCCCTTAATAAATCATCGTATTAATCTTTACCACCCAATTGGTAGGATTTGTTAAGAATGGGCATGGGTATACTTCTATTCAATGATTCTTGCCCAGTATACTCCCTAAAGGCAGCTTGCCTATATCTATACTTTCAATTGGACATTTAACTCATCTAAAAGGTATATATGACTTTACAAACCAGAAATAAATTGGGCGCATAATTATAAAAAGAAAATGCACCAGGTCTTATCCCTGGTGCATTTCAGAAAGAAAATATGTTACAGTATTTTACTTATGATATATATCTGTCAAGTTTCTGTAAGCAGAGCCATTATAAACCACATAGTTTACTGTAAACTTTGTCTGGTCTTCGTTTACTGTGATCGTTGGACCACTTACTACAGTAATACCGTTATCAGTGAAAGCTGTCTTTATCTCATCCGGAGCAATTACCGCCTTAAAATTTGACAAAACACCATTGGCACTACTGAATGAAATTAAATAATTAGGTTGAACATAATAACCTGTTTTTACTTTGAAACTGGTAGGACTTACCGGAGCAAAAACAGTTGATTCGTTCGTCCACGTTGTAGTAGGAGAGCCTGTTACAGTCTCTGTATTATATCTATAAAAATCCCACAAATACGAACCTGCAAGAGGGTTTCCAATCACATGAAAGTATATGTGTCCAAAGTTCGTGCTCGTTGTAATGTCGGCATCATTTGTAGACGTAACTGGCAGAGCATAATTCTGGCTCGGATCTATCTTTGATGGATAGAAAATAACCTGAAACTTAGCTGAACGTTCTCCTGCTTTAATAACTGCCGTAGTATTTATAAAATCATACAGCGAGTCAGGCATCGCCAAATAGGTAATGGAATCAGTAGCGTAATTCACATTGAGACTGCTGTTATCAACCGAAAGACTTATCGTTACATCTTTAGTCGCAGGACTAGCACCTTGAATAGATACAACAAACGAAGTTGTGTCAGCTTTGTCAGTCGCGGGATAAGTCAATGCTGCGTTTGCAAAATATTGCAATCCAGAATTAGCAGTTGATAATTTTCCACCAGGGTTATAAATCATTTCAACGAATGATCCTGAATCACTGTCTGGAATATTTGCATCACTACCGTCCAGACAGGACGATAGGCTCACCATTATTATTAAGAAATATAGTATATGTTTCATAATCGATTTCATAAAATTGTTTCACTATCACTTAGCCCAAAAGATCAATGAAGTAAAAGGGCTGATACCTTGCGGAACATTAGCACCGTTGTACGCAACTTCTGTTGAAGGATATAGTATTCGTGAAGGCAGTCTGTCTGCACGTGTACTTTGAGAAGTTGTAGATGCAAAAGTTGTTGTGGCACCAGTTCCCGAAACAGCAGGATAACCAGTTCTGCGATACTCGTTCCATCCTTCATGGCTGTGAATAAAATTCAACGCTATATATTTCTGTGTAATAATAGCTTCGATCTGATGCTCTGTAGTTGTTGCCTGATCAAAATTCACCAGATAACTTGATGAATTGGCATTCAGATATTTTGTTGCATCGCTTGAAGGACTTCCGGATATTGATTTGTCAGGAAGCATATATATATAATTGAATGAAGCTGTTATACCATCCGTAAACAAGGTCTTTGCTGTAGATGAACTGCTTACTATATTTCTTACAACTGCTTCGGCTTGCAAGAAGTAGCTTTCAGCTGCTGTAAGCAATGGATAACCTGCATTCGGGCCTTTTAAAGTACCGGTAGTATTTCCCGCTGCTGTACCGGTTCTTTCTGTGCTCGGATACCAGAAACTTCCTGTAGGACAGGATGGAACTGCACTGCCTTCAAATCCAAGTTGATTTGTACCGGTTTTCGGAAACTGATAATATATAGCTGCACCTCTTAACGTATCGAGTAGTTTCGTTCCATCATAGAAAGCCATGATGAAGGTACTCGGTATCCAAGACTTTGTTGCAGCTGCACCTGTATAAGAGTATGCCCAAGTGCTCCATGCCGGGTTTTGCTTATTATTATCTCTTGCAAATCCAGGATTTATTAAAGCATCCGTAGTCAAAAAACCATCGCTGCTAAATGAAGTGCTGCTAAAAGTTACTTTTCCATTTCCGCGCACTACCAATCTTAATTTAAGCGTATTTGCCAGTTGTTTCCATTTTGTCATGTCGCCAGCAAAGAGTACGTCATATGATCCTAATTTTTTTACTCCGCCTGTTGCTTCAAGTGCTAATCCCTTGTTTATTGTACTTATCGCATCATCTAACTGTGCAGCAAGGCCTGCATAGACAGAAGCAGCATCATCAAAAGCTGGGCTCAAGCTATTAGCACCTTTCAATGCATCGGAGTATGGTATATTGTTGTATGCATCAACCAATAATTGAAATCCATGTGCCTCCATAATGCTTGCAACACCCTTGAAGTAATAATGCTCTTCATCTTCTGAATTATCAATTATATATTGATAGTCCTCGAGGTTATCGTATACACTTGTCCACAAGCCACTATAATTACCGGAAGTATAATTGTAAGTAACAAGTTCATTAAAGCCGCCGTAGCCACCAGCATTGGCAGCGTAGCCGCCAATCTGCGAACCATACGTATTAAAACCGTTCAATGTATACGCTGTTGCCGTAAGCGCTTGCGACAATATCAACTCAGGCGCTGCCGAGGTTGCCGAATTAGGGTTCGTATTAACATCCAAATAGTCGTTGCAGGCTGTTCCTAACACTGCGAGACCAATGAAGATTAGTATATAATATGTATATCTCATATTTCAATATTTTTTTCGTCTATAGGTATATGATACCAGCAGACTGATTAGAACTTAACCGATAAAGTAGCACCGTATGTACGCGTTGGAGGCGTTTGGCTCAAATCATTCAAACCAGTACCGTTACCTGTTGTACTACCGCTGCTATATTCAGGATCAGCATAGATGTTATCTTTTGCCATCCATAAGAACAGGTTGCGTCCCTGAACACTGATTGTTACGTCTTTGATCAGTTTACCTTCACCCAGCAGTGAAGCAGGAAGAGAATATGCAATAGAGATCTCTCTCAGTTTTATAAAATTTCCGGAAGTAACATAGTTAGATGTAACGTTACGATTTATACCGTCTGACCAGAAACCGTTGTTACCATTACCATTAGCGATTGCCACTGTTTTATTCTCAACGTAGTTTCCACTTTCATCCATATATACTGAGTTCGGGAAGACGAAGCTCTTACGATCATATACCGCAGTTCTGTAGCCAGTACCTGACCAATCTAATTCAGGACCTACACCGTTGAAGATTTTATAGCCTGTGCGTGCTTCGAATAGTATAGAGAAACGCAAGCCTTTATAACTTACAGCAGCATTCATGCCCATACGATTTTTGGGAGTACCATTACCCAGTACTACAAGAGAAGTTGTTTGCGTTGGCAATCCAGTAGTTGAATTTACAATCACGTGTCCTTTATCATCTCTTACGTAATCATATCCCATAATAACCGGGAAAGCTTTACCTGCAACTGCCGCAGAGATTGCTGTTCCTGTTGAACCCAAAGTGATTTTATCAAGCGTAGACGCTATTGAATTAACAGTGTTATCAAGATATGTATAGTTTCCACCAACAGTTACTTCCCAGTTTTCATTTCTAAACGGTGTAACCTGCAGGTCTAACTCAAGACCTTTACTCTGTGTCTGTCCTACGTTAGTCAACAGATTCTGGAATCCTGTACTATACGCAAGATTAGTACTTACTGTCTGATCATCTGTTTTTGTATTGTACCAAGTAACATGTGTTACGATGCGATCTTGTAAAGCAGACAGATCAAATCCAAATTCATATCCTTTTGTGATTTCAGGTCTCAGATTATTCGAAACGATTGTTCCGTTAACTGTATAACCTGCTAAACTATTGTATGGGAAACCATAACCGCTTGCGCTACCCACTGTTGTATATAAGTAGTAAGCTCCCAAATCATCTGATGAGCCTAAGTTTACTTTTCCATTTTTAGTTAAACCACCACGAAGTTTTAAGTAATTAACTACCTGGCTGGAAGCTATAGCCGGAATAGCTTCACTTGCTACGAACGATACATCTACCGATGGGTAGAAGAAAGAGCGGTTTGCTGCTGCCAATCTTGAATCCCAATCGTTACGTGCTCTGGCTGTTACGAAGAGGTAATCTTTATAGCTGATCACAGCCTGACCAAGAACACCCATCAAACGACTCTTGAATTCTGATTCACCATAGGTTGGCGTTCCTGTTCCATTACTAAGATTATACAAATTATTGATCACAAGCCCCCCTATATATGTAGTCATATAGCGGTTCTCGTTCTGCTTCCACTGGCCACCTGCTACAACATTAAAATTAAAATCACCAACGGTCTTATTGTATTGCGCTAAGAAGTCTGTGAGCAATTGCGTCTGAAAATTACTTGTCTCTGTAACAGAACCTGTAATATCACTTTTGGAGCTCATGTCAGTATTCTCTGCCCAGGTAGTATAATCGAAAGCACCTGTAGTATATTTATCAGAGAAATTCCGGGTAGATATACCCTGGCGAGCAATCAAATCCAATCCTGGTAATGGCTTAACTTTTATCTCGACACTTCCGGTCAAGAAATCGTTTCTTGTTTTTCTGCGATAATTATCGGCTGTAAAATATGGATTCTGATACCAGGGATTATAGAAACCATTGGGGTTTGCAAACTTATTGTTTCTCCAATCCTTATACTTCGTGATATCAACATTCGAAGGCATATTTAACATATTGGAGTAAATAGAAGCCGTCTGAGATGTAACATTTGTTCTGTTAGGTGTGAATGAAGTGCTATACGTTACATCAACATACTTTCCTACTTTGCGAGTACCGTTCAATCGTAGTGTAGCGCGATTGTATTTATCACCAGGAGTTGTACCTGTTACGCTCACATATTGTCCGGAGAGATATATACTTGATTTATCATCGCCTGAGGTTAATGAGAAATCGCTCTGGTTAGTTACACCGGTTACCCAAAATTTATCGTGCCCATCTTTATAAGAATAGGTTGTTGAATCCTGATCATGTCTGAGCGGATCATTAGGATCACAATTACATAAAGATTCTAGTGTAGGGCCGAGTGGTCTTTTTACTCCATCGAAAGCTGGTCCATACGATTGGTTCTCCAGGTAGCTAAAAGTAGGATTACCAAATTCATCTGTGCCATAGGCTGTACCACCTGCACCAAATTTCTTTTGAATTTTAGGAAGAAAAGCTACCTGCTGTAATGATGTAGTGTTCGATGCATTTATTTCAACCTTACCATCCTTACCTTTTTTTGTAGTGATGATCAAAGCTCCGTTCGATGCCATCGATCCATATAGTGCAGCTGCGGCACCACCATTTAACACAACTATACTCTCTACATCGTTAGGATTTATATTGCTGAAAACTGAAGCCGGCACAATCACGTTATCCAGTACAATCAACGCCTGGTTGTCGCCAGTTAATGATCGCTGTCCGCGAAGTATAACTCTGTAATCCGGATTAACACCACTGCCTGTTGCGTTGATCTGAAGACCTGCAACTTTGCCCTGCAATCCTGCCGCTATATTTACAGCCTTTCCGGTGTTAAGAGTTCCTGTTGTTATTACTGTATTGGCCGATCCCATCTCTTTCTCCTTGGCTTTCAAACCACCAGCAGTTGTAATAACTACTTCGCTAAGTTGTTGAGCATTCTGAGACAGCTGAACATTGATTGAAGTTCTTCCGCCTACTTGAACTTCTTGGGAGTTCAGACCTATAAATGTAAAAACCAGTGTTGAACCTTCCGGAGCTGCGATTGAATACTCTCCGTTAGCATCTGTTACCGTACCAATCGTTGTACCCTTTACAACGATGTTTACACCTGGGAGTGTAGACCCGTCCTCGACCGAAGTGACCTTGCCAGAGATTGTTTTGTTCTGGGCGTAAGTTCCAAAACTTATCCATACCGCGATAAGCAGAAACAGTAGAGTTTTCTTCATACTTTAATGTTTAGGTTATAAAGCCTTAAAGTTGAAGAAGCTTTGATCAGCAGAAAATCACTGATCGGTGGTAAAATTTTTTATATAAATAGACTCTAAACGTGGTATATTAATCAATACCACTCTTCGCAATCGATGCTTACTATGCAGTGCAACATCTAATTTACACTACTCATAAAGCCGTGATTAATACTGAAGTAATATTTGTGACTTCTAAGCAAACAGAATTAAGGCTATCATGAATGAATATAGCAACCATCATAACTACTGCTGTCCAACAAAAAAAACTGGTGCCGCATCAGATGGGCTATACGCAAAATTGGTTGATGCTATAAATAAGCTTTCACCAGTCAGTACATCACTCCTAAGGTGATGTAGAATATACAACGCTCACAAAAAACAAAAGAAGAAAGGAGATTTAATTCAATCTCCTTTCTCTTAAAAATATATAGCAATGCCCTAGTTGTGAACACTCACTGAGCCTTCTAACGGTTCGTTAAAATCTAATTCATCTGCAGGCAAATCCCAATAGTCCATATAATTGTAGTCAATCGTACAAGAATATGCATCAGGAGCGCCATCACCATCTGGATCATAAATATTGGAAGGAATAACAATCATAGCATCAGATCGTCCTCCACCAGCACTGAGCGGTGCTGTTACACCCCATCTTCGTGCATCATAGAATGATAAGCCGCGTAAAGCAAGTGCTGCTCTTCGCTCTTTCCGAAATTGTTCCAACGCTTCATCTAAAGTTAGTGATGTACCATTTACGGCTGACAATCCTGCACCTTGAAAGGATCGTACATTATCAACATGTTCAAGCCCAGTCAAATCACCTTTACGAAGTTTAGCTTCAGCCAACATCAATTCATTTTCTTCATAGGTAGGACCAAGAGGCCATTGACCTTTGCCTTGAGCAGTTGCAAATAATCCTCCCTCCTCTATATCGACAAATTGATATCGCGTTCCGAAATTCCATCCACGATTCCGCTTATTTACCTCAGGTGTTTCCAATAGTGAAAATGCCTTATCCAAACGCTTATCGCCGGGTAAATATTCCTGTATCAATCGCTCTGATACAAACCACCAACCGTTGGCAGAATTATCAAGCCAATAAGGATGATAGAATCCTTCCACAAAATCGTTCTTTCCATCAGCTGTCATACCGAGTGTAAAAACATTGTCGGTACTTTGAAGACCTTTTTGAGCGAGCGCAGCTATAGCATCCCAATCGCTGGTTTCCATTTCTGATATCTTCTTATTGACAAGTATATTTCGGGCTTTATATGAATTTATAGCACGTATCCACATATCAGGCTGTACTACCGCAGTATTATTATTGAAGCTTGCAATTATCGCTTTCATAATCCCTTCATAGTCTGCATTACCAGATGATATATTTACCAGCAAGGCAGCCGCTTTGTCGAAATTAGAAGTCGCTTCATCTATGATCAATGTTCTATCTATATAATTGCCGTTGGTTGCTCCAAATTCATCTACAATCAGACCTCCCAGATATATAGATCCAATTCTTGAATACATAAAGCCTTTCCACCAATACGCCCATGCCTTCAATGTATTCTGTTTGACCTCTGCATCACCGCTAAAGCTGACAGTCTTATCCAATGCAGCAAGTAATGCATTGCATTGCCCTATAGTCTGATACGCTGCATACCATTCGTATTTGAAAGAATTTACATCGCCTGCTGCGCGACTATTGTTCGCTTGCATAAATTCTTTCTGAGATTCTCCGGGATATAGTGTATGTTGGTAAACATCTCCGGTTGCATTTATCTTGATCGTATTATATAGTGCAGACCAGCGCCACCCCCAGTTACCCCAAGGGGTATACATATCATCTCCCATTATATTGTGATGCCCCACAGCTATGATAAAAGGGCTAATAGCCAAACTATTTCTATCGCCAACAGCTTTTTCAAGTAACCCAAGAGCGTATGCTTTCAAACCATCTTCTGTTGACAATGAGCCCAAAGAAGGATCATTGGGATTCACCAGATTCAGGTCATCTTTCTGACAGGATGTTCCAAAAAGAAATAACCCCGTAACAATTAATATATGTAACTTCTTCATAAGTATCTTATTTAAGAGAAAATTATAGTCCGATCGTCAAACCTACCTGATATGACTTCACATTGGGAAAACCAAATGAATCTATACCTCTTGTTGGACCGTTTGTTCCATCACTCCCAACAGATGTAGATTCAGGATCGAGCCCTCTGTAGTTAGTAAATGTCACTAGATTTCTTCCGGATAATGTTACAGAAAATTGTCTTGTCCAATTTGCGTTCAGAATACTCTTCAAATTATAGCTAACCGATAAACTCCTCAATCTCATAAACGACCCATCCTCTACAAACCAGCCGGTAGGCTGAATACTATTATACATACTGTTATACATAGTAACATAAGCACCAGATTCTCCATTGATCGTAACAGGTAAATCAAAGTCCTTCGACAATCGGTCTCGATATAACCATTGGCGAGTTTGATTAAATATCTTGTTCCCTTTCACAAAGTCCCATTGCATATTTACTTGAATGTTCTTGAACAACGTGAAGTCATTGATAATGGAGCCAAAGAATTTAGGCTGAGGATTGCCCATTACACGTTTATCATCTGCTCCGGTTAGAAGCCCAACTTTTGTAGTTTTGTTAACAACCAAATCCCCGTATTGAGTAGACACAACTTCATAACCTGCTTTATCAGCATCTGCAATGTATGGTGTTCCATCCGGTGATTTTTCATCAAGGCTTCGTATAGGAACTTGCCCAATCATTACACCAAGCGGCTGTCCTTCACGAATTAAAAATGTTCCATTATCACCATAAGGAACATCCAGCCCCTGCGAAATTTTATCGACAACAGTTTTTGCTGTTGCATAACGAAGACCCAAATTCCAACTGAAATTCTTTGTGTTTAGCATGAACATATCTGCACTCAACTCGATGCCGTGTGAGCTCAAAGAAATCAGGTTATCAAGTATTTGTCCTGCGCCAGACGAAGGTGGTAAGTTTGCTGGCTGAATGATATCCTTACCTTTTCTATCCCAGTAAGTAAACCCTAGTGTTACTTTATTCAACCAACTATCCGACAATAAAGGTATAAGAGTCAAATCAGATCCTAACTCAAGCTCCTTATTACGCTGAACAACCAGCGCTGCATTTTTTGCTGTTGATGGATTATAGAGACCTGATGCTGTACCATAGGTTTGACTTGATAAAGTTACCTGACGAGCATAACGATTGGGCTGCACACCTGCTTCTCCATAAGCTGCACGAAGTTTCCAATTACCAATCAAGTTACTTTTAAATAACTCTGAAACATTAAAGTAAGCAGTTCCTCTGGGAAAGGTATAGGGTTTAACAGAAGAGCCATCCGTAGTAAATCCAAATTCAGACGAATAGTCTGAACGGAAACCTATAGATACTCCCAATAGATCTCCATAATCAAAAGTTTGATTAACAAGATATCCATACGTAATAAACTCATCTAATTCTGAAGATGTACTTTGCGACTGCCCGTTACTTAAATTATAGGGAGGATATGCAAATCCGTTTGCCGTTCCAGAAAACTGTTCATATATATCCTTTCTCCAATCGTAAGTGAATTGCGTGGTTGATGTTAACGGAATATTCCAGTTAAAATCATCTTTAAAATTTAATCTGGCATAGAGCGACAAAAGAGAATTTTGATATGTACTCTTTTGATTCTCGATTGTTACACCCCCCGTGCCCGGAGAAGGTCCCCAAAAGGCATCGCTTGGCTCTAGGTATCCTTTCTGACTTCTTACAATATCCTTATCGTTCAAATTAGAAACCTGAATACCGTACTTATAATCTACTTCAAAGAACTTAGGAAATTTATAGTTCAGATTTACGTTCTCTATAATCTTATTAGTCTTACCACTCCTGGTCCTCCATTCTAACTCAGAGAGTGGGTTATATTCATTTTCTGATTTAGGCTTTATGACTTTATAACCATTAGTATATGTTGAATTAAAATCTATCCACGGATACGAATTCACTAATGCAAAACGATTTCCGCTCAAAAGATTTTCATCTTCGAACATCACCTGTGTTATTGACCGTAACGTTAATCCCTTGACGAGTTCTGCACCTAAATTCAAACTAATGTTCTGTCGTTGAAGTCTACCATTGCGAACATTCTCTTGCGTTAGCCAGTTTACATTCAGATTATAATCAACTTTACCTTCAGCTCCCGATATATTTAGAGAATGATTCTGTGATTTTGCAGTTCTGTAGGCTTGATCGAGGTGATTATAGGTTTTCTCTTTATAAGGCTTATCGTTTTTTAAATCGGCGGTTAGATTTACTAAAGGGTCAGTCCAAGTTCCGGTAGTAGCGTCTGCAGCAATAGCTCCACCTCCTGTACTCAAAATATAGCCATTGGCATCTGTATCATAGTGATGCATGGATGCGATCAAATCTACTTTTCCTCGAATGGCCTCATCAACAAAATATTTACCATTGTAGGTGATCGCTATCTTTCTATCCTTAGCTCCCTTCTTCGTAAAAATCTGAATTACACCATTAGCACCTTGAGCTCCATATAGCATACCTGCAGCAGCTCCCTTTACAACTTCAACTCTATCAATGTTTGTAATATCCAAACCAGCCATCGTTGTGATCTGAATTCCATCCAAAAGAATTATAGGATTACTATCCCCTAAACTGTTAATACCTCGTAATTGAATATTTGCCGTGGCACCAGGGCTACCATCGTTGAGTTGAATTTGAGCACCTGCGATTTTACCTTGTAGTGCCTGGTCCATCGATCCAACAGCACTAGGCACTAAATTTTTTCCGGAAACTGATGCCACATCTATTGCCACTTTTTTCCGATCGGTAGCAGATCCGACACCAGTAATAACAACTTCAGTAAGCTGAGTAACATCAGATGACATTGAAACATCAACGATGGCTAGCTCTCCAACGGAAGCTTCTTCTGATTTCAATCCAATAAATGAAAAAATGAGCACTGCATTGGGAGGAACTAATAATGAATATTTTCCTTCTGCATCTGTAACAGTGCCATCTGTTGTTCCCTTGACGAGTACATTTACACCCGGCAGAGATGAACCATCTTCAGCCGAGATAACTTTACCAGAAATCGCTCGACTCTGACCAATACTTTCAAAACTTGCCCATAGCAGGACAAGCATAAGCAGTAAAAACTTCTTCATGCTTTAGTGTTTAGGTTTATGTTTGCTAAAGATGAAGAAGTGTCCGTTCATAGAAAATCACCCGCACACTGTAAATTATACACTAACCTATAACTGCGTTTGGAGTATAAAAATCAGGTATATCACATTGCAAACGATAAACCAGTATACTATTTATAATAGCATATATACCTATATATATTTTTTAAGTATAGTATATATAACCAAAGTTTAAACCCATAAAATAAAAAAGCTACACCTAATTGGTGTAGCTTTTTTACAGATATATACTTTAAAATCGAAAACTATATTATAGAAACAAGCTTGTCATTTATAGCTTTCTTAACTACTTCAGATTTACTTCCAACCTTCAGCTTCCTATATATATTCTTGATGTGTGTTTTCGAGGTTTCTTGCGATATCTGCAGTTGAGCAGCAATCTGGGTATAACTTTTTCCTTCTGTAACCAATTTGAGAACTTCAGTTTCTCTATCAGACAGAGGAGATACTGGATTTATCCAGAAGGTCTCTAATAATGTGCGGGTAAAAACTGGGCTGAGATAGGCTCCACCATCTAATATTTTATCCAACGCTGTCAGAAAATGAGAAAGGCCAGATTCCTGAAGTACATATCCGGTAACACCAGCAGCAATGGTAGACAAGAACAATTCGCGCTGACGCTCTCCTGTAACAACGAGAAATTCAGTTTGAGGGCGTTTCTCGCGAATACTTTTAATAGCCTCTATACCTTCTATACCTGCAAACACCAGATCCATTACGATCAGATCCGGAGATGTTTTATTAAGTTCCTTGATAGCATCTTCGCAGGTGCTATAGGTATTAATAAGTGAACAACGATTGTTAGACTCTATAGCATACGCAAGTCCTTCACGGTTTTTGGTATCCTCAATAATTAGAATCAGTCGCGCTTTAAATCTTCCCTGTATCATCTTGTTTTATCGATTAAACGTTTGAAATCCATTTTTGTAATGTTGAGCATAGGCTCTGATTACTTGGCCAAACTTAGCGCAGATTGGGTATGCAGAACAATCCTGTTAATACGCATTACCGTGTGGTTATGCCACAGAGAATGGTATCCGTATTTCTACTTAGTAGAGTAAATTATCGCGATAAAGTATAAGATATAGGGGTATATATAGGTGTATATTTAGAAATATACCGGGAATGTAACTTCTCCTTTAAAAGAAAGAACGCACAGAGTGCGCAGAGAAAAGACCCTCTCTATAAAAACTCTGCGACCCCGTGCGTAGACCTTCAATGACGAGGAAGCACTGCTTGCTTCCTGCTATATTTTGTAAAACGCACAGAACTCACAAAGAAAAGACCCTCTCTATAAAAACTCTGCGGTCCCGTGCGTAGACCTTTATTCTATTTCTATTGGTTGATGCAGCTGGTTGGGAATCCGGATGGTAAACGTGGTACCCTCGCCAACTTTCGACTGAACTTTAATCGCTCCTTTCAGTCGGTCAATCGTATCTTTCACAATGAACAAACCAAGACCGGTGCCTTGAGCCTGATCAGTTGCTCTAAAAAACAGATCAAATATTTTTTCCTGATAGGCAGGCGCAATGCCGATGCCGTTATCTTCGATTCGTATATCACAAACTTCTTCTGTGATCTGTGCTGCAATTTTGATGAATGGATTTTGCTTTTGCAAGTCCATGTACTTTATAGCGTTGGAAAGAATATTTGTAACGATAGTCTGTACTCTTACGCGATCCGAAAGCAGCTCAACATTCCCCTCTACATGCCATGAAATGGCAACATCTCTTCCCGTATAGAGGTTCTTTAGATAGTCGAGCTCTTCAGCAAACAAGTTTGGCAAGTCTATCTTTTCGCGTTGTACTGCCAGCTTATCATTTCTGTAAAAATTATTCATTTCCTCTATAAATGAATCGAGCCGAAGAAGACTCTTCTTGATCATGCTGAGGTATTGCGCCAGTTCTTCGTGCGAAGCCTGCTCGGCAATTTTCACCAAACCTAATGCCGACATCAAAGGGGCTTTGAGGTCGTGCGTGGTTTTATATATCACCTGGTCAAGTTGCTTGTTGGAGCGGATCAATTCCTGCTCACGCAATTTTTGTGGTGTAATATTATATAGCTTTAATACGAGTCCTTCGACTTCGTGGTGATCGAGGAGCTTGGATACATTTACATCAAAGTATACTTCATGATGATCACGATGCGTGAACATCAATTCATCCATGACGTGCTCCTCGCCTTTCTCCAGGTTATCAATCCAATGCTGTACTTTATCCCGATCAATAAAGTCAAGGATGTCTTTTCCCATCAGGGAAACAATTTCAACTCCCAGCACTTTCGTTACTGCTGACGATGCGTACCGGATTTTGAAGTTCCGGTCTGTGACGATAAAAATGTCTTCGGAGTTTTCGATCAACTCCCTAAACAATCCTTCCCTACATTTCATTCTCCGCAAGCAGGCAAAAGGCCTGCTCCTTTAAATCAAGATTGCCATGCTGCTTAGCTGACTGGCTATCTTGAGATTTGAGGCATTAACCGTTGCCTGGTTAAGCTCAAATTTTAGTTTTCCATCTACTACTTTAAAATTGATACAGCTGCCTTTCTGCCCTAATCCATTACCATCGGTAATTGTCAGGATAGACTTGCCAGTAGTACTGCTTTTAATGCTATCGAAATCTTTGTTCTTGGATTTGCCAACGTAGACTACCTGGCAGTCAGAGGACTCAGCGGGCGAGGCCAGCTTTTTGATCACATACTTTTTACTTCCCTTCGGTTTGCCGTCATACCATTGCTTCAGTGTATTGAAGACGTTGTCATCTCCTATTACACCTACCACAAATTCACCTGCTTCACCTTCGTTGGGCCATTGCACATACTTGATAAAGTTGTACAACATGGCAGCATGGATCTCGTGTGGCGGACGTTCCTGGGCCTTACCAGTCCCGATCGAAGCGATCAGGAGGATCAAAAAAATAGAGGTTCTCATAGATTAAGTTTTTGGGCTCTTAATACTAATCTATGAATTAAATTGGAAAAAACCCCAGAGTGTAACCTCCGAGGCTTTCCAAACAACCCATTAAATCAGTATTGCCATAGAGGAGAGTGAACCTGAAACCTTCAGATTTGAAGCCTCAATGGCCTTTTGGTTCAATTCAAATTTGAGTTTACTATCAACTGTTTTAAAGTTGATGCCGCTTCCCTTTTCACCAAGACCGTTCTTGTCTGTGATGACCAGAGTACCTTTTCCCTTTACTTTTGAATTTGCTGCTTCAAATTCACCGCTCTTTGACTTGTCTATATAAAGCACGTGGCAGTCAGCTATTTCAGCTGCAGAATTAAATTTCTTGATCACATAGGTCTTTGAACCTCTTGGTTTACCACCATACCACTCTGTGAGTGTTTTGTAAACGTCATTGTTTCCAATTACGCCGATCACAAACTCACCGCCAGTAGCCTGATCAGGCCATTGTACGTAACGGGTAAAGTTGAACACCATCATCGAGTAAACCTCATGCATCGGTCTCTCTTGCGCAAAGGCAGTTCCGCTTATCAGGAGGGCTGCTAATGCGAGGGTTTTAAATTTCTTCATAACTAGATAGGTTGTTGTTGTTTGATGATACAAAGGTAGGTTGCACCATGAAATTCCGTGGTAGCCATAAATGGGTTAACCTTATCGATGTAAGATTTTCCCCAATGATTACTTAATATACCGGAAATCATGCCCTGCCTTAAGTTGAAGGAGAAACTCATAGATGAGGTCGATAACGTTTTCGACATCATCTTTGTGAACCATCTCCACAGT
>NZ_DATCSD010000232.1:0-15629 GCF_036568665.1 Ohtaekwangia sp. | reverse complement strand
TGCGTGGTACTGCTTTCCGCGAAAGCGTTCGAGTAAAAAGAGGTAAACGACCTGCTATAATTTCTGTGTAGCAAGGCCACATCAAGATGTTTGGTGAGGCTGCCCAATATACCGGCTATATAAGCATGACCATGTTGAAGAGTTTCGGCCGCTTCACTGAAGAATGTTACATTCTGCCAGGTGTAGTTCAGGTATATACCGGCCTGCTCGCTGGTGTTTCCCTGAAAGGCAAATTGATTATAGTGCGTGGCATTCTTCTGCACAGGATGATCCAGCATCGTGCGACTATACATGATGCCCGCATCCAGTTTGTTGTTCTTGTATTGTAATACTCCGGCAGCGCGTTGCTCTCCGCTTTGCATACGATGCGCCAGTTCTTTTTGATTACGATGAAGACCGGTAGTGGGTAAGGATGTGATGATCGAAATATCTTCGAGGCCATCTCCGGCTATAGCAGCATCGCGTTTTACATTGGAGTAAAAAACAGAAGCATATATATTCCGAGTAAGCATAACCGTTGTTGCTACGCCCCGAAGATTCCCGGCCTCCGCAAAAGAAGTATAGGGTAAATGGCCAATGTTGCTTCTGCGGGTTGTCGTTATGGTTTCGCCACCTTTGCCCATACCAAATATACCTCCGATCATTAATCCCTGGCCAAACTGACTTTGAAAATCTCCGATCACGAGATTCTTTAGTCGTCCTTTATTTTGCACCTGTGCATGAAACGATATATAGTCAAATCCAAATTGTTTGTTGTTTGGATTCCAGACGATCTGTTCACCGGCATCTTTCTCGGCTGAAAAACCAAAGCTAAAATCTCCCGGGCGACTACAGCGAAAGCGTACATTAAGCTTGTCTGGCGATCCCTTGAATTTAGAATCTTCCAATGTTTCTCCTTTATATCCTTCTGAACGTTGCAGCACGCGCTCATAACGCGCTATAAAATAATTATCCGATTCTTCCCGTATACGCGAGAGCATGGAAGCATGAAGACGGGTAGCCGGATCGTTAACCGTTACGAAAGGCATTAACCTGTAAAGAAAAGGAACATCAAAACCCGGTATAGCTTGCAGTTCATATACTGAAAGCAGATTTCCCGCAGTAGTGCGATAATCGAGTAAGCTCCTGATCTGCCCTTCTGAAAGTATTTTGATAAAGCGCAGTTCTTCTTCTGTCGCGCGATTGAGATCGAGTGGTCGTGCCAGAAGCTGGGCAAGATTTTCGTACAGCTCTTCGTAGTTCAGGTCGGCATCCTGAATACCATATAGGTCATCCGCAATTCGCTGGAGATCGATATTCTGTCGGGGATATTCCTGCGCCCATATATACCATGACGGCCACAGCAGGAGAACGGTAAGTATATATTTCATGCGCGCTTCCCGTTCAGTCGATATGATACTGTAGCCTGATGGCTCGCTCCCAGATCAGTGGCGTGCATAAAGGCATAGTCCAGTATAAATTTACCGGGCTTGAAACCAATACCTATATACCCGGCACCGGGATTTACATTCACGCCTGTGCGGAAAGTGATTTTCTTATACGGTTGGTATTCCAGACCTGCTTTTACTGCAGCGCTATATTCGAGGTCTTTTTGAATTTCGGTGGTGATCAGTAATTTTTCGGAAGGCGTGAACGCTATGCCAGCGATTAAAGTAGTAGGAAGCCGTTCACCGTCATCCGTTAACTTCGGCTGGTTAATGTTGATGATGTGCGCCCCGATTGAAAAGACAGGAGTAAGTTTTGCAATTCCACCTGCACTGAGGCTTGCTATACCTTTACGGCCATAACCTTCTGCATTATACTGAATATAGTTTGCTTTTATACCCAGCGATGCCAGGCCAAACGTGCTGCTATAGCCGGCTGTAAGAATCTGTTCATTATACAGATTATCGCCAAAACGAAATATACCGGCACCGGCAACACCGTAGGAGAGAGGAACAGCCATCACAGCTGCCATACTATTAAACGCAGTGATACCCGGACGAGCCTGATACGTAAATGCGGCCGTTGCATTTTTTACAGCGGACAGACCTCCGATATTATTGAACAACGACCATTCATCAGTCAGACATGCCGAAGTATATCCCAGCCCTTCAGCACGGGCTCCCATTAATGTAGACGAACTTTGTGCAGCTAGTGTATACACGGCAAATACCAGGTATACCAGGAGTATAAAATTTCTCACAACGGTTTAAGTATAGTTAACGCCTAAAAGTACAGCGTCAAAACAATTACCTGCAACAAATTTGCTAAAGATATTATGGTGTGATATATACTTATGGATATATACCTATGATTGAATGATTTTAGGATATCAGAATATCGATAGACTTAATTATCAAAAGTTATCAAAAATTAAAGCTGTAACATTTTTATTTTTATCGATAACGTATTTACAGGGACTATATATTTATCGCGATGTATACTTTTGGTTGTATCTAATCAAGTACGAATACAAAATATTTAAAATATATGGTTCCGTTGCTATACAATGCTATTTTTGAGAAACTATGTTTAGTACCGAATACCAAATCAAAGCTGCAATCGCGGTATACTTAATTGTTTTTATAAACAGTATTTTGATTGTTATCTCTGCGAAGCGACTCTCCCTGGAGGATCGGATTATCCGATTGATAATAACCATACTATTGCCGATCATCGGACCTCTGATAGTGACGGCAGAATCTTTTATACAGACGATTCTTCTGTTAAGAAAAAAGGGAACCAGCAACACCTCTCATTCCCCGAGAATATTGTAGCTCGGGGTATATCACCGAAATATATACTCTTCAACGAAGAACGTTAACCCCTGAACCTTTAACAGGGAACCTTGAACAATAAACTTTGAGCCGGAGATTTACTCTACGCCAATCTCCTTTGCCAGCCCCATTGCATTAAAGCGTATAGCGAGGCGTTTTGCATTGTCGGTTGGCGTGGTGCACTGCGGAGAAGCCTGCAGGTAATAGTAATAGAATTTCTGATTGCGCTTATATAGTTCGTTTCGGTCGGGCTTGCCGAATACTTCTACGATCTCCATTTCGCTGAGCCCGAGGAAATTTGATTTCTGATTGAGCAGTATATCCATAGACGCTGCCCGGGTGCCGGAGCATCCATTCTTGTCGGCCTGCCAGGCACTGCGGTCAATGTCTTTTAGTTCAGGCAACGGCTTGCCACACGACATGCATATAGCTATACTTAGCAGGATAATACTACTATACCAATTGGATTTTTTCATGTTTTTGAAGGGTATAAAACCATCCTGCTGAAACAACAAAATATACAGCGCCTGCACCATATAGCCAGGCGGGCCAGTTCAGCAGATATGTAGCTGCCACCAGGAGAGCAGGGTAGAGGATGATGCGCAGCCATTCGGCCCACCGTACCCACGTCTTTCCTTCGAACAACACTCCGCAATTTACAACCACAACCGAGATGAGTATAGTAATGAAGAGATTTTCTGTTGTAGTGAACCGATCGGTGCCGTCCGGATTTTTCTGGCTGAACAGAAACAGGGCAGTACCCGTCAGGCAGAGTATATATTGAAAGAGCACATACAGGTTGAGCGATAGCCCGGCCGTTGTTTCGTATTTCCGGTACGTGGCTTTGTCAACAGCAGGAGCCGGCCGGTAGCCACCCAGGTATTCGGGCAACCATCCGGGTTTTTTAAAGAGATAGCGGAGGCGGTCGCTCCAGCGTGGTATGCGTTTCAGGTCGTTGCCCATTTCAGCATAGTGGCTCACGTTGGCGTATGCGGCATTCCAACTGTTTATCGGTTTGGTAATGCCATAGGTTGGTTTCTCTTCTTCCGCCTGGAAAGTACCAAACATACGGTCCCAGATAATAAGCGAGCCCGCGTGATTCTTATCTATATACTTCGGGTCTCTGCCATGATGTACACGATGATGCGAAGGTGTATTAAAGATATACTCAAACCAGCCCATCTTGCCGATCGTTTCGGTGTGGATCCAGAACTGGTAGAGTGTATTCAGTGCAGAGATCAAAGCAAAATCAAGCGTACGAAAACCGAAGAACGCTATGGGTAAACTGAAGGCGAATGTCCAGACAACCTGCAACGAACTTTGCCGCAGCGCCACCGATAAATTATACTCTTCGCTTTGGTGATGCACCACATGACCACCCCAGAAGAGGTTTACTTCATGACTCATACGATGTGCCCAGTAATAGGCCAGGTCTACCAGCAGAAACAGCACGAGCCAATAGAGCCAAGTGCGTTCGAGTGTAAGAAATGCAAAATGCTCGAAAAGGAATTGATAGGCTCCAATAGCAAATATCTTCAGGAACAAACCGGATAATTGCTGGGTAATGCCGCAGCTCAGGTTGGCAATGGTATCGGGCAGGGTATATAATTTTTTATGGGTGAATCGCTCAACGAGCAGCTCTATACCGATCAGGATAAAGAAGATCGGAATGGACAGTACAATCGGATTTACATTCATGGCAGGTCTGGTTGTGATGAATGAGAAGAACCTCAGGATACTCCTTTCTATAAAAACAAAAAGCGATAGTATTCAGTTACCATCGCTCTTCTGATCGTAAAGGTTAAGATCAGTTGCCGCTGAAAAGATTTTTCTGTGTGTCTTCCACTTTGTTTTCTACGGCTTCTTTTACCTCTGCTGCTTTTTCTTCGATAGCGTTAGCAACCGTTGTTGCCTTTTCTACTACTGCTTCTTTAATCTCAGCAGCTTTTTCAACAGCAGCTTTCGAAAGATCGGTAGCTTTCTTCGCTACAGTTTTCCTGATAGCTTTTGCCTTGGTGGCTACTTTGCTGGCAAAAGATTTTTTAGCAGCCTTTTTAGGAGCAGCTTTTTTAGCAGTTTTCTTAACGGCTTTTTTAGCGGCCTTAACTACTTTCTTTGCAGATTTCTTAGCCGACTTTGCTGCTTTTTTAGGGGCTTTCTTAGCCGCCTTCGCTGCCTTCTTGGCAACTTTTTTAGCTGCCTTTTTCGCAGCTTTCTTAGAAGTTTTCTTTGCTTTTTTTGCCATAGCGGTGAAATGTTTTTATTACTTACCGAAAAGTTAATTAATATTCTTTTTACTTGTAAACGAATATATAGATTTTATTCAAATATATCGTTCAGTGTATCACATCGTGTAGCCGGATGACAAGCGATCATCGCCAGAAGGTAATCGATATACCTCGTATATAGCCCCCCTATAGCAAGCAGTTTGTATAGTCTCCTACGGTTATTCTATAGCACCGTAACACGGTATAACAACCGCATATCGCATAAAAATTACCGCTCACAGTGCTGCATAAAGTGTACTAGTAACGATGGTAATTTCAGGGCAGGTACCTGCTGCTATGCCTGCAGTGCCGGTGTAACCTGCGGTTTAACCCGCGCTCCTATAGCAATACAGGGTTCATGTTTTTCTACTTCCATTGCCGGAATGTGAAGGCGCTCCATTTCTTTGGCTGCCCAGTCGCTGAGCAGTTTAATGAACGGCAACAGTTCGCGTCCGCTGTCCGTCAGTTCATATTCAACACGGGGTGGAAGTTCGATATACTCATGGCGAACAATCAGTCCATCATCTTCCAGTTCCCGTAAAGTCTGCGTCAGCATTTTAGGAGTGATACCCGTAACCGCTTTGCGCAGCTGGCCATAGCGTTGAATGCCATAGCTCAGGTGCCAGATAATGCGCCCCTTGTGTTTGCCACCAATGCGTTGAAAGCCATAGTCAACTGAACATTGAGGAACCATTGCTTTTTTCTTTTGCATACAGTAAAAATTATTTCATCCTGATTCTCATTAATAGTATCCTTTTGGTGTGCAGGATACCAAAAAGTGCATACTTGAAACACGCCTACCCACCCCGTTAGTTTGTCTGCATGATACATAAACACAATTTTTATGAAGACGATTCAATTGAGCAACTTCGGTCTCGATAACCTGAAACTTGTAAACACCGAAAAGCCGCAGCCCGGTGCGCACGATGTGCTGGTAAAAATAGCGGCAGCATCGTTTAACTACCTCGATCTGATGATGATCAAAGGACAGTATAATCCGAAACTTACCTTTCCGTATATACCTTGTTCGGATGCCGCAGGCGTTGTAGAAAGTATAGGCACTGCTGTAACGCGCTGGAAGAAAGGCGATCGTGTTACAACACACTTCATTCAGGAGTGGATCACCGGAAGCAAAAGTATACCTATATTTCAAAGTCGCACCGGACTGGAGAAGCCCGGTGTGTTGAGCGAGTATATTTCTGTTTCGGAGGAAGCCCTGATCGCTACACCCGCTAATCTTTCTTCTGCGGAAGCATCTACCTTGCCGATTGCCGGGCTCACAGCATGGACGGGCCTGATCGATTATGCGAATCTCAAACCGGGGCAAACCATTCTTACACAAGGCACCGGTGGTGTATCGATCTTCGCACTGCAAATAGCCAAGGCGATGGGTGTAAAGGTGATCGCTCTCTCCAGTACTGCCGATAAACTCGCGCGATTAAAAGCATTGGGTGCTGATGAGGTGATCAACTATAAAGATACTCCTGCATGGCATAAGGAAGCGCTTCGGTTAACGAACGGAAAAGGTGTAGATGCTATACTCGATGTAGTAGGAACTGACAGTCTTACGAAGTCGGTATACGCTGTGAAGGCCGATGGATTTGTAGGACTCGTAGGAAATCTCTCGGGAGCCGTGGTGCCCTTCAATATATATGACACCGTTCCGAACAATGCCACGCTGCGAGGCATTTCTGTAGGCAGTCGCGAAAGCTTTGAGGCCTTTGCCCGCGCGATTGAACTCACATCGCTCAAACCCGTGATCGATCGCATCTTTCCCTTCGATGCAACCCCCGAAGCCTATCGCTACATGGAAGGCAATAACTTCTTCGGCAAGATCGTGATCAGCCTAAACTAACCCCGAACCTTAAACCTGGAACCTTGAACATCGAACAAGGAACATCGATCAACGAATGATGAAGCATAAAATCTGGAAGACGGAAAGTCCGAAAGCATTACAGTGGTGTCAGTTGTTCCCAACTGACACATGGGAAAAGGAAAACGATCCTTTTAAGTAAGAAGAGAACATCCTTGAACGAATAACGATGACGGTTAACTATTAACGAAGGAGCCTGTAACAAAAAACAACGGTAACATTGTACCTGTCGATTGAACAAGCGTACAGCGCTACCGTTGTGCAAGGGTAAATTTAGATGCGTGCCTGGTAAGTATATAGATCGAAGTATCTTCCTTTCCTGGCGATCAACTCCTCGTGACTGCCGCGTTCGGCAATCTGTCCGCCTTCGATAACGAGGATCTGATCGGCCTGGCGAATGGTGCTCAAACGGTGCGCAATCACAAACGTAGTGCGTCCTTTCATGAGGTGCCGCAAGCTGTCCTGTATATAAGACTCTGATTCAGTATCTAAGTTGGAAGTCGCTTCATCGAGTATAAGTATGCGCGGATCGGCCAGGATAGCGCGTGCTATAGCAATGCGTTGTCGCTGTCCACCGGAAAGTTTTACACCGCGTTCACCGATCACCGTATCCAGTCCTTGCTCAAAGCGATCGGTAAATTCGTGAACGTGCGCTGCATGGACTGCGCGATCGAGTTCTTCGGCCGTAGCGTTCGGGCGAGGGAAGAGTATATTTTCGCGGATCGTCCCTTCAAAGAGAAAATCATCCTGCAACACAACCCCTAACTGACTTCGATAACTGCTTAGTGAAACGGTGCCGAGATCAATTCCATCTACTGTGATCAACCCATTATCCGGATTGAGAAATGTAGCCGCGAGACCGGCAATGGTTGTTTTACCCGAACCGGAGGTTCCCACCAGTGCTGTAACGCTACCGCTGGGGGCCGTAAAGCTGATGTTCTTCAGAATGGTTTTTCCTTCTTCGTACGAGAACGAAACATTGTTGAAAGCAATATCTCCTTTTATATAGCTAATGGTTTTTACACGCGTAGAGCCGTCATCTTCCGGTTCCATGTTCATGATCTCTTCGGTGCGGTCGAGACCCGCGAAAGCTTCGGTTAACTGGCTGCCGATGTTACTCATCTGCACGATAGGAGCGATCATAAACCCGAGATATAGGGTAAACGAAAGAAAGTCTCCGGGGCTCATGCTGCCCTGTATGTTCAGGTAGCCGCCTATACCCATAATACCAACACTGGCCAAGCCTAGCAGAAAAGTAGCTGAACTGGTAACCAGACTTGTGGTGGTAAGACTTTGTTTTACATTGAGGAAAAGTTTCTCCACCCCGGCTTCAAAGGATTTGATCTCCTGTGGTTCGGCATTAAAGCCTTTGATAACACGAACGCCATTGAGTGTTTCCGTTAACCGGCCGGTAACCTCTGCGTTGAGTTTACCACGCTCACGAAAAATAGGGCGTATCTTGTTGAAAGCTTTGAGTGATATAAATCCGAAGACAGCAACAGGTACTAGTACATAGAGTGTCATCAGCGGACTGATACGGATCAGTAATACAAGGCAGATAACAGCGCTTAACAAACCACCTACTAACTGTACCAGACCAGTACCCACCAGGTTGCGTACACCTTCTACATCCGTCATGATGCGCGATACCAGCGCCCCGGATTTATTGTTATCGAAGAAACGAACCGGGAGCCGCAGAATTTGTTTTTGTACGCGTACCCGTAACACCGATATGAGATGCTGCGCTTCTACACTCAATAATTTGGTAAGCAAAAAAGATGTTACTGCCTGGATGATGATGGAAATAATTACTCCTCCGAGGAGGCTGTAGAGCATAGAAATATTTTTCTTGGCGATCACTTCATCTACCAGGTATTTACTGGCCCAGGGCAACGCAAGCCCCGATACGCGACTGATAACGATGAGCAGCAAACCAACACCGAGGAGTTTTCTACGCGGCCAAACAATGGTTTTAAAAACGTGCGTTATAGTAATTTTAGACTTGGCGGCCATGGTCGATTATAGATTTTGGTGGTATATAAAGAACAAGACGTGCAGTGTATCCATTTTATTCTTCATAAATAAAAATAGCTGTAATTTTCGGATATGATCATTCGCTTTTCATCGGAAAGCATTCCTACAACTGTATTAAAAGCAGGAGAGGTGGCGTTTGCCCGCTACAAACATGAAACTACAGCGCACACCAAAACGGTTTTGCTCCAGGAGAACTCGCTGATCTTTGTATTGGACGGACACAAGAAATTGTACTTCAATGATTTCTCCACACTCGTAGAGCCGGGCAAGATACTCTTTATGAAACGCGGCCTCTATGTGATGTCTGAATTTCTGGAAGATGTAAACTACGAAGCACTGATCATCTTCTGCACCGATGCGTTCCTGAAAGAATTTTCACTCGAACATTTATCAGCACCGGCAGATATACATCCGGTGCAACTGACGCACCTGGTTATACCTACCAACAAGTTGCTGGATAGTTTTAAAGATCAATACCTGAGTTACTTTGATCAGTCGCTCGTCCACCTGAATGATATTCTTCAATTAAAGCTGAAAGAATTATTTCTGCTGTTGATATCGGGCGGGCATGGCGAACAGGTTACACGGTGGATCCAGGGTATAGCGTATCGCCAACCGGTAAGCCTGGAATATGTAATACGGCAACATTTATTTCAGCCGCTTACGCTTGGCGAACTGGCGGAGCTATCGGGCAGGAGCCTGGCTTCGTTCAAGCGCGACTTTCAAAATCTCTATGGTATATCTCCCAAGAAGTGGATCAACACACAACGGCTGGCCCATGCGCAAATGCTGCTGCGCAATACTAATCAATCAGTATCAGAAATAGCAGCTGTGTGTGGCTTTGATAATATACCCTACTTCATCCGCGTTTTCAAAAATGAATTTGGTATAACACCTTCCGTGGTGCGAGCCAAAAGTGCAATAGTTTGAGCTTTGTGTATTAACCCCTTCCCTGGCAGCGCGGCTACCTTTGGAAAAAATTAAAACACACATGAAAAATTATTGTATCGTAATGATGCTGTGGCTGCTGGGTATAGCAGCGTTTGCGCAGCCCGTTGTTATCACACAGAATCTCGATCACCCGGAGAGTATAGCCTGCGATGGAAAATTCTTTTACAGCACCATGGTGGGTAAAGCGCTTGCCCCGACTGCCAAAGATGGTGATGGTGCTATATGCAAACTCGATCTGGCAGGGAAAGTGATCGATCCGCATTTCAATAAAGAAGTTTTGAATGCTCCCAAAGGCACGGCTATCATCGGGAATATACTATATATAGCCGACATCGACCGGTTGGTGGGACTTGACCTCGCTACGGGAATAAAAGTGGATGAAATAGATTTCAACGGTCATGGGTCTATTTTTCTCAATGACATTGCTGTTAAAGGCGACTCGGTTGTTTTTGTGAGCGCTACGGATATAGGCAAGATATTTAAAGCTACCCTGTCAAAACCACATCGCATAGAAGCCCTGCCGTTGCCAAAGATACTCGGCCCCAACGGACTGGTGTACTACGCGAAAACCAATACCCTCTACGTTGCAGGTCTTGATCGCAGTGAGCAACCGGTGGGAGAGCTGGGTATAATAACCTTTGATGGCAATACCTGTCGCTATGAAACACTCACCGATGCACGGGGTGTATTTGATGGTATACAGATGATCGATGCCAACACATTGATCGTATCGGACTGGGTAGCTATAAAAACACTTCAATCGCGATTGCTCAAAATAAACCTCCGCGACAGAACCTATATTGAACTTTACAAGAACACCGATGCAGCCGATATATACTTTGATAAAAAGAAAAACCGCCTGGTATTGCCCGGACTCCGTGACGGAGAGATTTTGGAATACTCGCTGAAATAGATAAAAGCTGAAAGGCTAAAGTAGGTGCAGTGATGTCGGTTGTTTCCAACTGACACACAGAGAAAGGAAAGTAGTCTTCTTTCAAGTGTATACCTCTCCCGATAAAGCTTGTTTCCTTTTTCAGGTCAGTAAGGTGGAAACACCTTACTGACCTTTGACGATTAACGGTTAACTATTAACGAATAACGGAATTTGAATATTGAACAAGGAACACCGATCAAGGAATGTTGAAGTATAGATACAGATTTTGACCCTTGCGCTAATCTATACTCACGAATAACGATTAACGGGTAGCAAATATCGAATGTCGAAATGAAATACATACTGCTTTCTGCTTTCAGGCTTCACTCAACACAGGAGCTTCTGTGCTTTCCAATGGCAGCGATACAATAAACGTTGAGCCTTCGCCTGCTTTGCTAAGGACTGAGATATGACCTTTGTGGTGCTCTACAATTTTTTTGCAGAGAGCCAGTCCTATACCGGTGCCTTCCTGTTTGCTCTCGGTGTGGAGTCGCTTGAACATGCCGAATACTTCTTCTGCATATTTCTGGTCGAAGCCGAGGCCGTTATCTTTTACCAGTATACGGCAATAGGTATATTTATCGTGTGTGTGTTGCCCGTTGGATTGCAAGTCAGCACGAATGTCTATGACAGGTGCTATTTCCTTTTTGCAATACTTGAGCGCGTTGTTGATGAGGTTGTGAAATAACAAACGAATCAGCCCGGGGTTAACATGCAGCTGCGGAAGTTTATCGAACGACACCTGTGCTTTTTTTACTTTAATCTCTTCATCCAGTTCTACGAGTATATCTTTGATCGTCATGCTGATGTCGGTCGGAGTAAATACATCGGTGTCGTCTGATATCTTGGAGAACGTGAGTATATCGCGGATCAGCGCCTGCATGTGCTCGGCTGATTTCTGAATACGCTCGAAGTCTGCTTTGCCGCCATCATCGAGTGTATCTTTATACTTCATAAAGAGTTTGTTGGCAAAGAGCCTGATCTTGCGCAGAGGTTCCTGCAGATCGTGCGAGGCCATAAACGCAAAGCGATCAAGTTCTTTGTTTACCGACTGCAGCCGCTCGATGTTGATGAGTAACTCCTGGTTCAGTGTCTTTACTTTTTCTTCTGAAGCAATCCGTTCCTTTACTTCGTTCTCCAGGCTTTTGTTGATCGCGATAAGTTTTTGCTCCTGTATTTTCAGCGTATGTGTTTTCTGGTATAGATCTACCAGCACCGCTACTTTCGCGCGCAGCACATCCGGATTTATAGGTTTAAATATATAGTCTACCGCACCGGCCTGGTAGCCTTTATACATATTCTCATCACCGAAATTATTCGCGGTAATAAAAATGATAGGAATATGTTTGAGCCTGTCGCGTTCATAGATGAGCGATGCCGTTTCAAAACCATTCAGGTTCGGCATCTTTACATCCATCAGGATCATGGCAAAGTCAAACTCATTGAGAAGTATCTTCAATGCTTCTCTGCCCGAACGGGCTTTTACAAAATGATAACCGTTGGGTTCCAGGATCGTTTCTATCGACAGCAGGTTATCCTCACGGTCATCCACTAGCAAAATCTTCGGTTGCATGCAGAAAAATTTGGTTCAACTTACAGGATCATTTGCAGAACCACAGGCGCATGAGCGAAAGTAACTGATCGACCTTTACCGGTTTGGTAATATAGTCGGATGCACCCGCTTCTATGCATTTTTGTCGGTCGCCTTTCATAGCCTTTGCTGTTACCGCTATAATAGGCAAAGAACTGTTCTTATGTTCGCGTCTGATCTTTTGTGTTGTTTCATATCCATCCATTTCCGGCATCATAATATCCATCAGCACCATTTCGATCTTCGGATTTTCATTCAGTATCTGAATAGCATCTTTGCCACTCTCTGCTGTGATCACGTTAATGTTATAGCGTTCAAATACTGTGGTGAGTGCAAAGAGATTTCGTACGTCATCATCTACTACCAGTATATTTTTGCCGCTCAGTATATCTTCTTTGCTGCGAATGTTCTCGACAATGCGTCTTTTCTCGCGCGACAGATCTTTATGGTTGATGTGCAAATGCGCGATGGTTTCTTCGAGCAGTTGCTCGATCGAGTTCGCACTCTTCGGTATCACGCTGTTTGAGTTGAGATTCAACTGGTTCATTTCAATTTTGTTGAAGTCGCGTGCCGAGTATACAATTACCGGTGTAAGCTTCTTCTTTAGTTGACTCACGGTATGTACCAGTTCAGGACCCGATATATCGGGCAATGTATAGTCAAGTATAATACAGTCGGGCTCTTCGGTCTTGATCACGTTAACAGCTTCGGCTCCTGTAGTAGCGATGGTAACCAGCAGGTTGTTGTCCTGTATAATTTTTGCGATCTGCGATGAATCGATCTCGTTATCTTCCACTACCAGTATCCGTTTGGCTTCTCGCTTATCGTAGGATACTATATCGGTGATCAGTTCATCGAGCGATGTGTTGTTCAATGGTTTCAGCAGGAAGCTGCGCGCACCGCGTTTGAGTGCGAGTGTTTTGTTTTCCTCACCGGATATAACATGTATAGGTATATGGCGATAGTTCAGATCACTGCGCAGCAGGTCGAGCACTTTCCATCCGCTTGTATCCGGAAGTTTTACGTCCAGTGTAATCGCTATAGGAGAGAAGCGGTTAATAAAATCAAACACTTCGAGGTAATTTGTGGCAACCACAGCTTTTAGTCCGGCTTCATGCGCTTTGTCGATAATGATTTTTCCAAAGCGATAATCATCTTCCACGATCAATACTACTTTATCAGAAGGTTGAATGTGCGTGCGATCATCACCGGTTTCATTGATCATTTCATTGACGATTTCCATACCGCGCGGTTCCACACCTTCTTTCGTAACACGCAAGGTGCTGAGCAGTGTGTCGATGTTGCCATTGTTATCGGTCAGTTGTAATTGCTCGATAACTTTTATATTCTTCGAAGTTTCGCGTGGTGCTATGCTGGATAAACTGTCGGTGGGCAGGAACAGGGTAAATGTACTTCCTCTTCCGGGAGCACTGTCGAGTTCGATAGTACCGCCTAACAATTCGGCAAGACCACGACTGATCGACAAGCCTAATCCGGTTCCTCCATACTTGCGACTGGTTGAACCTTCTGCCTGCTGGAAGGCTTCGAAGATAATCATCTGTTTCTCCTGTGGTATACCGATACCGGTATCGCTGATGGAGAAGGCTATTACGCGCTTCGCACGATCGAGGTTCTGATTGCCCGGTTTCCAGTTGTGTGGTGCTTCGTATATCTTCAGACTTACTTCTCCTTTCTCGGTAAATTTGAATGCGTTGGAGAGGAGATTCTTCAAGATCTGGTTGAGGCGTTGTATATCCGTTTCCATAGCGGATGGGAGTGATGTCTCCATCTCGATACGGAACTTGAGGCTGCGTGCTTCGGATATAGGTTTGAAAGTTGTTTCTACAAATGACGCGATCTCGGCCAGCGGTACGGAAGATATATTGGTGGATATAAATCCCGATTCGATCTTCGAGAGGTCAAGTATATCATTGATCAATTGTATCAGGTCGTCACCACACGAGTGGATCGTTTTTGCGTAGCGTATCTGCTTTTCATTCAGGTTACCTTCTGCATTTTCATAAAGTTGTTGTGCGAGAATAAGCAAGCTGTTGAGTGGCGTACGCAACTCGTGCGACATATTGGCAAGGAACTCGGATTTATACTTCGAGGTAAGCGTAAGCTGCTCGGCTTTTTCTTCCAGCGAGCGTCTTGCTTCTTCTACTTCCTTGTTCTTGGCTTCTACTTCTTCTTTTTGTTTTACCAGCAGCAGCGCTTTATCCTGCAACTCATCATTCGTTCTGCGCAATTCTCCCTGCTGGGTCTTCAACTCACTCGCCAGCGATTGTGACTGTGTGAGCAGCTCTTCGGTACGTGTGTTGGCTTCGATGGTATTCAATACTATACCTATACTTTCCGTTACCTGTTCGAGGAAGTCAAGGTGTGTTTCGTTGAATACTTCGAGCGAGGCAAGTTCTATTACGGCTTTCACATCGTTCTCGAACAACACCGGCAGAATGATAAGGTTGGAAGGTTTTGCTTTCCCTAAACCTGAATTGATCTTGATATACCCCTGCGGTACATTGGTAAGTAATATTCTTTCTTTCTCGAATGCGCACTGTCCAACAAGGCCTTCGCCTATAGCAAATTCAGTCGGTATATTTTTATCTTCTTTATAGGCATAAGCCGAGAAGAGTTTCAGTTTTACGTTGGCTGTTTCTTCATCCTGCTTCAATATATAGAAGGCACCGAAGTGTGCATTTACCACCTGCGCTAATTCGGAGAGAATACGTTTTGATACCGTATCAAGATCGCGTTGTCCCTGCAACATCTGGGTAAACTTCGCGAGGTTCGATTTGAGCCAGTCCTGATCCTGGTTACGTTGTGTTGTTTCGCGCAGGTTGGTGATCATCTGGTTGATCGTATCTTTCAACGCTTCCAATTCACCTTTCGCATCCACGCGTATAGTTCGCGTCAAGTCACCTTTTGTTACGGCCGAGGCCACTTCTGATATAGAGCGCACCTGTGTAGTAAGATTCGCTGCGAGCTGGTTTACGTTCTCTGTTAAATCTTTCCATGTACCCGATGCACCCGGTACACTTGCCTGACCACCGAGTCGTCCTTCCACACCTACCTCGCGTGCCACGGTTGTTACCTGGTCGGCAAACACGGCCAATGTATCAATCATTTCATTGATCGTATCTGTTAACTGCGCTAACTCTCCCAATGCGTTGATGGATAACTTTTGTTTCAAATTACCTTTCGCCACAGAGGTCACAAC
>NZ_DATCSD010000231.1:0-8406 GCF_036568665.1 Ohtaekwangia sp. | reverse complement strand
GCGGAAACTTGAACACACTTTGCATAACAAGGTGCTGCGCCCCCTGGTAGGAGACTGTATCTTTCTTCTCCAGGTGCATCACAGCAACACCTACTTTGGCATTGAGCGATCGGGCTATCTCCGCAATCTCCGAACGAAGCGCCTTCTGCGCAACGGCCGGGCTACAGGCCCAAACAAGAACAACTAAATAATAAAACGGACGAAGTATATTTTGCATAGGGTTAGATAGTTACTGGCTGCAGGCTTCTGGCCTCCGGAAGTGTGAGCTTACTTTTTTTAGCCGCTAACGGCTGGCAACTACAAGCTGTTTCAATTTTGCGTAAAAATGTGAAAAACAAAAAATCCAATTCCACGAAGGAACACAAAGAAGACACAAAGTCACACGAAGATTATATAGGAGGTATATTCAAAGCTTACCTATTTATATCCCGATGCCAATCTCCCACCTCATCCTGAGCTTTATCAAGTAAAGCGAACAGGAAAAACAGATCATCTAACGTATGATGAAAATTTATAGGAGATTTTCATGATGACTGATCGGGATGCGGGAAACAATGTATTTATTCTGTGAAAATCTGTGAATTCTGTGGGAAACAAAAAGGCACCCCGAAAAAAATCCGGGATGCCTGTTCATGTAGTATAAATCGCTTTAAAATTTAAACGTCAATCGGGTAGTAAAGCTTCTTGGCTTTTGCGGGTTTATGGTAGACCAACCGTTGTAATAGTCTTCGTTGGTCAGGTTATCGGCTTTCAGCGTAATACCAAATGCATCGGCATTATACGAGATCGCAGCGTTCAGCAAGGTATATGATGGAATCATGAATACACCGGTAGTAGCACGGTTCAGTGTAGCATACTCGCCAGCGTAATTTCCTCCAACACCAAAACCTATACCTTGCAGTACACCCGCCTGAATTTTGTAGCTCACCCACAGGTTCGCCAGGTTTACCGGCCCGGCACCTTCCGGTCTGCGGTTAATATAGTCTTCGCTGTCGGTCTTGGTTATCTTGCTGTTGTTGTGGCTATAGCCTGCAATAACATTCATACCCGGAATCGGTGCGGTAACAACACTCACTTCTATACCTTTGCTATAGTTCTCGCCATCCTGCACATAGTAGTTTACACGCGTAGGATCCTGACGCACTACATTAGACACTAATATATCATAGTAACTTACCGTAGCACTTACTTTGCCATCGTACAAGTCGGTCTTCATACCAACTTCCCACTGGTTAGCCTGCTCAGGCTTGAATGAACGTACCGCTATATCCTGACCAGAACCTTCAGTTTTAGGCGCTACGTTGCTAAAACCATTCATATAGTTGGCAAACAACGAAAGCTGATCTTTTATCGGCTGGTATACAATGCCGAACTTAGGCGATAGCGCAGTCTGGTTGCTCGACTTGTCATCCTTATTCACAAAGTGATCTACACGCAAACTTCCCATCACCGAAAGTGCCGGTATCAGGTTTACAACGTCTGAGATATACGCACTGTATACTTCCTGTTTTGCCGTGGTATTGTTCACCGTGGACGTAGCCAGTATAGCATCGGTCGCTGCTTTCGACAATACACCGTTATCACCGTTGGTTATATATTTCTCTGAATCGGTAATACCGAATACTTTTTCGTTTACCTCCTGTACACTGGCATTACCAATATAGATCGATCCGTTTCCCTCATAACCGGTATCGTTGTTGATAACATTGTTGTTATAGTAATCGAGACCAACCACCATGCGGTTACGCATACTTCCGAGGTTAAAATCGCCAATGAAATTCTGCTGTATATCAGATGTAAGTGTCGTAGAATTTTGTTTGCTGATATAGCGACCAAAAACACTTCCTTCCGAAAGACTATAATACTGTGTAGACTCATACAGGTATGAATAATATCCGTCAGCCTTGGCAGAGCTTCTTGATACAACCGTCTGCGATCTCCACTGGTCGGATAGTTTATAGTTCATTTGTGCCTGTAGACTAAATGTCGGATTCCTGATCGACAGATCATTGCTGGTATACGAGCGCTTATGATCGTAGTGCAAGTCGGCCAATGTCGGCACCGTTAGCCTGGCACCACGATCCAGGAAGAGCATCGTCTGGTTTGTTCCTTCCGCAGAAAGAAACTCTGTATTTACCAGGAACGACAGGCGATCGTTCACGGTATAAGAAAGAGAGGGTGCTAAAAAGAATGACTTCTTAAAGCCTGCATCCTGGAAACTGTTTTCTGAATGATACGCTGTATTCACACGCAGATATACTTTCTTCTCTGTGCTCAGCGGAGTATTTATATCGGCCGTAAGTCGGTTAAGACCAAAGCTTCCGGCAGTATATGATAATTCTCCACCGGTATGATCATACGGTCTCTTGGTAACGATGTTGATCAAACCACCATACGAGATCAGGCTGCTTCCATATAGTGTACCGGAAGGACCTTTCATTACTTCAATGCGCTCGATGTTCGCTATATCCAGACCACCGTTGGTAAGACCGGGAAGACCGTTGATAAGAGTGGGTTGTACTGAAAAACCGCGCAATGAAAAATACCCTGCACCATCGCCACTGCGTCCGGTTGATTCCCAAAGTTTAGTCAGGCCCGATACATTCTTCAACGCATCATTAAAGCTGGTGGTCACCTGGTCTTTCATCAACTCGGCACTCACGCTATTATATACCTGCGGGTTCTCTATATTCCTGAGTGGCATCTTGGCAACATACGCACTCTCTTTACGATCGAACTCATTGGTTCTGGTTCCGCTGATTACGATCTCTCCCAGTTGCTGTGAATTTTCAGACAATACGATTTCACCCGTGTCAGTGCTTTCACCAGCTTTTACTTCTACGGGATACTCTTTTGTTTCAAGACCTATAAAAGAAATAGCGAGCGTATAATTACCGGGCTCAATGTTCTTAATCTCATATTCTCCGTTCTCATTGGTAACGGTTCCTTTCTTCGAACCTTTCAGTAACACATTTACGTGTGCCGCAGGTTGTCCATCCGATGAATGAACAACACCTTTTACAGAACCTTTTTGTTGTGCCCACAGCGTGGTGCTCATCAAAAAGAAGAATAGCAGTAGATATTTGGGTCGCATATACTTAACTCGCGAAAGCCAGTTGGTTAAAATTTGAAAAATAGATTTACAGACAATCTTCTTCGCAGGAGATTGATATAGAAATTATTTAGATCGATTCGAAATAACTGCGCAAATATGAATGCACCGCAGCGAGAAAAACAATGCAGAAATAATCATTCACCAAAAAATACCCTCCACAGGGTATATATATACCCAATCCCTATTAGCCTCTTAAGAAAGAATTAAGCAAAGGACATAACAGGATGATGGTACACGCAACCCATATACGACACCTGCGCGTTATCGGACGGTTGTATCGATTAGTATAGTATAATACAGAACGAAATACGATGACATGATAAAACCTCAGCTTAAAAAATTCCGTATCGTTCTTTCACCATGCAGCGCCCGAAAAAAAAGACAAATCCTTTTAAATAACGATACAAATACAGAAGAGCATGAAGCCTCTATATATACTCTCTGCATGATAGTTTTAATTCATTGCTAAATGCAGAATACCCTGAAGTATATTTTCCGGAGCAGCTACCAACCTGCATCCACGAATACCGGCAGGAGTATATATACCTGCAGGATGAATTTGAACAAGTACAATCTGTCTAACCCCAACGGAGTAGGTACACTTGAAAATCCTATAGTGATGTTCAAGCATGCAGAAAAGCCTGATCGCTATCAGGAACAGGTTAACACAGACTAAAAAATAACTGTCAGCCCCTTGCGTATAAGCGAGAAGCCAAAAGTTGAAAGCAGAAAGTAAAATATTCTGCTTTAACTTTTAGCTTTCTGCTTTACGCTTTTAATTTCATTACTCCGCTTTGCTCCGCAGATATGTGATGAGGTATGAAAGATCGCGTTTACCGGCACCTGCTGTTATAATTTCTTCGAAGTGACTCCTCACTAAATTTGCCAGCGGCAATTGTAATCCTACTTGCGCAGCAGTCTCCTGTACAAGACGTAAATCTTTACTGGCTAGTTCTGATGCAAATCCATTCGGCACTTCTTCCTCTTTAACAATTAAGGTACCATATGCCTTAAAGATCGGTGCGCCATATACTGTGCTCAGCATAGTATCCAGCATTACATTTTTATCAATGCCTGTTTTCTCTGCCAATAGCATTACCTCGCTCAGCATCTCTACCACGCCAAAGATCATGAAGTTCATCATCAGCTTCACCGTATGCGCTATAGCAGGGTCGCTGCCAAAATCGAACGTGCGTTGTCCCATCGCTTCCAATGCCGGCTTTACTCTTTCTTTTGCAGAAGCATCGCCTGACATCAGTATAAATAACTGTCGGGCTGCTGCTGCAGGCGGACGACCTAATACGGGAGACGCCACGTAAAAAGCTTTCTTCGCAGTAAATTGTTCGGCAAGTTGTCTGGATGTCTCTGCGTGAATAGTGCTCATGGAGAGATGTATACTTCCGGGTTTGATCACCGGCAATATCTGCGCTGATAATTCTTTTACCGCTTCATCTTCACTCACCATCGTGATAATGATATCAGCTTGCTGCACAGCTTCGGCTACAGTCGCTACATATTGTCCGCCCAGTGTTACCAGGTCTTTTACCTTATCTGCCGAACGATTATATACTTTAACAGCAAAACCTGACTCGATCAGGTTTTTCGCCATGGGATATCCCATATTTCCAAGTCCTAAAAATGCAATGGTGTCTGCCATAATCAATCCTATATTTTAAATACTGTATACCTGCAGACCACGCACCCCTGCACAATCCGCAGGTATTAACAGTAATATTTTGTATACTATATATTAATTGTTCACCAGTTTCAGTGAGCCCTCGCTATAGCGGGCACCGACATGGGGAAATTCATCGATCAGCGATTTTATCTTTTGCAAGTCTGCCGCTGATAACGTCACATCAGTTGCCTTTGCATTTTCTTCAAGATACTTTCTCTTCTTCGTGCCGGGTATAGGTATAATATCATCGCCTTGCGCCAATACCCACGCGAGTGCAAGCTGTGCTGGTGTACATTGCTTCTCTTCGGCCAATGTGGTGAAGCGTGCTACCAGTTGCTGATTATAGTCCCAGTGCTGATCATCAAAGCGCGGCAACGTTTTTCTGAAGTCGCCCGCACCGAATGAATCTTTTTGCAACGTGTTCGTTACCAGCCCCCGTGCCAGCGGACTATAGGGCACTAATGTTATACCCAACTCGCGACATACCGGGAGTATTTCTTTTTCAACATCGCGTGTTAGTAAAGAATATTCACTTTGCAATGCTGTGATCGGGTGAACAGCATGTGCCTTGCGTATGGATGCGGCCGATGCTTCTGATAACCCGAGGTAACGCACTTTACCTTCTTTCACCAGTTCTGCCATCGCTCCTACCATCTCTTCTACCGGCACTTTCGGATCGATGCGGTGTGCATAGTATAGATCGATCACATCTACTTTCAAACGCTTCAGGCTTCCTTCTATAGCAGTGCGCATGTGTTCGACAGAACCATCGAAATAAGTAGTTTTATCTTCACGCATACGAAAGCCAAACTTCGTAGCGATAAAAATCTTGTTACGGTTAGGAACCAGCACGCGCGAGATCAATTCTTCGTTGGTATGCGGACCATATATATCTGCAGTGTCCCAGAAATTTATACCGATATCCAGTGCGCGATGCAGTGTAGCGATCGACTCCTGATCATCGGTAGGGCCATACGCAAAGCTCATTCCCATACAGCCCAGGCCCACGGCAGAGAGCTGCTCATTAGTGTTGCTTAATTTTCTGTACTTCATAAAGTATAAAGGTTGTTTTAACGTGTTATTGAACGTCCGGACAGATTCAACTACAAGACAAAAGTATTCCTCACCCCTGAATGCAACTTAAATAATTCAAACTATTCATTATAAAATTCAAACAACGGAAATGACGTGATCAGAAATTGAATGACGAGAGATTAAAACTCCATGCTACTGGATATCAAGTGTCTTAGAATCAGTATCCAAGGATTGATAACGGGTATATATTCTTTTAAGATGCAAAAAAGAGAAACGGGTCACTGTTCCATTAGTATGTTTTTCAAACAAAAAACCTAAGAGCTGTTCTGAAATTCCCGGTATTTTTTAGCGATCACTTCACTTGCATTCTATACCTTTAGGCATTCTAAATTCACTACTGGTTTGAAACGCTTGATTATAGGAATGGTGCTGGGACTGCTGATGGCTGCTCCGGCATGTATAGCTCAGAAACAACTTGTATTGCTGAAAAATGAAAAGGTAAAGCTCAGGCTATATATCGGTGACGAGATCATCTATAAAGAGAAGGGAGCCGATCATCGCAGACGAAGCTACGTCAGCAATGTGTATGATACCGCGCTGCTCGCCCACGAAACAATGGTACCTTTCCACAAGATCGAACGTATTTACTTCAGACAACATAGTTTCGCCAATGTAATAGGCGGATTGTTTGTGATTGGCGGGGTTGGCTACTTTGTGGTGGACCAGGTGAATGTATCGATCATTCAGGGCGATCCAAGTTTGAACCAAAACGTAACACGTGCTTCCATCATCATGACAGCAGTAGGGCTACCGTTGATGCTGATCCACAAGAAATCTCAACGTATAGGAGGCAAGTATAGATTGCTGTTAGCCGATAAAGGATCTCCGTTCTTTAAACCTGATCTGAGAAGAATGGAATCGCTGATGGAAAATTAGCGAATAACCAATATCGGTTAATAATTAACGGATAAAGGAATTGGGATATCGAACCAGGAATATCGATTAACGAAAGTGGGAGTTAAGATGAGCGACTGTTACTGTCTGCTAAAATAGCTTTGTCGTCTCCCCTTATCCCCTGCACCCAAGAGTAAAATATTACCGCTTTCGTTCCATTCGTTATCTACAATTAAATCTCCTTGCAGTGAGAGCGCTAACCTTATTCTATTAATGTTGCACCTACTATAAATGATCGGAAAAAAGGGCGGTATTTCTTTCTTTTCATTCCTTAGAAACACTTCATAGTATCCTTTTTTCACAAACACACCTTTGAACGGTTCTATCTTTACTATACCATCCTTGTCCCGATAAGTTAGTTCTAATTCTCCTTGTCTGTTAAAAACTGCGGAAACACTATCCGTTTCTACCTGATAAATTTGAAACAAATCAAGTAATGTAGGAGAACCATATCTACGCGGACTAGCTTTAAGAGGATTGTTATTAAACGTGCCGGAAAATTGACTGTCAAAATATTTAACCCGAGATTTTCTCACGCTCACCCCACTTCCGCAGGAGCATAGAAAAAGAAAAGTTATCAGTGTTATTCCAAAAGCTCTCACTGTTAGTGCGTAGTTGTTGCACTAAAAGTATCTATATTTTCTAAATATACCTCTCGATTAAAGCCGGGATTTTTACTTACGATTTACGAACTATCGAACAAGAAATATTGATTAGGGAGATGCTGCAATTACCGATTAACGGATAACTGTTAACGAGTAACAGATAATGCTCAAAGAGCCACCGCTGCTTTCAGATAATGCGCGTATAGCTCCTCCACCAACTCCTGAGTTATAGCTTTTGCTTCTTCGGGGTGCTCGATCTCTACGGTGCTGCCTTGCATTAATATACCACGACAGAAGTGGCGAAGATTTCCTACCAGGAAATTCATGCGCACTTTATCACCGAGATCTTCTTCGGAAGCAAGACCGTAGTAATGTTTGGCGTGTGCCATATAGCCGGTAACGGGTTTATCGAGAAGAATCTTTACTTCCTGCATGTCGTGATTGGAATGCTTCAGACTTTGCAGATACTCCTGCAAAGTATAGCGATTACGATCATCAAATGACTGATTGGTGTTTTTCAGGTTGATGATCCTGTCTGTTCTGAAATCGCGATAGCCATTGCGCAATCTACACCACGCAATCAAGTGCCACGCAAAGCTATAGTAAAACAATCCAATAGGTTCAATCTCGCGATCGGTGAGTTCGCCCTGGTTGTTGCTGCTATAGTCTATTCTCAACACATGCCTGGTTACAATGGCCTTCTGAATATCGGACATGAAGTTATCCGGAAATTCTGCCTGCTGCGATGAAGGTGCAGCCCTGAACACCTGTATATAGGTTTGAAGATTTTCGAGATGATCTTTCTCATTATCATTCAACACAGCCTTGATCTTCATCAATGCCGACTCAAATGTTTTTTGTATCGACTTATCGGTCATGCGCTCCACCAGTTTGGAAGCTACCAGCATAGCACTCGCTTCTTCCTGCGTAAACATTACCGGGGGCAAATGAAAACCATCTACAATAAAGTAGCCCTTGCCTGCTTCTGAACCAATCGGCACACCGGCCTCCATCAGTGC
>NZ_DATCSD010000230.1:0-2386 GCF_036568665.1 Ohtaekwangia sp. | reverse complement strand
GAAGGTATAACATGCCCTGCGCTGGTACTATTTGGCGAACAGGATAATCGTGTGAGCCGTGAAGAGATTGATGAGATATATACCAACCTAAAGAGCGCCAGCAAAGTGCTAAAGGTATATCCGCAGGCGGGTCACAATCTGTTTACAAAGGAAAATAAGAAGCAGTGGATAAACGATGTCTCTTCGTTTATCAAAGCCAACCCTCATCCGTGATAGGTGTCGATAATGTGCTGACTGATCTCTTTATATATACCCGCTATAGCTTCATTGTTCTGTAAAAACTCCATGTGACGATCCAGGATTTCGAAATCACCTCGTCTTGCAGGACCTGTTTGTGCATTTTGCGGGCCGATGGATAAACTCTTGGTAATCATCTCAGCGATAAGCGGTTTGAGCCAGGCAAAATCGAGTTTATTTTCTTTCATAATCCCCTCGGCTATAAACAACATGTGATTGGTAAAATTGGCAGCAAACACAGCCGCTATATGCATGGCTTTTCGCTGATGCGAAGCAATAGTGTGCACATGCTTACTGATAGCCCGCGCCATGTTCTGTAGCACCTTCTCTACCTCACGTGAGTCACTTTCAATAAAAAAAGGAACTTCGCTGAAATCAACTTTCTTCCCTTTGCTAAAAGTTTGTAACGGATAGAACACACCTATATCAGGCGTAGCTGCATAGCCTAACAAACTCAATGGTTGGCTGCCGGAGGTATGAACGAGTATAGCATCTTCTGGTAGTATAATCTCCTGTGCTATAGATTGAATGGCATCGTCTGCTACGGCAATAATAAAAATGCGGGAAATGCTTGAAGAAAAATCGAGCGAGGTTTTTACTTCGGCCTCATAGAGTTTGTCCACCAGTGCAGCTGCGTTGGCAGCATTACGACTATATATTTCGCGCACGGCAAAATCGGTATTGTCAAGAGCCGGAGCCAGGTGCCAGGCCACATTTCCTGAACCAATAAACGAAACGAAATTAGAGCGACTCATATATAATATGTTTTAATGCTATATATACTCTTAACTCTACACGGCTAATAAAATTCCTTTCACAATGCGGTCTTTGCCGTCCAGATCTTTTACGATAGACACATTGCCGAATCGATGTGTTTGGAATAGTGCCATCACTTCCTGGCCAAAGCGCTCGTTAATCTCAACAATAAGCATACCTCCGGGAGACAATGCTTCTTTGGCTGCGATAGCTATAGCACGGTAAAATTTTAACGGATCGTTATCCGGAACAAACAAGGCAATATGTGGTTCATAGCGTGTTACATTCGGGCGCATCTGTTCCTCTTCTTCTTTTGCTATATACGGAGGATTGCTCACCACTACATCTATACCCTTCCACGGTAACTTTTGCATAAGTATATCGTGCTGCTGAAACGTTACAGAAGCTTTAAGTCGTTTGGAATTCTCTGTGGCCACAGCCAATGCATCTGCCTGTATATCGGTAGCATATACTTTAGTTCCTGGTAACTCCAGTGAAAGTGTAACGGGTATACATCCGCTGCCGGTGCCGATATCAACAATTGTTAAGGGTCTGTTTTCTTTTTGACGGTAAGCCGTTATTTCCCGAATAAGATACTCAGTCTCCGGCCTCGGTATCAACACTGCTGCGTTAACATAAAACGTTCGGCCAAAGAAATCGGCTTCTTCTAAAATATACTGCACCGGTTCGTGGCGATTGATGCGTTCGATACTCTTGTCAAGTTGTGATTGTTGTTCCGGAGTGATCGTAACAGCTTTGTTCAGAAAAATATCAGTCTGGGTAATGCCCGCAATTTTTTCCAAAACCAGCTGCGCGATGCTGGCAATCTCATCCTTGCTTTCAGGTAATGTTATCTGAAGAACGAAATCCTGGACGAGGTCTTTGGAATTTTTCATAGCTTGGCAATCTTTGCAAGTATAATTCAATGACCAGGCACGATCACCATCAGGACGAATTTTTTATGCAGCGCACGCTGGAGCTCGCGTTGCTCGGACAAAGCCATGTGAGTCCCAACCCGATGGTGGGCAGTGTTATCGTGCACGATGGTAAAATTATAGCCGAAGGGTGGCATCGTAAATATGGCCAGGCACATGCCGAGGTAAATGCTGTGCAGCAACTTACTGATAAAAGTATTTTGCGCGAGAGTACAGTATATGTAAACCTCGAGCCCTGTTCGCACACGGGTAAAACACCTCCGTGTGCCGATATGCTGGTGCAGCACCAGGTAAAGAAAGTAGTAATAGCAAACCTGGACTCAAACCCGCTGGTGGCTGGTAATGGTGTGCGAAAACTACGCGATGCCGGTATAGAGGTGGTAACGGGTATACTTGAAAAGCAAGGACGCGAACTCAACAAGCGCTTCTTTACTTTCATGGAAAAGAAGCGGCCCTAT
>NZ_DATCSD010000229.1:0-11839 GCF_036568665.1 Ohtaekwangia sp. | reverse complement strand
CTCCAACATGCGCTTCGCTTCTTCTGCATTACGGCCCAGCGGCTTTGTAGTGATTACACCTTTCTTGTGTTTGCAGCAAAGCATCACCGCTTCTTCGTGCAGATTGTTGGGCAATGATATACATACTATATCTACCTCCGGACGATTGATCGCCTCTTCCATCACTGTGGTAGAAAAAGCAACTTTATAATCCTGTGCGAATTTCTTTGCGCTCTCTTCTCTCCGTGAGTAAATACTCACAATCTTGTCTTTGCTTCTGTAGCCTTGCAATGAGTCTGCATAAAAACGTCCGATGAAACCGGAACCAAGCATGGCGATGTTCATAGTGGTGTAGTTTTAGTTATATCTTTTCAAAATCCAGTTCTTATATATTTTGCTGTGCGCGAGTTTTATTGTCACGGAAGAATAACAGGAATAATAACAACACAACGGCAGCAATACCGGCTGGTACCAGCCATACATTTGTCCAGTTCGTTACCACAGGATCTCCTGTTGAATAAAGGTCTTTTACTTTACCTGAAATGATCGATCCTATAAACATTCCCACTCCATAAGTAGCCAGCGATATTAATCCCTGTGCCTGCGATTTGATCTTCTCCCCTGCCTTCAGGTCGGTATATATCTGACCTGTTACAAAAAAGAAATCGTAGCATACACCATGGAGCAGAATAGCGATATATAGCATCCATGCAGAAGTATCGGCAGTGCCATAACCGAAAAACAAAAAGCGTACTATCCAGGCAATTAATCCGATGATAAGAATTTTCTTGACGCCAAACTTTTGAAATGCGAATGGTAAAAGCAACATGAAAATTACTTCTGACGCCTGACCCATCGACATTTTGTTTTCAATCTTAAATCCCTTCGGGTCCATCTGAGGAAACGCTGCTATATAGCTATCGGTTAATGACGGATTGGCCCACGCATAATAAAACGATAAGGGTATACAAATAAGAATAGAAGATATAAAGAAGATAAAGAATGAGCGATCTTTAAATAACACGAAAGCATCTTTACCAATGATCTGCGAAAATGTTACTCTACCAGTTGCTGAAGGTGGCGTATTGGGCAAAAAGAAAGCAAGCACTCCCAATATTGCTGCAGCCACTAAAGAAAACTGGAATATAGTTACCTGATCTCCCACCGCCATAAAACCGATAATGTTCACCACCACGATCCAGGCAATGGTACCAAAAACACGAATAGCAGGGAACTGTTTTTCCGGGTTACTCATTTGCTGCATGGCTATAGATGTGGTAAGCGCAATAGTAGGAGTAAACGTAAAACAGTATACGAGCATTACCCAGAAAAATATATCCGGATCATGTATATTGATCAGTACAAAAAGCGATGCTGCACCCAAGAGGTTCAGCACGGCCAATACCCTTTGAGCGGCAAAGTATCTATCAGCCAACAGCCCAACGAAAAACGGTGCTGCTATCATAGCAATGGAAAATGCTGCATACGCACTTCCTACCTGATCGCCTGTAGCATGAAGTTGATTGGTAAGGTATTTACTCATCTGCCCATACCATGCTCCCCACACAAAAAATTGCAGGAACATCATCAGCGACAATTGTATCCGGGTTGTTAACTTCATAGTGAGAATAAGTATGAAGAAATATACAGGGATGATTTGAATCTATAAAACCTCTCATAAGAAAATCAACACGTGTGTCCTTCGCACACCATCTAAATATGATGAGTGGCTTGCCACTCATCGCAATAGACTATTGCTTGATTTCATATAAGCGCTGTATAGAATTAGGACTGCCTCTCAATTAAAGCCTCTGTGTATTGCCTTAAAACTGTTTTAGCTTCAGATTGAATGGATAGCCTGTCAAGACTATCAAACCCTTTCTTAAAAAATTGATTTACTTTTTTCTCCGTCAGGGCCGGAACATCAAGCCGGTCGTATATGGATTTTATAGCAGCTATCTTCTTCTGTTTGTTAAACTTCGTTGCCGCGAGCCACGTGTTTAATTCACTCTTGGTCTTGCCCGTTGCTTTCTCGCGGGCTTTGATAAGCAGAAATGTTTTTTTGTTGGCAATGATATCGCCACCTACCTGCTTGCCAAATTTTTTCGGATCGGCATACGCATCCAGCAGATCATCTTTCAATTGAAAACCTATACCGATGTTGGTTCCGAACTCACGCAGAGCAACACGATCTTCTTCAGGAGCATCAGCCAGTATAGCACCGAGCTCTAAACTAAAGCCCAGCAATACAGCGGTCTTCAGCCTGATCATGTTAATATACTGTGCTTCGGTAACTTTATCGGTGGTTTCAAATTCCATATCCCACTGCTGGCCTTCACACACTTCGGCAGCGCATTGGTTGAAAGCTTTGAGCACAACTTTTAGTGTTGCTGGTTCGAGCGATGCAAACATTTCATATACTTTTACCAGCATCACATCTCCGGAGAGGATGGCTGTGTTCACATTCCATTTCTCGTGCACCGTTTGATTTCCCCTGCGCAAGGGCGCATTATCCATGATGTCGTCATGCATCAGCGTGAAGTTGTGAAACGCCTCTACGGCTACTGCATACGGCACAACGGAGGGGGTATCGGTTTTGTAAAGCGAATACGACAGCAACGTGAGCATAGGGCGCAGACGCTTGCCACCCAAACTCATCAGATACCGGATGGGTTCATAGAGTGATGCCGGCTGCTTGCCATATTTTTGCTTCGCGATCTCTTTCTCCAATAGAGAAAGGTAGAGTTTCAATTGCTGCATAGAAAGTACGTGCGCGGTAATAACCCGCGAAGGTGGCAAATTGATTTAATCTTCGAAAGATTTTTTTGTCACTGTATCTGCAAAGACCAGGTCTATCAATCGCTTGTCTATATCTGTTTTCTTAACGCGCACTTTAATGCGATCGCCCAGGGTATAGATTTTCTTCCGCTTTCTGCCGATGATGCGATAGCTGCGTTCATCAAATTCATAGAAGTCGTCCGTAAGGTCCGACATGCGGATCATGCCTTCGCATTTTGTTTCTACGATCTCCACATATAGTCCCCATTCGGTTACACCAGAGATCAAGCCTTCGTATACCTTATTCTCGGCCGAGGCCATGAACTCTACCTGCTTATACTTGATCGATGCACGCTCGGCATCGGCAGCGCGCTTCTCACGCTCGGATGAGTGTAAACTCTTCTCTTCGTAATCAGATTTACTCAACGGCTTGCCATCATCGAGATAGTGCTGCAGTAAACGATGCACCATCATATCCGGATACCGGCGGATAGGAGACGTAAAGTGCGAGTAATGCTCAAACGCCAATCCAAAATGCCCTTTCGTTTCGGTTGAATATTTCGCTTTCGCCATGGTACGGATCGCCAGTTGCTCGAGTATATTTTGCTCAGGCTTACCTTCGATCTCTTCCATGAGTTTATTCAATGAACGACTGATAGATTGCTCTTCTACGTTCATGTTATGACCAAACTGTTTGGCAAACACCGAGAAGTCTTTCACCTTATCAGGATCGGGGAAGTCGTGTATACGGTATACAAATATATTCTTCTCCTTGCCTTTCTTATAGTTATATACAAACGTAGCTACCTGTTTGTTGGCCAGCAGCATAAACTCTTCTATCAGCTTATGTGCATCTTTTCTTACTTTCGGAATTACTGCGAGTGGTTTTCCCTTTTCATCCAGCTTGAATTTTACTTCTGTGGTTTCAAAGTTTACCGCACCTTTACCAAATCTTTCCTTGCGCAGTTTCTTGGCCAGTGTATTGAGTGTGATCAGTTCATTCACATAATCACCTTTACTGGTCTCCAATACTTCTTGCGCTTCTTCATAGGTAAATCGCCTGTTCGAGTGAATAATCGTTCTGCCAAACCATTCTTTTTTGATCCTGGCATTGTCATCCATTTCAAACACAGCCGAGAAGGTAAGTTTATCTTCATTGGGGCGAAGCGAACATAATCCATTCGACAATCGCTCGGGCAACATCGGTATAGTTCTATCTACCAGGTAAACTGAAGTAGCACGATCGTACGCTTCCTTTTCCAGTTCTGATTTCAGATCAACATAGTGTGTAACGTCTGCTATATGTACACCAATCTCATAGTTACCATTCTCCAGTATTCTGAATGATAGAGCATCATCAAAATCTTTAGCATCCAGTGGGTCGATGGTAAACGTAGTGATCTCACGAAAGTCCCAGCGTTTCTTGATCTCCTTCTTCGTTATACCTTCATCAATCGCTTCAGATTCCTTTTCTACCTGTTCAGGAAATTTGAATGGCAAACCAAACTCAGCCATGATCGAGTGTATCTCAGCTTCGTTCTCACCGGCTTTACCCAGTACATCTACAACTTTTGCTTCGGGTTTGCGATCGGCTTCGGCCCACGATGTTACTTCTATAATTACCTTGTCGCCATTGCGTGCACCATTTATATTCTCAGGATATACAAAGAAGTCCTGATGCATTTTACGATAGTCGGCAACAACAAAAGCAAAGTTCTTCGAGAGCTCGATCTTGCCTACATAGCGGGTACGGTTTCGCTTGATAACTTCGGTGATCTTTCCTTCCGGATGATCGCCATGTTGCGCGGGTAATACCTCCAGCTTCACAGTATCGCCATCTACGGCAGATCCCATGTCGCGTGCTTTCACATATATATCTTTTTTGCCTTCACCTATACGCACATAGGCAAAACGCGAGCTAACGTGATCTACAATACCGGTGAGTTCCTCTGTCTGGCGATTGGTAGCAAAGCTGCCATTGCCCAGTTCTTTAATACGTTCGTCATCGGTTAACTGGTATACTAACAGGGTCGCTTGTTTTATATCATCTCTTTTCTTCAGGCCTAATTTTTTAATGATCTGCTTCATGCTATAGCCTCTGCCGGAAGCATTATCCAGGATGTCGAGAATGGAGCTTTGCAAAAGTTTCTTCAACTCTTTGCCTTTCGCTTTTTTGGGTTTTGTTTCTTTTTTCTTCTTGCTCATGCGAGCGGGTTTTAAATAATTATAATATTGCTTCTAAATATCAGCATTTCAATTCACTCTACACTATGCCGCTGATTATATAAAATAAAATTATGCGATAACCTGAACATAATTAATTTTGAATGCGGGCTGCTAAAGCTTGTATACTGATACGAAACAACTAAAACTTTTTTAATATGGCACAAACTAAACTTGGCGAGAACGCAGTAAATACCAATGGAAATTTACCGGCTGTTGGTACACCGGCTCCTGATTTTATACTCGTTGGCGTTGACCTGAAAGAGCATTCTCTGAAAGACTATGCAGGCAAAAACATTGTACTCAATATTTTCCCCAGCATCGATACAGGTGTATGCGCTACTTCGGTGCGTACTTTTAATAAACGTGCTGCTGAAAAGCCGGATACATTTATCCTGAGTGTATCAAAAGATCTGCCCTTCGCATTCAAGCGCTTTTGTGCTGCTGAAGGGATCGATAAAGTTGTAGGTCTCTCCGATTTCAAGAACAAGGGCTTTGCTAAAGACTACGGAGTGGAGATGGTGGATGGTGGCCTGGCCGGTCTCTTCGCTCGTTGCATTGTGGTTATCGACAAACAAGGCAAAGTAAAATATACCGAACTTGTGCCAGCCATTGGTCAGGAGCCTAACTATGATGCAGCCCTGAACGCTATCGGCTAAAACTCAAATCAATCTGAAATACATTTTATATCCTCGCACCGTTATTACTGTGCGGGGATTTTTTATAGTATCGTTCAACATCATGGCAAACAACATCCTTCCTTTATTCGTTCGGTTTACTTCCGTTATTCTTCTTACTATACTTCTTAACGCGTGCAAAACAGGCGATTACGAAGAAGTGCAACTTAAACAGATCCGCGATGTTGTAGTAGATGCCAACACCGATCCGCGGCTGCGCGCTACGGCTATCTTTTTTAATCCCAACAACAAGCAAGGTAAGCTCAGGAAGATTGATGTAGATATATATGTTAACGGTAAGAAAGCCGGCAAGATCGATCAGAAACTCCGCACGGTAATTCCGGCCAATGGTGAGTTCAGTGTACCGCTGGAGGTACAGCTCGCTATAAAAGAACTTGGATTCTTCGATACACTGTTGGGTGCTTTGGGCGGTAAAAAATTTGAAATACGCTATGAAGGATCGCTCAAACTCACCTATCATGGTATACCTTTCCGCGTGCCGGTAAAGTATAAAGATGAAGTTCGGGTACGGTTCTAGCTTACTTTACAATTTTATCGTACGAGGCTCCTATACCTTTGATCAGCGATGAGCTGAAGCCCTGGTGTTCCATTTCATTGAGACCAACAATGGTACATCCTTTCGGTGTAGTCACTTTATCGATCTCAGCTTCCGGGTGACGACCTAACTTCAATAGCAGTTCTGCAGCTCCTTTTACTGTTTGTGCTGCAATTAAATTGGCCGTTTTGGCATCGAAGCCTATCTCTATACCTCCCTGCGTAGAAGCACGAATAAAACGCAACGCATAGGCTATACCACACGCGCCCAATACGGTTGCTGCATCCATCAGTTTTTCATCAATGGAAATGGTTATACCCAATTGATCGAAGAGATCCGTAACATATTTTACCTGCTCGGCACTGGCGCCCTGATGACACATGCAGGTAACAGACTCTTGTATCGCTATAGCGGTGTTGGGCATAGCGCGGAAGATAGGCACTCCATGATCAACAATGGCAGCAAGATCATTCAGAAATATACCCGTCACTACGCTGATGATAACATGGCGCGATGGCTCAAAGTTTTTCTTCAACCCTTCCAATACTTCTTTTACATTATAGGGCTTCAGCGCTACAATAATGATATCGCTGCTTTGAATCGCTTTTTGGTTATCGCTGGTAATAGTTACCCCCAATGCTTCCAGCGGTTGTAATGCAGCAATATTTCTTCGTGTAACAGTTATCTGCTGGGGTGCAATAAACTGGCTCTTGATCAATCCTTCTGCAATGGCTGCACCTAAATTTCCTCCACCGATAATGGCAATCTTTGAATGTTTCATGACGCTGGTTTTGAACTATAACAGCATGAAAATTAAAACAAGTTTTACCGACTTTGATCTGCTATGCAAAAAATTTAATTGCATGCTGCCTCCGTTGTAATTCTTGTAGGAAGGAGATGTATAGCCGTAGTGTAACTGTGAAAATCGTATAGCTTACAGCAGCTTACTTGCGTTTGGGTGCACGATAGAGTAGCGATTACCGTGTGCTGAGTGCAACGCTCACCTTCGTATAGTATATGGTGGTTGTTCCGATGAATCCGGAATCTGTACCAACAATCAACCAAAGCTCTCCAGCGCTGTTAGTAGTGGCAACAAACGGCACCAGGTCGTTGGCATTGGTACGTGTGAGTAAAGTATAATTACTGGGATTTATACCGGCAGCAATGTTACCCAACACAATCATGTTCTGTCCGCCATATAGCAGTTGACCTTTGTCGATATTGAGTATATAATCACTTTCATTAACAACTTTTGAAGGTTCAACAGCCACGGCACCTGCTTTTAGAAATACACTTTCGCCAGGCGAGCCTTCGTTGGAAGTTGTACCTCCCGATGCCGCGTTCGATGCAAACTCCACCTCAAAGGTTAAAGTATATTCAGTGTTCGGCAGCAGTCCGTCAACTTTCTTTTTGATGAACATAAAAAGATCATTGCTATAGTTTGTTCCTGATAGCATAATGGATTTACCGGAACCCAGGTTTGACGGAAGATTGGTATAGCTGAATTGCAGATTGAATTTAACAGAATCAGTAGCGGGATAATCGGAAAAATCTGCTTCCCATCCGTCCTGTGATTGACTGAAATCAGAAACGGTAGCTAAAAGTTTAAGATCCGAATTAGAGGAAGAATCACTCAGACTACAGCCAAAACAGAGAAAACCTGTTATCACATATAGAATCACCCTACACTTTATTACTTGTGGCATTTTGTTGTTAGACACGTGGACCATGAGCGTGGTTGTAATCGCTACAAAATTAAAAGCTTATTGCCGTATTTTCCCAAAGTTTTGGCATTCGTTATCCGTATATTAGCAGCAACACTAAAAAAGTTTTATATACGTCTTTTTTAGAAAACTCTGGGTTCAATCACCCGTATTATCAACATCTGCATTCTCTATGGATAACACTGGTAAAGCTATATTTCCCTTCAAGTCGCGTTTGAACTTTCGCCAGCTCATCGAACACTGGGAGCAACGGGTATCTGAAGGACAGTTTCCGGCTTTCTCGGAAACTATACTGACGTATATTAAAAATGCTCCGGAGCTTAAAGAGCCAATAGAGAATGATGCCGTATTTCTGAAGCACAAGCCTTTTCTTGATTTTCTGATGACGGCTGCCGTCCCCTCTGCTACCAGCGAAACAGATTTGATCGCAGTAATGCCACCTTTTCAATTCAAGATGCTGTATAGTACACCGGCCATGAAGCGTGCAGTAGACTTTAGTGTTTTCGAACAGCAAGCTCATGCGAACGTACCAGGAGGTAAAGTAACGCTAGGGAAAACTATACGTGCGTGCCTGATGATATTGGAGAAGTTCCAGAATTTTGGCATGATAGCAGAGAACCCACGACCCGTACTCGTTACACTTACCGATCCTAAAACAAAGCTGGATAAAGTATATAAGATCGAGATCACGCACCAGTTCTGCGATATAGTTTGCAAAACAGAATATACCCCTATAGATCGCAGCGTCATCAAATTTCTGATGGAAAAATTGTATGATGCTGATTTGTGGCTGCAGTATATACGTCCGGAAGATTTCGAATTTCAGGGACTGATGATCATACGACTGGTAGATGTAACCGAGCAGGAGATGCTTTCGGCAATAAAATACGATCTGCTGGAACGCAGCGCTGTGGTGCGCAAAGAAAGCTTTGAGCAGATACAACACAAGATCCGCTCACTATTCGGTATAAATGATATACGCTTGGGTATTGCCTATCTCGACCCGAACGATAACATTATTGTAAACAAGCCAACGCACGATTCGTGGAACAGCGTAACGGCCGGGCTAGACGATGGATCTTGTCACGATTATACCGGTTCTGTATACGAACGCAGCTGGATGGAGAAGCGCCACATTACCGTGGAGAATCTGGCGGAGTATCCATTCAAATCTTCCGTAGAAGAAACGTTGCTCGCGCATGGTATAAAAAATATACTCCTGGCACCGCTCATCGATAACGATGAGATCATCGGAATGCTGGAGTTGGCATCACCCACACCAGGGAAATTAAATCCGATCAGCGCACACAAGCTGGAGAATGCTATACCGATGTTTACTGCAGCGGTAAAGCGTGTGAAAGAAGAGATGTCAACCGAGGTGCGAGCGTTGATACAGGAAGAGTGTACCGCTATACATCCCACGGTACAATGGCGTTTCTTCGAAGCAGGATTGAACCTGCTGAACAGACGAAGAGACGATGAGAAAGCAACGCTGGAAGAAATTGCCTTTAAAGATGTATACCCGCTATATGGATTGGCCGATGTGCGCAATTCTTCCATCGAACGAAACACGGCTATACAACGCGACTTACAGCAAAACCTGAAGCTGGCAAAAGATCTTTTGCATAAGATACACGAAGCCAAAAAACTTCCGCTGCTCGATGAAGTAATTTTCAAAACAGACGAGCAGTTACAAAAGATAAATGCCGGACTTGCTTCCGGTGATGAAAGTAATGTATTGGATTTTCTGAAGTCGGAGATCAACCCGATGATCGATCACTTTGCCGGAGAAGAAGATCTTAAAAAACTTATTGCCCGCTATCGCGCACACCTCGACCCAACGTTCGGGGTAGTGTACAAACGCAGAAAAGCATTTGAAGAAAGTCTTGCGTTGATAAACACCACCATCAGCTCATACCTGGATGAAGCCGAGAGCGAAGCTCAAAAAATGTTTCCGCATTACTTCGAAAAGTATAAAACCGATGGTGTAGAATTTACTATATACCTGGGCAGCTCGCTGGTAAAAGACAAGACCTTCGATATTTTCGGTCTGAAGAATTTTCGCCTGTGGCAGCTGCTGGTTATGATCGAAGCCTGCCGCAGGATTGAGACGCTGAAAACAAAAATGAAAACTCCGCTGGAGATCACGCAACTTATATTGGTGCACGACCAGCCTATATCGATCCGTTTCCGCCCCGATGAAAAACAGTTTGATGTAGATGGCGCGTACGACATCCGCTATGAGATCGTGAAGAAGCGCATCGATAAAGCACACATCAAAAATACCGGGGAGCGCCTTACACAGCCTGGTAAACTTGCTATAGTATATAACCAGACCAAGATAGAAGACGAGTATAAACGCTACTTCCATTACCTGGCAGCAAAAGGATTTATTACCAGCAACGTTGAAGAGCTTGAGCTCGAAGAGCTACCCGGAGCGAACGGACTTCGTGCTTTGCGTGTACAGGTAATCAACGATCAGCGTCCATCGGTTGCGGCAGAACCGGATGACTTGTTGAAAGAAATTGAAGAAGGACTTCGTATACATTAAGTCGTCTTTTGCTTTTTCATTGTTCTTTGTACCTTCAATTTTATGAAGAACATTGTAGCCGGTTGTATACTCCTGGCATGTATAGGTTGTAAAGAAATTACGTATCGCGAACCACAACCGAAGGGAGTAGAAAAACTTCAACGTATACCCAAAAGCCTGCAGGGTAAATATCTGTTGCCGGAAGATAACCGCTCGTTGCGCGATACTCTGGTGGTGAAGGCCCATACTTATTTTGCTTCGAGCGATCCGAAGGGCGGCAGCACATTGAGCGACAGCCTGATGATCAAGCAATACAAAGGATTTTATTTCATCAGTATAAATGATCGGCCTGAGTGGCTGTTACGTGTTATTGAACAGGAAAAGAATGGCGACATCAGTTGCTATATGTTGCAGGCCGAAGACAACGCTTTTCCGGATTTGCTAAAACAATTATCGCAGGTGATAAAAGTTGATTCAACTGTATTGCCAGGAGAAACGCTTTACCAGATCGATCCATCGCCTAAAGAATTACTGGACCTCATCAAGAAAGGTTATTTTAAAAAGACCGCCACACTGAAAAAGATTCAGTGAACTGATCTTTACTCGGAATGCTGCTCACCATTCTGCTCAAAGTCAGGGTGAATGAAGGGTGATGCCTGTTGATGCAGGCGTATAGCCTTACGTGATAAAACAAACCCGATAGCGAGCGCCACAAGTGCGCAGATCCATATACCCGGCACATAGGCTATAAACCAGAAGTAATCGTATAGTCCGTGGAAGAAAGTAGCTACCATCAATGCCAATACACTCAGCATCAGGTTTTGACGATGGGTGAATTTTGCCTTACCGAGAAAGAAGCCCATCATTACACCGAAGGTAGCATGTGCCGGCACTGCTGTAAAGATGCGAAGTATACCGGTTATAAATCCTGATTGAAATACATAGGCTACATTTTCCAATGTGGCAAAGCCCATGCTCACCAGCACAGCGTATACAATTCCATCAAAAGGCTCGTTGAAATTCCGGTTGTAAAAAAGAACAAAGCGTACGAATATAAATTTACTGAACTCCTCGATCAGGGCAACTTTAAAAAAGGCATTTACAAACTGGTGCACCACATCGTCAGGCTTGGTCATGATGAGTATATTCACCGGAATGCTGATCATCCACGTGACAACCACACTTAATGCACCGTAGAGAAAACTTATAAAAAGCAGCAACAGCGGTTCGCGTTCGTGCTTATCTTTCAAATAGATATATATACCAATGGCCACACCGGGAGCAAGCGCCAGGGCTAACAGGCTAATGAAATCCATAAAGCGAAGATAATGGATATCCGTTACAGGTTAAATCGTTATTGTACAGGCGGATA
>NZ_DATCSD010000228.1:0-3806 GCF_036568665.1 Ohtaekwangia sp. | reverse complement strand
GCCGGCAATGGGTCTGCTATAGCACCTATTTTATACTGCCAGTCTCCCTGCAGGTTTACCGATTCTTTTTCGCTTACAATCGCATAGCTTTTGTCTTCTACAAAACCGCCTTTGCCCGCATTGTTGATCACGCGGATAACGATCACATTCTTTCCGGGCTTTAATAAACCCGCTGGTAATTCATAACGTCTCGGTGGGTAACGATAACCTATACTTCCGGCAAATTTACCGTTGATATATACCGAGTCGCTGTCTACTATACATCCCAGAAAAAGTTTGGCAGGTTTACCAGTCATTGATGCCGGTATATCTACTTCTTTTCTAAACCACACTACGCCATTCATCTTTATACCACGATCGCTCCAATAGCCCGGTACAGGCATAGTTGACCAGTCCGCAGGTATATAGTTCACATCATGCCACGGTTTCTCTCCTTTATACCCTTCATCGGCCCTGCGCAGGTTGTTATACCATTGTGTGTTTCGTAATCGCTCTGCTGTAAGTATACTATCGATCACCTGGTCATTACTGAAACGCTGCGCTTCTTTCCATGCCTCCGGAAAATTTTTCAACGCATCGGCACTGAGCCACGCTTCCGCGGGTGAACCGCCTACACTGGCATTGACGAGCCCGATAGGTACATGATATTTTTCATACAGCGATTTTGCAAAGAAATAGGCAACGGCACTAAATTTTAATACACTGGTGGGATTCGCAGGCTCCCACGTGCCGGATGTAACATCATCTTGTTTATGCTTGAAATTATACTGTGTCGATAAAAAGAAATGGCGTATAGCCGGGTTGTTGGCCTGTGCGATTACATCCGGGTAGCGCTCCTTTACCCGCTCCATCGGTAACGCCATGTTCGATTGCCCGGAACATACCCAAACATCGCCCACCAGTATATTTTTGATGGTGATGGTATTGCCGGCTTCTATGGTAAGATCATACGGACCACCGGCTTTTACAGGAGAAAGTGCCACCGACCATTTTCCATCGACTGAACTTTTCGCAGTATATACTTTACCATGAAAGCGAACAGCTACAGTTTCGTTCACTCCAGCCCAACCCCAGATGGTTACTGCCACATCGCGTTGTATCACCATACCATCGCTTATCAGGCGCGGCAATCGTACTTCGCCCCGGGCAGTAAAACAGAGGCTTAGCGATAGAAGGATAATAAGACTACAACCGGTGTTCACCGCTAATTTCATATGGGCGTGGTCTGTTTCAAAACACCTAATTTAATGCAGTGCAATGCTTTGTTCATAATGTTTTGGATGATTGGTAAAAGCGTTTACAACTCTTCGGAACAAAAAGCACCCGGCCTGCTGTTTAGGCAGGATTATGCCCGGATAAAATAATCTTTACTATTTTTGAGGTTTACTGTCTGGCTGATAATAAACGCCTGACGCTTTAACATTCTAAAGTCTTGTATATGTACGACATCTGTTGCATCGGACACATTACCCACGACAAGGTGGTAACTACCAAATCGGTTGTTCACATGGCCGGAGGAACTTCATTTTATTTCTCCAATGCCATTCGCAACATGGATGTACGCTATACGCTGGTAACAGCACTTGCCCGCAAGGAGATGCACTTTGTATCAGACCTGCGCGCCAAGAATATTGATGTGAATGCATTGCCCAGCACCCATACGGTACACTTCGAGAATATATACTCCGAGAATATGGATCACCGTACACAACGTGTACCTCAAACAGCAGATCCTTTTACTGTAGAACAACTCGTAGACGTACAAGCAAGGATATTTCACCTCGGTCCGCTGCTGGCCCATGATATACCGGTGGAGCTGATCAAAGACCTCGCATCGCGTGGGATTGTATCGCTGGATGTTCAGGGCTACCTGCGCAAGGTGGAGAATGAAAATGTACTCGCGATCGACTGGACTGACAAACGCGAAGCTCTTCCGTATATAGATATACTCAAGGCAAATGAATTTGAACTGGAAGTACTCACGGGCATTAAAGATGTGCGCGAAGGTGCTAAAGTTCTTTCCGACTGGGGAGTAAAAGAAGTGGTTATTACATTGGGTAGCCAGGGATCTGTACTTTACAGAGATGGTATATTTTACGACATCCCGGCTTATCTTCCTAAATCCGTTGAAGATGCTACCGGCTGCGGGGATACCTATATGGCCGGCTATTTATACCAGCGCCTGCAAGGTGCCGATTTGCAGGAAGCCGGAGAATTTGCGGCAGCAATGGCAACACTTAAAATACAATCGTCCGGGCCGTTTACCGGCACACGTGAAGATGTAGTGAAACTGGCAGAATCCGGCAAGAAAGTGATGCCGGTAAATATCTAGACAACCGGTATATATCTTCTGCTATATTTTTCCGTACGCTGCATACTGATTATACGCATCATTACGTTTCCCGATGGAATTAAATTTCTTTCTGTAAGTTTATAGCAAACGCTGCGTATGAAATTCCTTCCTGTTCTTTTTTCACTTATACTGTTGAATACCCTCCTTGCCTCTGCGCAACTACAGGTAATTACGCACGATGATTTTGAAACGGTAATTCCGTACCTGCAACGGGAAGATTTTAAAGGTGCGTTTGAAAAAACCCGTGAGCTCATCACCACTACACGCGATGACTCTTCGGATGTTCGGGGCATTGTTATCTACATGAACATCTTTTCAGCAGCGGGCATGGTAACGCAAGACCTGATGACGCACGATGATTTTCTGACGAATGCCTATACACACATTGGCCAACGTATTGTAATGCCGGCCCATCCCTGTGTGGACAGTTCATCGCTGGTATATAACACGCTGAAGTTTATAACCTACGAAGGCAAAACACAAGGCCTGACCGTTACAGCCAACAAGGCCCGAACCAACATACTGCTCTACGAATACTTTGATTACTCCCGCGCCATTAACCAGGATGTATATATCGGTAAAAATGTTCGCAGTGGCGGACGCTTGAGATCGATCGAAGTAAATCCCAACAAATCGAAAGTATGGATCGCGAGGCTGCACATAACCAACGCCTGGGTGAGGTTGCCTACTGCTAGAAATTAGAAGTAAGAAGCCAGGAGTAAGAAGTAAGTAGATTGTACTTATATCGAGTGTGTAGAAATATCCTCCTGCACTGCGCAACAAGCCATAGCAACAAAAAAACTGTTTGCCACAATTACTTCTTACTTCTTACTTCTTACTTCTTACTTCTTACTTCTTACTTCTTACTTCTTACTTCTTACTTCTTACAAACTAATCTGCCAGAATCCTCCTCACATGCGATAGCGTATGCGATATATTCTTGGTGTCGCCATTTACGATACCTTCTTGTGTGAGTTGATCTACGCGAACGCGGCCGGAGGCGTGAATGATCTTTTCTTCACCCAACGCAATGCCTACATGTATAACTTTGTCTTCTCCGTTTTTAAAGAAGGCAAGGTCGCCCGGCTTTACCTGGTTGAAATCTTTTACGGATTTACCCTGACTTGCCTGTTGCCATGCATCGCGAAAGAGTTTATAGCCGCAGATCTTGAAAACCATCTGTGTGAACCCGGAGCAATCTATACCAAAAGGATTTTTCCCTCCCCACTGATAAGGAGCGTTGATATACCTTACCGCTATATTCCGCAGAAACTCGAACTCGCGCTTCTGCCCTACATTTTTAGCTTCACCGTTAAAGGCAAACTGCTCTTCCATTTTAAAAAGCTCCGAGCTCGAAATGGGTATCATACTCCCCATCAATATAGCCAGGGGACTTTTATTGTAGAGTAAACTGGAAGTAAGATCGGTCGTAATTTTCAGTTCCGACTTCTCC
>NZ_DATCSD010000227.1:0-5880 GCF_036568665.1 Ohtaekwangia sp. | reverse complement strand
AACTTTATTGAAGAGCGCGACTATATCGATTTTATACTCGACCTGAAAATGTTTTTCAAGAAGGATGGAGCCGCTACGGAGATTCCTTTTGTAGATGAGATCACCGCTTCAACCGCGCGATCTATACTCGTAAGCGCCCCGGCCTCCAAACATAAAGTAACGATCAAACCTAAACCTGCTCCACCGGATGACAACGGCTGCGAATGAACATATTACCATCACCAAGAGTAACGAGCTTCCACAGGCACAGGATTACTATGTGCTGCGTAATGCCGGTATACAATTGATCCAGCAACTGGGCAGTAAACTGTGGACAGACTTTAACCTGCACGATCCCGGTATAACGATCCTGGAAACATTCTGCTATGCCCTTACGGACCTGAGCTATCGCGCCTCCTTCCCGGTAAAAGACCTGATAGCCGAAGAGAAATCAGAATTGTTCAATGGCGATGCACAAACCCTGTATACCGCTCGCGAGATATTCACTACGGCTCCATGGACGATTAACGACTATAGAAAGTTACTGATCGACCTGGAAGGTATACGCAACGCCTGGATACGCTGCAGCAAGTGCAACTGCGGCCCCGCTATATATGTAGACTGCAAGAAGAGTGAATTAACCTATACAGCGCCACTTCCTCCGGAAAATCCGAAAGAACATGAGGTGGTTCCCAAAGGATTGTATGATGTGCTGCTCGAGCTGGAAGGGAATGAACAGAACGGTGATCTTAATACCGGAAAAGTATCGCTTACCTATAATTTATTGATCGATGGCAATCCGGAAACGCTATACCTGGAAGTACGCCTGCCATCATTACGGGCATTTAGCAAACTGGAACAGGCAAATGATACACTTTCCAATTTCCGGGATAGCCGTACCGTTGTAGATGTTGTTAATGTAAAAACAATCTCGAATAATAAAGGTGCAGGCGTTGATATAGCTGACTCCAAGATAGCAGCCGCGTTGCGCGGTGGCTTGTACATTACGCTGGAAATTACCATCCGGGAGAAAGTGACCGATCCCGGTAATTATACTTCGCATGTAGTGGAGTTGAAAGATATACCCCTGCGATTTGTATTTCTGCATAGTGAGCTTCGCAAGAAATTGACGGTGGCAGACATTCGCGGCATATTATCGGATGCGTCAACGGCTGGTGTTGTAGCGCGTTATCTACAAAAGATTGAAGCAGCCGATAAAGCAGTAGCAGAAGCGACAAAAGCATTGCTCGATCACCGGAATATTACTGAAGACTTTTGTTGTATAGATGAAGTTGAGATTGAAGAGATAGGTGTATGTGCCGATCTTGAACTGAAGCCTGAGGCAGATATAGAACAGGTGCTGGCAGAGACCTATTACCAGATCGAAGAGTATTTCAATCCAACGATTCGGTTTTACCGGTTAAGCGAAATGCTTGAGAAGAAAACGGTAGATGAAGTCTTTAACGGTCCGAAACTGAAACATGGTTTTGTTGATCAGGAAGATCTTGATCGCACATCGTTGAACAGAACGCTATATGCATCCGATATCATTAACAAGCTGATGGATATAGAAGGTGTTATCAGTATAAAGAACTTTGTGCTGGTACGATTCGATGCAGAAGGTAATAACGTAGGCACCGATCCGTGGAAGCTGACAGTAAGCACCAATCATTTGCCCAGGCTATATCTGGAAGGTTCCAAATTTCTCGTGTTCAAAAATGGATTACCGTTTTTACCGGATACAGCAGAGCTGATGGATACCATGCAGGTAATCCGCGGACGAAACGTGATGCCGAAGCTGAAGACCCACGATCTTGACCTCGATATACCGCTTGGAAATTATTACAATCTGAAAGAGTATTATCCATTACAAAATTCATTGCCACAGGTATATGGAACCGGACCGGAAGGATTACCATCTACTGCTACACAGCAGCGAAAAGCACAGGCGTTACAACTAAAGGCCTACCTGCTTTTCTTCGAGCAATTACTGGTGAACTACCTGGCACAACTGGCCGATCTCAAGAATATATTCTCGATACAAAGCACCGTTCGTCATACCTATGCCAGTGCATACCTCACCACGGAGATACAAAGTGACCTGATCGGCAATATGCAAACGGACTTCTACGATAGTTTCAGTGCAGACCAATTGCAACAGCTCACGGAAAATACAGATGAGTTTCTGGACAGGAGGAATAAATTCCTGGATCACCTCATGGCGCGCTTCAGCGAAAGCTTTTCAGAATATGCACTGTTGCTATACTCCTTCAAAAATCAAAAGACCGTTTCGCAGGAACGTCTCATTGCGACCAAGACATCGTTCCTTAAACAGTTTCCCTTTCAAAGTGCATACAAGGCGCAGAGCTTTAACTATACCGAAGAAGATGCCCTGTGCGTAAAGAAAGGATTGAGTGGTATACAGCAGCGCATTGCCGTGTTGCTCGGGCTGCAACCCTCACTCAATTTCTTCGACTATACCATTACCCGTAAGGATGACGGCTATACTGCTACACTCAAATTACTGAAGAAGAATGCGACCGCATCTGAAGTGTTATTGCAAAGCCCCACAGAGTTTTCGTACGAAGATCGCGATGAGTTAGTGCGTGCGCTAAATATAGCAATGGCTGTTATGCTGAAGAAGATTGCAGACAGTAGCCAGTACGTTATAAACCCTGCAGGAAGTAAATATGTAATCGAACTGGGTACACCGGCCATAGCAACCGGTGCGCTGGAGTTTGATACGTTCAGTGATGCAGAAGATCGCATCGATGAGATCGTAGAGTTTGCTACGAAATACCTTACTGATGAGCCGTTTATTTTTATCGAGCATATCCTGCTGCGCCCGCATGTTGATACTGATGCACTGTTATCGGTATGCGTGGATAGCAATTGTAAATTCTGCGGTGAAGAAGATCCGTATTCATACCAGGTAACCTTTGTTTTCAATGGCGAGTCGGAACTGATCCAGGATCATTTTGAATTCAGGCGATTTGCCGAGCGAACGATACGCGCAGAATTACCTGCACACGTAATGGCCAAGATATGCTGGGTGGAGAAAACTGTATATGACGTTTTTGAAAAAGCATATTGTTATTGGCTGAATGCGGAGAAAGATGAAAAGTCAGCCGCACTTAAAGCATTAATAGAAGCCTTCAATAATTTGAAGAGTATATATCCGCCACCCGTTTTGCACGACTGCATCGATGGCAATGATGAGAACCGTGTTTTTCTAAACCAAACACAATTGTAACCTAAAAACCCCAAGGCCATGATACCGGTAAAAATTGATGAGAGCGAATACGATTATTCCAATTTTCAGCCTGACCAGATACTGACTGCCGATAACCTTAATCATATATTTGATTTTTTATACCTGCAGGAGAGATTAACCCGCACCAACCTTATCGGTATAGGTATAGTTTGTGGTCTGGCTGTTTCCCGCTCGGCCGATGGCAAGAGTGTTACCATTACCAAAGGCACTGCCGTTACTTCGCATGGCTACCTGATGGCACACGGAATTGAGAACAGTAACGATCCCGTAGTATATAAGAAATACCGGAACTTCGATGCCAAGAAAGAAGAGTTCTATTACGATGTGTTTATCAACAAGAGCGACAACTCGCAGAAGTATGCATTGTGGGAGCTGGTTGCCAAAGAAGATGAGATCAACACCGATAGTGAGCTGAGTGCAGGCTTTCTCGATAGCAAAGTCTGCCTGTTGTTTTATGAAGTGCTGGATGAGAAAGCCAAGAATTGCGATCCCACTTCATGCGATGACAAAGGTGTGAAAGTATATGTGAATGTGCGCAAGCTATTAGTTAGTATACTCGATGCGGATAAGATCATTGCCGAATGTAATGCAAAAGCCAACGCTTCCGGTTCGGGTGAATTGTTCCCCGATCTTTTTACACTCCCTGAAATCAAACTTCCCAAGTTTGACGTGCCAGCTACTACGTTAGAAACTGCGAACGATGTATACGAAGCTTACCAGCAGGTATTCACCAAGAAATTTGTAGAGAGCACTGGCGAAACTTTAAAGTTAGCTTATACCGCTTTCAAACCCATGTTGCAAACATCCACTTCGGTGTTTGATACATTCAATACCAAGTTTGCGTTTCTGCACAATGGCTCGATCTCCGGTAATAGTCTGTTACATTTTCAATATTACTACGAACTGTTTGCCGACCTGGCACTCGCCTATAAAGAGTGGCGCGATGCTGCGTATAGCCTGGCCGGTATGTGTACACCACCCGAAGCGCTTTTTCCGCGGCATGTGTTTCTCGGTACATTTACCGGTATGAGCGATATTGTAAAGAGTAAATATCGTAACTATTTTATACCATCGCCCATTCTGCAAAGTTGCCGCAGCAGTTACCAGGAGTTTCAGAGTTTATTTCAGCGTATAGTGCGAATCATTGTTAATGTAGATATACCAACACCTGTTGTTTCGGGTGGTAAGCCGGTAGATAACAACATTCGCATAACGCCTTCGGTGCTGGGTAAATATACCCTGGGCGATCGTGCTATACCGTATTATTATAAAGTGGATGGCTCGCAGAGTCTGTTGAGCACATGGAATTACCTGCTTACCGCGCGCGGTAAGGAAAAACAGAATCTGCATTACAATCCTTCCTATAGCTCCGATGATTTTGTGAAGAACCCGCTGGAGTATGATATAGAGCCCTATAATTTTTTCAGGATAGAAGGACACATCGGAAAAAAGTTTGATTCGGCATTGGCCTCTATACAAACGCTGCGTAATAATTTCCGGTTGCCGTTTGATATTGTAGCGCTAACGGTAGACACGCTCGTTGGCAAAATAAACCCTGCGGATTTTCCCTGTCATTTCGTTGAGCTGGAAGCACAGTATGATATACTTCGCACCGAGTTAATGTGTACGCTGTGTAAATCCGTTACCTGCCTGTACCTGCAGCCGTTGAAGTATGTTGCCGGAAATCCACCGATCGACAAGTTGCTCCCCAGCAAGCTCGATCTTATACCCGGCTGTAAAAGTAAATTACAGTATGGCGAGCTTACGGTAGGGGTGGTATATGAAGAAATATATCCTGAGTTGAAAAAAGGAACGCAGGATATAACGGGGCTTGTTAAAAAGGCAATCGGAACATCCAAACCCAGCGATGATGTATCGATCATCGTAATCATTATAAGGCTTATTCACGCCAATGTTTTGTTGGCAGATGTGGTTCCCGCGAATCTCTCTTCCTATACTTCGGGTAAAGTACTGAAGGCACTGGACGATCAGAAGAATATACTCAAGCAGATCAGTGATGTGAAAGATGGTATACTCTACGAGCGTTTCAAAAATAAAGAATGTATACGTGACTTATACGATCTGTGTGATCTGGGTGCATTTACTACCCTTTACAAGGAATATCAAACACGTATTGAAAAACTGAAGCAGTTGCAGTCGCTCAAGGAATTTAGCAAGCTGCATCCCGGTATTCAGCACAAGGGAGGCGTTCCTTCTGGTGGTACATTTATACTTGTATATCGCGACCTCGAGACAGACACAACGCCTGATCCTGGTATCCCCTTGCCATCGCTGCTGGCCGATCAACCTGTGTTATCGCTGGCCACCACTACTACTACAGTTGCTGCTGTATCTGCTGCAGAGAAGAAAGTAACTGCCGGAAAAAAACTCACGGTAAAAGAAAAAGCAGTGGCGCAGCAGCGCATCAACCTGATGACGGCCAAAGGCATGAAGAAAGATGAGATTGAAAGTATATTGGGTTTGGGCGTATTCGAGCTGGCCAAAGTGAAAGGTATATTTGAAGATGCATTGGAAAATGTGGCACAAGGTGTAGTGATTGCCGATTTCTATTTACCATACCTGTGCTGCTCGGATTGTCCTCCGGTACAATTCGTGGTAAATATACC
>NZ_DATCSD010000226.1:0-3980 GCF_036568665.1 Ohtaekwangia sp. | reverse complement strand
CTGGCCGGAAGCAATGCCATTCTGAATTTAAGGAACTGCTCGCGCTCCATGCCTTTCACCATAATGTCGAAAGAATTTTCGAGGTGACGGAAGTAGCGCACTACGCGATCCAGCCGGTCAATAAAAAATTCTTCATCGGGTTGTTCTTTGGCTGCGATTTGTTCCAGTTCATGCAGGATCAATTGGAAATATAGCTCTGTGATCTGGTGATACATGATGAATACCTTCTCGTCCGGAAATTGCGTCTTCGGACTTTGCAGGCTCAGCAATGTATCCAGGTGGATATAGTCCCAGTACGTGAGATAGTCGGAGTATAATAAGCCATCGAGATATGACGACAGGTCCTGGCCCATGGCATTGTACTTGGCTTGCAGCTTTTTAAGTTGTTTGACGAGCTCTGCGTCAACGTGATTACCTTCCATTTTAAAAACCTGAGAATGTAAAATACTTGTGTAAATTGGCGTCAAAGTTAACGCATTAATCCTAATCTGTATGTCAACACAAACAGCGACCGGAACTCAGACAAAAAAATCGATGAAGCAGGATGCTTTCGATCATCCAGATTTTTATGTGCTTGATGATCTGCTGACGGAAGAGCACAAACTTATCCGCAGTTCGATCCGCGATTTTGTAAAACGGGAGATATCGCCTTATATAGAAGATTGGGCGCAGCGTGCACATTTTCCCTATGAGATTGTGAAGAAGTTCGGTGAAATCGGAGCCTTCGGTCCTACAATTCCTACGGAATATGGCGGAGGTGGCCTCGATTATATAGCCTATGGATTAATTATGCAGGAGATTGAACGTGGCGACTCGGGTATGCGATCTACTGCATCGGTACAAGGATCGCTCGTGATGTATCCGATCTATAAATTTGGCAGTGAAGCACAACGCAAAAAATATTTACCCAAGCTGGCTTCCGGTGAGTGGCTCGGCTGCTTCGGTTTAACAGAACCTGATCATGGCTCGAACCCCGGTGGCATGGTAACGAACTTTAAAGATATGGGCGATCACTATTTGCTGAATGGCGCAAAGATGTGGATCTCCAATTCGCCCAGGGCAGACGTTGCGGTAGTGTGGGCCAAGAATGAGCAGGGAAGAATTCACGGCCTGATCGTTGAACGCGGCATGCCTGGTTTCTCTACACCGGAAACACATGGCAAATGGTCGCTGCGCGCCAGCACAACGGGTGAGCTAGTGTTCGACAATGTAAAAGTGCCGAAAGAAAATTTACTTCCGAATAAAAATGGCCTGGGTGCTCCACTCATGTGCCTCGACTCAGCACGCTATGGTATAGCCTGGGGTGCTATAGGTGCTGCGATGGATTGCTATGATTCTGCCAGAAGATATGCGTTGGAACGAATTCAATTCGGTAAACCAATCGCTTCGTTTCAATTGGTACAAAAGAAACTGGCGGAGATGCTAACGGAAATAACCAAAGCACAATTGCTCAACTGGCGATTGGGTGTATTGATGAATGAAGGTAAAGCTACTACGCCACAAATCTCCATGGCAAAACGCAACAGTGTACAGGTAGCGTTAGAGATTGCGCGTGAGGCCAGACAGATACATGGCGGCATGGGTATAACGGGAGAATACCCGATTATGCGCCACATGATGAACCTCGAATCGGTAGTGACCTACGAGGGAACGCATGATATACATTTGCTGATTCTGGGTAATACGATTACAGGAATACCGGCTTTTGTTTAGAAATTCTAAGATTGGAAAATTGGAAAATTAGAAGATTGAAAGATTAGAAAATTAAATCCATTTGTTTCCCGCAGATTTCGCAGAGTTTCGCAGATATAGTTGTATTTTTTCTGCGTCATCTGCGAGATCTGCGGGAGATTATTTTTAGAGTTGTATCAGTCCATTGCGTAAGGCATACATCACTAATCCCACGCGGGTTTTGAGGCCAAATTTTTCGAAGAGGTTGTCGCGGTAACTTTCCACAGTACGTGGACTACAGAACATTTTCTCGGCTATTTCTTTATAGGTTAATTCCGTAGCGGCATAGCGCAGAAAATCCATCTCGCGATCGTTCAGCGAAATTTTAGGAGCAGGTGTCGTTTCTTTTTCGTTCGATAAACTCATCAAAACTTTGTGTGCTATCCAGTCGGGGTAATAATATCCTTTATCTACCAGGGCATCGAGTGCCTTTTCCAATTCCATCGGATGTACATTCTTCAATAAATATCCTTTGGCACCGCAGCGAATCATTTTGATCAGCGTCTCTTCTTCGTCCTGCATGGAGAGTGCAAGGATGCGAATACCAGGGTGATGTTGCGTGAGCCATTGCGCAGTTTCAAAACCATCCATCACCGGCATATTTATATCTACCAATACAATGTCGGGTATATTTCCGGGTTGCTGAAATTTATCGATGAGCGCTTTACCATTCTCGGCTTCATACAGCACTTTGTATCGTCTGAATTTTTCAATGATGCCCGTGAGGGCTTCTGCTATCAGTATATGATCGTCTACTACAACAACCGAGTGCTGCATAAATCAAGCGTTTAGTTTACTGGCCGGTATATATAGTTTCATTTTTGTTCCGTCACCGGGTGCGCTCTCCAGGGTAAATTCAGCTCCTATAATATCCGCTCTCCGCTTCATGTTTCCCAGTCCTATACCGCGAGTATATATCGAGCCATCGCCCATTTCAAATCCTTTTCCGTTGTCAGACGCTTGTATCGCAAGTCCCTTCGCTTCCTGCTGAAAATCAAGATATAGCTTTGAACACCCCGAATGCTTCACGCTGTTTTGTAAAAACTCCTGTAAAATACGCAACACAAAGCTCTTTACAGCAGATGACGCCTGTATTTTAGTATGCGTTGTATGAATTTCTGTTTGACAAAATCCCGCAGCCTGCACTTTCAAAAACTCCGCACTGATCAGCTGGTATAGATCAACATGCATATAGTTACTGTCGGTAAGGTTACGCGAAAGACTGCGCAGATCGGATAACGATTCGTTTATTATACCCGCAATAGTATTGATGCGCTTCTGCGATTCGGGGTTGTCGTCCGTAAGCTGTTGCGCATAGAGCACCGCCAGCGTAAGCTTCTGCCCCACATTATCATGGATCTCGCGACCAATGTACTGCATGGTCTGCTGCTGTACTTCTACCTGTGTTTGCAAAAGCTCGTGCGAGAACCGCTCGTTCATATCTTCTATCTCTTCCTGGTGCTCCAGCTTGCGCTTCCGGTATATAATCATTACCGCCAATACGGCCAGAAGGAAAACGATCAACACGATCATCGAAGTCCCGATCAGGAGTAATCCTTCCTTTGTATCATCCATAAGAACATTACGGTGTAAGTGGAGTATAATATATAGTTCATGATGCTCATAACGTTGGCCAGCATCAGCAAAACATTTTTATGTGTTGTAACAATATATAGCCAGTTGCTCATGGCAAAATACGGAAGCGTACCGGCTGTAAACAACAGGAACGCAAACAACATATAGAAAAACGGCTTTCGGAGAAAATTGAAATCGGTAGGGTTCTGCAGCATTTCGTAGAGCTTCATCAACGCACCGATTATTACCAGCACCGATCCGAGGCAATAGGCCAGCACATTAAAATGATTGTCTTCCAACACAAACAAGCCGGTGAGGGTGCTGAATACGATCAGCACAACCGATGCTACTAACAAAAATCGTTTATAGCGTTGCTGATCAACGGCCTCGTGTAAAATAATGAGGTAAAGCAGATACTGCAGCGGAATCATAATATTATATATACCGGCATTGACACTTCCCTTTGCTGCAAAGAATAACTGATATACTTCCACCAGCACGATCATCAGCAACAGCAACGGAAACAACCGAAGGTATTTACTTTTTTTAATAACCGGCAACGCGAACAGTGAAGTTAAAAACGCAACAAATTCGAAGTACGGTATATATCGGTGCATACAACTATCTGCTTTACTTAAACATTAGAGCTAGTAACCACTGGCAGCGCTTGACGC
>NZ_DATCSD010000225.1:0-34222 GCF_036568665.1 Ohtaekwangia sp. | reverse complement strand
ACAGCGCCATTCGAGAATGACGGAGTATTAAAACCCCAGCTATTGGTAACATCCTCAAATGTAAGATCGCCTTTATTTCGAAAAGCATAGTTGGGTATACGAACCACCGGTATAGAGTCGATGAGCTGCGCAGGCGTTGCTACGTTACCAACATCTGCACGGTAATTTCCAAAATCTTTATCGGTAACATCTTTGGGAAAACCGTTCGTAATGATCAGGTCTTTATTACCATCGTTATCAAAATCTGCAAACAGTGGTGCCCAGCTCCATTCGGTTTGATATACTCCTGCGAGTTGCCCGACTTCACTGAATTTTATACCATGATTCAATCCGTTGTTCAAATGAAGCATGTTGCGCACATACTGATACTCATAACCATACTTCTCGGTGTTGATATAGGTTAAGTATGATTTATTACTGATGGTTGTTTTCTTCCGATCGTTGGTTTCGGGTAACATATCCAGCGTGATCAGATCGGGCAGGCCATCGTTGTTAATATCGGCCGCGTCATTCCCCATGGAAAATTGACTCTGATGCCCTATAAATTCGCTGATCTTATTCTGAAATGTACCATTGCCATTATTGATATAGAGTACATCATTCGAAAGGTAATCGTTGGATACATATATATCTTCCCAGCCATCCAGATTAAAGTCGGCTATGGATAATCCTAATCCAAAACCTTCGATATTTATACCGGCTTCTTTTGTAACATCCGAAAATGTTCCGTTGCCATTGTTCCGGTATAGCTTATCGTTATTCAGTGCAGAGCCGTCTGTAATCTTGGGTCTGTAATTGGTTGGCAAATGATCCATACGCTGGTTGATGAGTACATACAGATCGAGATCTTTATCATGATCGTAATCGAAGAAGGCTGCATTCACACTATACCCGCCATCTTCCACACCATAGTCGGCAGCCTTGTTGGTAAATGTAAGTGCACCATCTTTCCCTACACCGTTATTGATGAACAGCATATTTCTGCGGTCGGCAGAATCGGGTTTCATTGTAGCGCATACATATATATCCATCCAGCCATCGCTGTTCACATCGGCAATAGCAACACCGGAGTTCCACCGGCCCGGTTCATTTACACCGGCTGCTTCGGTTATATCATCAAACGTAAAATTGCCCTTGTTCAGATATAGTTTATTCGGTACAGTGTTACCCGCAAAGAACAAATCCTGTAAACCATCTCTATTAAAATCTGCCACGCCTACGCCTCCACCGTTGTAGATATACTCATGTGTGAGAATGTTAAAGGTATCATTTTCAATAACCACATTATTGAATGTTATTCCAGACTCATCAGCCGGAACGATCCGAAAGAGTGTAGAGGATGGCGTTGAATCTTTACAACCGGCCAGGAGCAATGCAATAAAAAATACAGTGGGTAGGGTAAAAAATTTCATAGCGGCTTATTATAAAAAAAGCAAGGTCAATTTACATTGACCTTGCTGAAATCTGTTAAACAATCAAACTATATTTTAATCCTAATTATAGTTTTTGTTTTGTGTAAGTGCCGATCCTTTTCCTGGCAATTGTTGTAAATCAATTTGAGTTTGAGGAATTGGATAGTACTCGTTCTTATCAGTTGTGAATTTCACACCGTTGTATATACCAAGCTTGGTTCCTTCGTAATCCAGGTAGCTTTGCAGGTTCACGGGATTACCGCCTGCACTGGTAGTTTCACCCCAACGAACCAAGTCGAAGAAGCGGTGACCTTCCATTGCCAGCTCAAGCTTTCTTTCCATGTGTATAGCCTGAAGAGCGAAAGCCTGACCATTGCCAGAGAATGTGCCTGGAGCATATTCATCTATAACATAATTCGCTGCATTATGTGAAGGAACAGCAGTATCTTCATAAGCATCCCAGTTTGATTTTGTGGTTGGAGCATCTGATACCTTAACAAATCCATTTGGATTTGCAGCTCTTGCACGCACCAGATTAACATAAACCTGAGCCTGATCCAGTGAACCAACTTGTGCTTCGCACTCAGCGGCCATCAGAAGTACATCGGCATAACGCATGAACACAAAGTTGATAGAAGTAAGACCTTTCGTCCATGAGCTACCATCGGTAACTGATCCTGCATCGCTGTTGGTATACGCATGCTTCTTCGGTGAGTAAGGACCACCGTTAGATTGCAGACGAACCCATGAAGCACCCGGGTGATTTCCCCAATCCAGGTAAGGCAAGCCTCTGCGGCCTATCGTCCAGTCGATACGTGGATCGAGGTTACCGGCATCCGGAGTGAATGCATCGGTCACTGCTAATCCCTGATCGTTCTTCACTTGATTAGCACCTGTATTGTAAGATGCATCCAGTAAAGGAAGACCATTATCGTCTGTACGGTATGAGTTAGCCAGTTCAATAGAAGGCTGGAAGAATCCGCAGCATCCGCCAGGACCGTTGTTGTAAGGCCAGTTCAGGATATAGAAGAAGTTTGCATTGTTACCACCAGAACCATCGTTGATAGAAGCCTGGTAACCAAATACAGACTCTGCACTATTATCGAAGGAAGGATCAAAGCTGTCGTGGAATCTTGGGTTCAGTGCATACTTTGCACCACCAGGCGTTACACCTGAAGCAATGATATCATCGAAAATATCTTTTGCATCGCCATATTTTTCCTGATACAGATAAGCTTTAGCAAGATATGCTCCTGCTGCCCACTTGTTAACACGACCAGCGGCTAAACCACTTGCAGCAAGATCCGTATAGGCTGCTTCAAAGTCGGCTTCGATCTTTGGCCAGATGTCAACATTGTTTGGAATGTTATAGTTGTTCAACGTATAGTCTACTGTTTCGTCTACATACGGAACCATGTTCCACATTCTCTTCGCTTCGAAGTGATACCATCCGCGAAGGAAACGAGCTTCTGCTATAATGCGCTTGCGATCTTCTGCAGGCAATTCTTCATCTGAAAGCTGGTTTACAATTTTCAGTGTAGAGTTACAACGGTTTACACCATCGTAGCATGCCACCCACTTATCGTTGAAGTAGTTGTTGGTAGCAGTAGCCGTGAATGAATAGATCGGGTTGATATCAGCCTGGTCACCACCATCTGATCCTTTGTGTGCATCACCACCGGCTATACTTCCGAATACCCAGTTGGTATATTCACCGGTCCATGATCCGTTCAGACCTTTCAAGCCTGCATAAGCACCGATAAGGCTTTGTTCTGCACCTTTCTTGCTTAATGCCTGCGCGTTACTGAGAGATCCTTTCTGAGGCTGATCGAGAAAGCTATCACTGCACGAATATATCAGCAGGAATAGCAGTGGTATTGCACCACTCAGTATCTTGAATTTATTACTTGTACGCATATAATGTTATCTTTTTAAAATCGATTAGAGACCAAGGTTTACACCGATAGAATATTGACGGGTAGCAGGGTAGTTACCTACATCTATACCCAGTGTTGTATCCACGCTGGAAGCAACTTCAGGGTCTTGACCTTTATACTTAGTGATTGTAAACAGGTTAACACCTTGCACAAATATTTTGGCTTTTGATATACCTACGCGCTGCAGCACAGCTGCTGGCAGGTTGTAGCTTATTTGCAGGTTCTTCATTCTCAGGTAAGAACCGTTCTCTACGTAGTAAGAGTTAGCCTGTGTATTGGTACTGAAGTTCGATACGTTCTCATATATAGGAGTCGCAGCGTTCTTGTTTTCAGGAGTCCATGAGTCGAGTGTACGGGCACCGATCGCAGCTCCGGAGAATGAAGGATAGAAATCGGTGAACCATCTTGTGAAGTTCACGATATCGTTTCCTGATTTTCCATAGAAGAATGCTTCGAGTGAGAACGCTTTATAGTTTACTGTCAGGTTCAAACCGTAAGTAAATTTAGGGATCGGGCTTCCGATGAAAGTACGGTCGTTTGCATCGATCTTGTTATCACCGTTGATATCAGCATACTTGAAGCGGCCCGGGCCTGCACCATCTTGTGTAGGTGAGTTGGCAACATCGTTAGCATCGCTGAAGTATCCAACCACTTTGTAACCATAGAATGCTGAAAGCGGGTGACCAACCTGGTTGCGCACGAAAGTAAGGTTACGATATGTACCGGTGCTGAAGTATTCCAGACCATCTTTAACCTTCGTGATGTTGTTATGGATAAAGCTGATGTTACCATCAACAATGATGTTCAGGTCGTTGGTAATTTTTTGTCTCTTGATGATCTGCAGGTCTATACCTTTGTTCACCATACTACCCACGTTTACATAAGGAATGTTGGGAGGGTTACCGGCAGTTGCAGGCAGCGGAGGGTTGAACAGGAGGTCTTCTGTTTTCTTGTGCCATACATCCACAATAACATCCAAAGTACCATTGAGGAACAATCCGTCAAAACCTACGTTGGTTGTAATGTTTCTTTCCCATTTACCGGAAGGGTTACCATATTGCTGAGGAATGATACCGCCAGATACAGATCCATTCGATCCGTTGATATCATATCCTGTGCTTGGTGTACTGGTATATAATGTATACTGGTTAGCAGGAGGAATATTCTGGTTACCCATTACACCCCAACCACCACGAAGTTTGAAATCATCAATCCAGGTAAGACCTTGCATGAAGCTTTCTGATGACATGCGCCAGCCGGCAGTTACTGCAGGGAAATAACCGATTCTGTTTTCAGGACCGAATGCAGAAGAACCGTCACGTCTTGCTGTTACACTCAACAGATATTTGTCTTTCAACGCATAGTCTAAGCGTCCGAAGTAAGAAGCCAAACGAGTTGGTGTTGATATAGGATTACTGCTCACAGAGCGGCCAGCAGCCTGGCTGTTACCTATACTGATATAGTTCGGGTCATTCGAGAATGGATTCAAACCTGAACCGCTGATAGCACGACCTATACCTCCCAGCTTGATAGCTTCTACACCTAACAAGGCTTTGAATGAATGATCTGTTCCGATCTTCGTTTCATAACGCAAGGTGTTGGTGAAAGTATAGTCTGCTCTGTAAAATGCAGCTTCACTGATAGAGTATGCACCGTTGTTCTCAGAGTTTTCATACGTACGGAAACCGTACTGCATTGCATAGCCCGACTGATAAGTACCTCCGAAGCTCGTGCGGAAAGTCAGGTTCTTCAACACATCTACTTCGGCATATATATTTCCGAGGAGTGCTAATCTGTTTTGTTGGTTGTAGTCTTTGCTCAGACGGGTAAGACTGGCAACAGGGTTAGCGGGGTTGTTCAAACCAGGAGCAGCAGTACCAGCCCATCCGCCATATTCATCATATACCGGGATGATCGGGTTCATACGATACGCCATGTTCAACTGGTTTTCACTTTGAGGATCACCCAATGTTGGGTTATCGCGGTAAGCTACCTGGAAGTTTTCACCGATACGTACACGATCAACAACGCTGAACTCGGAGTTCAAACGTGCTGTATAACGCTTCAGGTACTGGTTGATGGCTATACCTTGCTGGTTGTAATAACCTAGGCCCAAAAAGAAGTGGCTCTTGTCATTACCACCGGAAAGACCTAATGAGTGACGCGTGATCGGAGCGGTGCGAGTCATAGCACCATACCAGTCGGTACCTGCCTTGTTTGCCTTTACTACCTGTACGATAGGACCTTTATCAAAGTCTACGTTATAATTATCGCGGGCAACTTGTATGCGTGGGTCGCCTTCAAATACACCACCGTTAGCAGCCCAGTTACCATCAGCATCTTTAGCACCAACGTTAATATAGTCTGGCAATACAGGTGTCGCACCCGTTCCGTATTGAGGGTGTTTCACTTCACTGCCGGCATTTTTCAATGCTTCCCAAGTCTTGTCGGCAGTTTGTTGTGGATTCAGAATGTCAATTCCTTTACCAGGATTTGTTACCCCCACACTCATGTCATACGTTACAGCAATTTTGCCATCGCGTTTGCCATGTTTAGTAGTATACACGATAACACCAGACGATGCACGTGAACCGTATATTGAAGCAGCACCGGCATCTTTCAATACCGTAGTTGTTTCAATGTCGTTCGGGTTGATGTCTGATACATCGTAAGTAGGCACACCATCTACTATATATAGCGGTGTGTTGCTGGTAAATGAACCAAAGCCACGGATACGCACCTGGTTAGCAGCACCTGGCTGACCGGAAGTAATTACCTGCACACCGGCTACGCGACCCTGCATAGCTTGTTCTACGTTAGAGATAGGAATGGCTGTAGTGTTACGGGCAGAGAGTGTAGATACCGCAGCAACGATATCCTGCTTGCGTTCACTCACGTAACCTGTAACCACAACTTCCTGCAGCGATTGTACATCAGCACTGAGCGATACATCGAGAGTTGTTTGATTATTAACGGCAACTTCCTGCGTTGCATAACCGATAAAGGAGAATACGAGCGTTGCATTAGGACCTGATACATTCAGGGAGTACTTACCATCCGTGTCGGTAGTGGTACCGTTGGTGGTTCCTTTCTCAAGAATACTGACGCCAGGAACCGGCTCACCAGTTTCGTCTTTGACAGTTCCTGCTACCCGCGTGCTCTGAGCGAGTACAGGTACAGATCCGAGTATCAGCAAGATAACTGCCATGAAACTCAATCGTCTGTAGAGTTTTTTCATAGATTGATTTGGGTTAATTGATTTGGTTACACTTCAATACACAAAACAATATTCCGTATTGTGCATTAGTCGAAAATAAAAGTTTTGTTCATTCAGTATTTAAAAAATGCTAAAAATACTTTCGTAAACGTTTTCACAATCGTTTACGATTTCGATAGTGAAAGCGTTTGTGCACGCGTTTTCTCTGAAAATTGGCTTCGTTCATAGATTAAATTTTGTTGGGAGATAAGAAGATTCTGGGGGATGAAGTCCTCATTTTGTCGAAATCGTTTGCTAAGCTCGCTAATTACCCGTACTGAAGCAAATATTTCAGAAAACGTTTTCGGGAACACGGGATTTGTGCCCGGAAACACGGTATAAACCAAGAAGTTATATCCCTAAAAAAAATTTAACCTTCGCTCCTGTAAAAAGATCATCCCAATACCTTTCAAAATCGTTGGTTATCTTTTTAATAAGTATTTTCGGCCGATTTTTTACGCTATGGCTCTTTACGATAAATATCCAGTACAGCTATCCAACTCCCTCGGAGGAAAAAAAGAACTGTTTAAACCCATTAATGCAGGCCATATAGGCATGTATGTATGCGGCCCTACAGTATATAATGATGTACACCTCGGCAACGTACGCACCTTTCTTACTTTTGATATCGTATCACGATACTTCCGTTACCTCGGCTTTAAAGTGCGCTATGTACGCAACATTACCGATGTAGGCCACCTGGAGAATGATGCCGATGAAGGTGAAGACAAGATTTCTAAAAAAGCGCGTCTGGAACAACTGGAGCCCATGGAAGTAGTGAAACACTATACCGAAGGCTTTCATGAAGTAATGCGCCAGTTTAATATACTCCCTCCCAGTATAGAACCTTCTGCTACAGGACACCTCGTTGAACAAATCGAGATTACCAAGAAGCTGATCGATCAGGGATACGCATATGAAGCCAACGGCTCGGTATATTTTGACGTAACGCGCTATAACGACAAGCATAACTATGGTATACTCTCCGGGCGTGTAGTGGAAGAGTTGATGGAGAGTGGAAGGAAACTCGATAGCCAGGATGAGAAACGAAACAAGATCGACTTTGCTCTCTGGAAGAAAGCATCGCCTTATCACATTATGCAATGGCCATCACCGTGGAGTGTAGGATTTCCCGGATGGCATATTGAATGTACGGTGATGAGTACAAAATACCTGGGAGAAACTTTTGATATACATGGCGGTGGCATGGACCTCAAGTTTCCGCACCATGAATGTGAGATCGCACAGGCAGTTGGTGCTAATGGAAAACAACCCGTTAACTACTGGCTGCACTCCAATATGCTTACCGTGAATGGCCAGAAGATGAGCAAGTCATTGGGTAATTCATTTTTGCCACGCCAGCTTTTTACCGGTGACCACCCGTTGCTGGAAAAAGGATATGGCCCGATGACGGTGCGATTCTTTATGCTGCAATCGCATTATTCCAGCACATTGGATTTCTCTAATGAAGCACTAAATGCTGCGGAGAAAGGATTTAAAAAATTATCCAACGCGTTAGGTATAGTAAAGAAGCTGACCCATCCGGGTGGCGGCACCGATAGTAAAGAATTGGGTGAAGATCTTCAGAACATGATCAACGCTTGCTTTACCAATATGAGTGACGACTTCAATACGGCTAAAACATTGGCAGCATTATTTGAAATGTCGGCACGCATCAATGATTTTAAATCGGGTAACATTTCACTGAAGAGTATATCCGAAGAAACATTTACGGCTTTCAAAAATACCTATATCGGTATTATGGAAGATGTACTTGGCTTGCGTGAAGAAGAAGAGCATAACCACGAACTTCTTGCCGGAGTAGTAAATGTATTGATCGACTTACGAAAGAAGGCCCGGGTTGATAAAAACTATGCCTTGTCTGACAAGATCCGCGATGACCTGAAACAACTCGGTGTACAATTGAAGGATGGTAAAGATGGTGAGATAACTTTCTCTATCGAATAGTTTTATTGGGCACTGGTATATATATAGTATCGGATGCCCAGCAACAAATTATGCTACGCAAGCTCTTTATATTACCCATTCGCTTTTATCAGTATAGCATCTCTCCGCTGCTGGGTTCTAATTGCAGGCATACACCTTCCTGTTCACAATATACCATAGAGGCCATTCAGGAGTGGGGCATCATGAAAGGTATATGGCTTGGTCTGAAACGCATCAGTCGTTGTCATCCGTGGGGCACACATGGCTATGATCCTGTACCACGCAAAAAAACTTCCGGTCATGCTTCTCACAAGCACTGATCTTCCCATACTTCTCCATTACGTCTAACTCTTTCAATGCCTGCATCGTGCGTACATAACACGGTAGTGTTCATCGAATCACCGCGCGAACTTTTTTTGTGAATCCTTTTAGAAATCGATTGAAATTATAAACTTGTCCTAACCAATCATCCATTTGTTATACTTATGGACCTGACAAAAGACCTGAACCTTTGGAGCGAAATACGTTGTGGCAACAAGCATGCACTGGCACAGTTGTATGATCTGCACGTGAAGGCCCTATATAATTATGGCCGCAAGATTTGCCCCAACACAGCGTTGGTCGAAGATGCTATACAAGACGTTTTCATCGATCTGTGGCGATATCAGCAAAAGCTGGCAACACCGGTATCTATCCGCTTTTATCTATATGCTTCACTTCGCAGAAGAATTATAAAAGAGGATCAGCGCAACGCTTCAGCTATACGATTTGATTTTCAGTGGGACGATATCAATCTCATTTCATTATCCGAAGAAGCGCGTGTTATACAACACGAAGAAGTACATGCACAGTCGCAGCTGCTAAAGTATAATCTCAACAATCTTTCTCCGCGACAGTATGAAGCGATCGTACTGCGTTTCTATGACGAACTCAGTTATGCCGAGATTGCAGACCTTATGCAGGTAAATGAACAATCGGTGCGTAACCTGATTCAACGCGGGCTCGAACACCTGCGCCAGTATGCACGACTGGTTATTTCGAGCTTTGTATTTCTGATGTCAGTTTTATAGAGCACTGCCCTCTCCTGCCCTTTAAAAATATTTTTCTGCATACGTGAGTTAAACCAGGCACTCCGCTTCTCTTGGTATATATAAACTTGTCTGGCTCTATCTTATTATTTGTATGAAAAAGTATAACCATTACCGGGCGGCTGCAGACTTTGCGCAGGATGAGGATTTTATCCGTTGGGTAAAATCTGACGGGACGAATGATGCCCTAAACCGGCAATGGGTTAAATGGCTCACGCAACATCCGGACATGCGTGAGGTGGTGGATGAAGCCCGCGCTATGGTACAAGCGGTGCTAACGGAAAAGCAGCATTCACTATCGGAAAATAAAAAACAGGAGATGTGGCAGCATATCAGCCTGGCAATAGATAACACACAACCACTGCAGCCACCGGTTGTTAAAAACAAAACCAATAAATATAGTGCGTGGTATAGTATAGCTGCTGCTATAGCCATGCTGCTCTTTGCCGGTATATTTGCTTATCTCTATTATCCATCGTCTGCTTTAACGAGAGCCGATATACCAGCCAGTATTCCGATAAATAAAAACTTAACCTGCTATAAAAACAGGAGCACTATACCACAAACCTTGCAGCTAAGCGATGGCAGCCGTGTAACGCTGCAACCCAATTCTACACTGGCATACCCGAAAACATTTAGCGAACATAAGCGACAGGTATATCTTTCCGGCGAAGGCTTCTTCGATATTACCAAAGATGCCAGGAAACCTTTCTTCGTTTATGCCAACGAAATTGTTACGCAAGTGCTGGGCACCAGTTTTACTGTGCGTGCCTATGAACAGGAGCGAAATATATCGGTGGTAGTAAAAACAGGAAAAGTATCGGTCTATACTTTATCAAAAGAAGTAAATGGATCAGACCAGGATAATATACCAGTCTTCCCTGCGCTGAACGGAACGCTATTATTACCCAATCAACAAGTGGTATTTTCGCGCGATCTCGCCAGCATGATCAAGTCGCTTGTAGCAGAGCCTGTTGTACTTCCGGCAGCACCAGTGCATGAATTTAACTATATCGATACTCCCATCAGTGAAGTATTTACACAGCTCGAACAGATGTATGGTGTAGATATAGTATATGATGATGAAGCGATGGTGAATTGCTTTTTGAATGCATCACTCAACGATCTTTCTTTTCACGATAAACTTCGGCTTATCTGTAAAGGTATAAATGCCCGGTACGAAATACTGGATGCACACGTCATCATCACCGGCAGTGGTTGCCAGTGAAGTTCCTCAACCCAAAACTAATCCCCCAAACCCATGAAACAAGAAAGCAAAACCTGATACACAAAAAGAACCGATGACGCCAGTCGGCATCATCGGCTGTAAGTCCTCCCAATTTTGCGCTAAGCAACATCCGGCCAGGGATGTCGGGAGGCATTGTCCCGTAGTTAGTTAAACATTAAGACAACCTTCAAAGATTATGAAAAAACGGCTACAAATCAATGCGTTTGTACGGTTCATCATGCGCGTATCCCTACTACAGATTGTTTTGCTCACCGGCCTCATTAGCATAGGTTATGCGAATGGGAGCTCCGCCCAGATACTGGAAAAGAAAGTGACCATCAGTATCGATAACACATCGATCCGTTCTGCTTTGAGCAAGATCGAAAAAGAAACGCAGGCTAAATTCCTGTATCATTCACAACTGCTATCCGCACATGAGCGGGTAACACTTCATGTTTTTAACGAAAGCCTCGACCAGGTATTGAAGAAAATATTTATACCGCTGGGCATTTCGTACGAAGCCGATGGCAACCAGATTATACTCACCAGAAATTATGTAAACAATGCACTGGATGGCGGCTCTTCGAGTATATCCAGTGAGATAACGGTAAACGGAACTGTGCGCGATGACAGCGGCTCTCCTATACCCGGAGTAAATATACTTGTGAAAAGCACTACACTGGGAACCACTACCGATGCTGATGGTAATTTTACCATTACCGTTCCGGATGGCAATGCTATACTTGTCTTTTCATTTATAGGATACTCTACACAGGAAATTACAGTAGGTGCACAAACCTCTATAGCCGTTACCTTGTCGAGCGATACCAAATCGCTGGAAGAAGTGGTAATTGTGGGATATGGTACACAAAAGAAATCGGACTTAACCGGTTCGGTGGGTTCTATAAAATCAGAAGAGATACAGGAGCGGCAATTACCTTCTGTAAACCAGGCACTCGCTGGTCGCGTAGCAGGTGTTGCAGTCAGTGTAAACTCAGGTCGTCCGGGTGGCCAATCGAATGTGCGCATCAGAGGTTTCAGCTCTATCAGTACATCCAACAATCCGCTTTATGTAGTGGATGGTGTGATCATGCCGGTAGGTACACAAACCGATGGTTCGTATTCCCTCAACAATGCTATTGATAATATAAATCCGTCCGATATAGCCTCGATCGAAATATTGAAAGACGCATCGTCTACCGCTATATATGGTGCCCGCGGTGCCAACGGTGTTATTATCATCACAACAAAAAGAGGAAGCAGCACCGGTAGTAAAGTTACTTACGATATGCAGCTGAGCGTGCCTACCATTGGCCCGCACAGAGTAAAGATGCTGAACGCTCGCGAGTTTTTGCAGGTAGAGCAAACCGGTTGGGATAACATGAAAGTATATGATCCTGCCGGATGGAATCCAACGGGTGGGCCACACGGCACAGGCTCGCACTCTTCCGGAAGACAAGATCCACAAGACGCGCGTGCAGCACTCACACAAAGTAACGCAGGTGTATATGCATTGTTCGATGACCAGGGCAACCCGCTATATGATACGGACTGGCTGAAAGAATCAACACAAAGTAAACTATCACAAAATCACCAGGTATCTGTTACCGGTGGTAATGCTGATAATAGCTATGGTTTATTCTTTGGCTATCGCGATGACAATGGTTTACTGCTCAATTCATACCTGAAGCGTTACTCCGGAAGATTTGTGATGGATACCAAAGTAAAATCGTGGTTAAAGATTGGCGGTACATTAGGCTATAACAACCAGGAAGAAAATATAGTAGATTTTGGTACAGGTGGTCTTAACTCCGTGCGTATGATCACCGAAGCATTGCCTATACTTCCTGTGCAATATCCGAACGGAGTATATTCTCACAACAAAAATTACTCTCCGTCCATGGAAGGTGGTCAGAACCCGGTTGACCAGATGATCCAGAATACATACAAGCTGTTGAGCCGCACGACCATGGGAAATATATATGCCAACGTACGCCTCGCAGAAGGATTGGAACTTCGCTCTACAGTAGGTATAAATGTACTGGAGCGTGAACGCAGACGTTACGATGGAAGACCTGCACCACAAACCCCTACGTATGTAAACACCGCTAACGAACGCGGCACAGCACGTGTTCGCAGCGATCGCGAAACATTCTGGTCGTTTGAAAATTACCTGACCTATACCAAGCGCCTGGCTGATATACACTCACTCACCGCTATGCTCGGTACATCATTACAGGAAACAAATTCATACTTCTTTCAGGCGAGCTCACGCAATTTCATCACCGACTTCTTTCAAACCAACAACATCGGTGGTGCACAGGACTTCGCTGTAGACTCTCCTCCTATCAGTTCAGGTCGTTCGCGCTTCGCGTTCAACTCATACTTCGGTCGTGTTAACTATAGTCTCAAAGATAAATACCTGTTAACCGTTACCGGTCGTATGGATGGATCATCCAAGTTTGGTAAATCCAACAAGTATGCATTCTTCCCTTCAGCAGCGTTGGCATGGCGTATATCCGATGAGCCCTTTCTTAAAAACAATACCGTTATATCAAACCTGAAGCTGCGCACCAGCTATGGCCTTACCGGTAACTCTGAAATTACACCCTACTCTGCATTGCCAACCTTGCGCGTAGTAACCGGTGTAGTAAACAACTCACGTGCATTAGGCGTTGCTACGAATCGTCTCGGCAATCCTGATTTAAAGTGGGAGAAGACAGCACAGTCAGATATAGGTGTGGAGATCGGTTTGCTCAACAACCGTATCGCTATAGAAGCTGATCTATACTATCGCAAAACAACGGACATGCTACTGGCCGCTCCGCTTCCGGTAACATCCGGTTATGAAACCATTACCCGCAACGTGGGCAGCATGGAGAACAAAGGTTTTGAATTGATACTTACTACCGAGAATGTTACTACCGACAACTTCATGTGGAAAAGTACTTTCAACATTGCCATGAATCGTAACAAAGTACTGAAGCTCGCAAACCCCGCCCCTATATTTGGTGTGGGAAACCCGAACTTTACCAATCAAACCGGTGTGATCATGGAAGGACAACCGGTTGGTTCGTTCTGGGGACTTGTACGCTTGGGTACATGGGGCACGAACGAAACGGCTGAAGCTGCACAGTTCGGACAGAATACATATCGCGGCACAGGCAAACCTCTTCTTCCGGGCGATGTAAAATACCTGGATGTTAACAACGACCACGCCATCAACGATCTCGATCGTATGATCATCGGTAATGGTAATCCTAAATCATACGGATCGTTCATCAACAACCTGCAGTATAAAGCATTCGATTTTACGATAGACTTACAATACTCGTATGGCAATGATGTGCTGAACATGACGAAGCACTCAGGTGAAGATCGCACCGGTCTTGCCAACAGCTATCGATCAGTATTGAATGCGTGGACACCGGAACATCAGAATACTGACATTGCTGCTATACGCGATTCAAAAGCAGGCTATGTATCCAACGTAGATACACATTGGGTAGAAGATGGTTCGTTCCTGCGCGGCAGAAATATTATGCTGGGCTATACACTGCCATCATCATCGGTAGAGAAAATCCATCTCAGCAAACTGCGCATCTATGCATCGGTACAGAATTTCTTCCTGCTCACCAACTTCAGTGGTAATGATCCGGAAGTATCTACCTATACCAATCCTTTTGCACAGGGACAAACATTCTTCGATTATCCGAAGCCAAGACTATATATGCTCGGTTTAAGTGCAAGTTTATAGTTCCACTAAACACAAAGACTTACACATGAATATCACGATAAAAAATATTGGAAAAGTACTCCTCGGAGGAGTTCTCCTGATAAGTGCATCGTGTTCTGATTTTCTGAAAGAAGAAGATCCTTCGAACATTGCACCCGAAACATTCTTTAAAACACCACAGGATGCAGAAGCTGCGGTATATGGTATATATGAGAACCTGCGCTTTCATGGCGATGGTACCGGTATATTTTCGGCTAACTTTCAAATGCTGGATGCATTAAGCGGAACCGCTGAAACGGAAACCGGACAAAACTCTGATCTGAACAACCTGTATGGTTTTCAATATACCGGAGACAATCTTCACCTTACACAATGGTGGAGACAACTCTACGATGGTATAGCGAATGCCAATCTGGCCATTGAAAAGATACCCACTATACCGAATATCACCGATGCCGATGTTACCAAATGGGTAGGTCATGCTAAATTTATGCGTGCGTTCCATTACTTCTGGCTGGTGCGCCTGTGGGGCGATGTGCCTCTGCTTACTTCGCCAATCTATACGTGGACCGATCCAAACGTGAATGCTTCGCGCGCTACAACGGAGGCGGTATACGCCACCATTGAAGCCGACCTGCTCGCGGCCGAAGCAGCCAACTTCCCGATGATGGATGCATCCGGGCTTGCATCGCAGGCAGCTGTAAAAGCTCTGCTGGCCAGAGTATATATTACCATGGCCGGGTATCCGCTCAACAAAGGCACAGCGTATTATCAGAAAGCTGCTGCCAAGGCAAAAGAGATTATCGATTATGCCAATGCTAATCCGGATAAGATCGCATTGTTTACCAGCTACGATTACCTGCACGATCAGACAAAAGAAAATACACTGGAACATATTTTCGAAATACAATATGCAGCCGGTATAGCCAATGCTAACTATCAATCTTATTTCCTGCCGAACAACACAAACATCACGGCATCCGGAGAAGTAGGAACGACCGTTCCAACAGCATCATTCCTCGCATCCTATGAAGCTGGCGACAAGCGTGCAGCAGAAAAAGGATTTTACTTCAAACAATATTATCTCGATGGTGGTGTGGGTGCTCCTACTACGCTTAACCGCTTCTATATATTTAAACACTTTGATGTAGTAGCAAACGGTGCACCGCCTCCGGGATTACCCGGTACTGGTAACTCCGGTCTTAACTATCCATTGATTCGTTATGCCGATGTACTCCTGATGTATGCAGAAGCACAGAACGAAGTAGGCGGCCCAACAGCAGAAGCATACGCAGCACTCACCGCTATACGCGATCGTGCCGAGCTTACTACACCTGCTATAGGTACCTATAATCAGGCAACATTCCGCGAAGCAGTATGGCGCGAGCGCTGGCACGAGTTGAGCTACGAAGGCATTACCTGGTTTGATATGCTTCGCCTCAGGAAAGTATACGATGATGAGAGTGATACTTTCGTTGATTTTGTAGGTGCTACGTTAAGCACCAATGTTACACTTCAGGATAAACATTTGCTGTTGCCATTGCCTGCTGCCGACTACAGGAACAATCCGAACCTGAAGCCAAACAACCCGGGCTGGCAATAAAACATCAATCTTCATTGATTTGGGGTTAGTTGAAATTCCCTGCTCCAGGCACGTTGCCAGAGCAGGGATATTTTTTAATACGACACTGTGTTTCGTGTCTGAAAAAACCAACCTCTTATCCTGTCCATGTTGTATTGGTGTAATTCTACGGTATCGTTCATCGTTATACTTTTTTTAAGAATTTATAAAAACTACATTTAACAAACCTCATTTACTCTTATGCCCGATTTTCAAATCAAGGAAACAACCAAATCGTACGATGTCTGCATCGTAGGTACAGGAGCTGGTGGCGGAATGGCCGCATATACCCTGGCCAATGCTGGTATCAAAGTAGTGTTGATCGAAGCCGGCCCGCTATATGATCCCGCTAAAAATGTGATGCAACTAAAATGGCCGTGGGAGTCTCCGCGCAGAGGAGCCAGCACATACTATAGAGGCTTCGGTGATTTTGATGCGGCATACGGAAGCTGGCAACTGGAAGGCGAACCGTATACACACAAGAATGGAACACAGTTCGATTGGTTTCGCTCGCGCATGGTGGGAGGACGCACCAATCACTGGGGACGCATATCATTGCGCTTTGGCCCGAAAGATTTTAAACACAGAAGTATAGATGGCCTCGGTGATGACTGGCCTATAGGTTACGAAGATGTAGCACCGTACTACGATAAAGTTGATCAGCTCATTGGTGTATTCGGATCAAAAGAAAATATAGCGAATGAGCCCGATGGAATTTTTCTTCCTCCGCCCAAGCCACGCCTGCACGAGCTCTTTATCAAAGATGCTGCAACCGCGATGGGCGTGCCGGTAATTCCTTCACGCTTATCAATCCTTACACGTCCGCTGCCGAATAATAAAAACAGGGGCGCTTGTTTCTTCTGTTCACAATGTAATCGCGGTTGTACAGTATATGGCGATTTCTCTTCGTCATCGGTATTGGTAAAACCGGCTATCGCTACCGGCAATGTTGATATTATACCGAACGCTATGGCGCGCGAAGTATTAACGAACGATAAAGGTGAGGCAACCGGTATATCGTTCATCAACAAAGACGATAAACAGGAATATACCGTTAAAGCCAAGATCGTTGTGCTGGCAGCGAGTGCCTGCGAATCTGCACGCTTGTTACTCAATTCAAAATCATCGCGCAATCCAAACGGACTGGCTAATGCAAGCAACGTGGTGGGTAAATATCTGCACGACTCTACAGGCTCTGCTATGGGAGGTTTCCTTCCGAAACTGGTAGGACGCAAGCGCTATAACGAAGATGGTGTAGGTGGTATGCACGTATATACTCCGTGGTGGCTCGATAACAAGAAGCTTGACTTTGCACGCGGATACCACATTGAATACTGGGGAGGTATGGATATGCCAAGCTATGGATTTGGTTTTGGTATAGAAGGCATCAACGGTAAATATGCTGGCAGCGATGGAAAGATGAAACCTGCCGGTGGCTATGGTGCGGGGTTGAAAGATGACTATCGCCATTTTTACGGAGCAACGTTTGGTATGGCCGGTCGTGGAGAAGCCATTGCACGCGAAGATAATTACTGCGAAATTGATCCTACGGTAGTAGATAAATTTGGTATACCGGTGTTGCGCTTCCATTACAAGTGGAGCGATCACGAGATCAAACAAGCGAAACACATGCAGGAAACTTTTGAAGAGATCATTCACAAGATGGGCGCAGAAGTAACGTGGGGTAAAGCCGGTGCCGAAAGTAATTATGGTTTGGAAGCTCCCGGTCGCATTATACACGAAGTAGGTACAACGCGTATGGGGAACGATCCGAAGAAATCGGTAGTGAATAAATATAACCAGGCACATGAATGTAAAAATCTGTTTGTAGTAGATGGAGGTCCGTTTGTTTCACAGGCAGATAAAAATCCTACGTGGACTATTCTGGCACTCTCGATGCGCGCATCGGAGTATATAATTGATGAAATGAAAAAACAGAATCTCTAAACATCGTGCAGGCATACGAAGTACATATATACCGGTATATATATACTTTGCACCTCACCTAACTACAGGAACCATGGATAGAAGAAAATATTTAAAAACATTAGCCGTCAGTGCAGCAGGTGCCGGAATTTTATTCCAGGCTTGTGCTCCTGACGAAAAGAAAGAACCTGCCGTACTCGCACCCAAGCCTTTTACGATCGACCGTACAACGGCTGAGCTGGAGCGCGAACAAAAATTAGCAGCCGAGACTTTCTTTGACGATCACGAAAAGAAAACGATTACGATACTCTCTGACATTATCATTCCGAAAGATGAAGTATCGGGCAGCGCTTCCGAAGCTGGTGTACCTGACTTTATCGAATTTATCGTAAAGGATATGCCGGAATACCAGACGCCATTGCGCGGTGGTATAAAATGGCTGGATGTGCAATGCATGAAACGCTTCAATGCAGACTTCGCTTCCTGCCCGCACGAACAACAAATAGAAATGATCGATGCTATAGCATATCCTGAAAAAGCAAAACCGGAATACAAACAAGGCGTTGCTTTCTTCAACACGATGCGCGACCTCACCGCCTGCGGATTTTATACCAGCAAAATTGGTATAGCAGACCTGGGCTATATAGGCAACAAACCAAACCAGTGGGACGGTGTTCCGAAAGAAGTACTGGACCACTATAATCTGAAGTATGATGATCGTACGATGGAGATTAGTGTGAAGTTTGATAATGGTTAAGCGTTATTCGTTAACGGTTATTTGTTAACAGATAACCGTTAACGATATATACTATAAATGCTCATCACACGCTTCCACACTCGCACAACCAGAAGCTGGTCGCCAGCCGCCAGCGACTATATTTATCTTTAACCCAAAACTCACAGCCGAGATGCCACTGAAGAAAACAACTCCCCCAACCACCGACCTCTCCCGGAGAAATTTTATCAAGAATGCAGGTATGGCCGCAGCAGCATTTACCATTGTGCCCCGCTTTGTGCTGGGTGGCAATGGCTATAAAGCGCCAAGCGATATGCTATATGTTGCCGGTATAGGAGCCGGAGGCAAAGGTGAAAGCGACATTGCTAATTTTGCCAAAAGCGGTAAAGCCGAGATCGCCTATCTCTGCGATGTAGACGATCGCAGGGCAGCCAAGTCGGTAGCTTCTTTTCCAAAAGCAAAATACTATAAAGACTTCCGTATCATGCTCGAGAAAGAACATAAACATATTGATGCAGTGTCGGTCTCTACACCCGATCACAACCACGCAGTACAGGCGCTGGCCGCGATGGAGCTGAAGAAACATGTATATGTACAGAAGCCTCTTACGCATGATATATCGGAAGCACGCGCATTGACTGAAGCTGCCAAGAAGTATAAAGTAGTAACACAGATGGGCAACCAGGGTGCATCGGGTAACGATGTGCGCCAACTGATGGAATGGTATAATGCCGGTTTACTCGGAGATGTACACACAGTATATTGCTGGACCAACCGACCTGTGTGGCCACAAGGTATAGAATGGTCTACACAAAAAACATCTGTACCCAAAGAGCTCGACTGGAACTTGTGGCTTGGCACTGCACCCTATAAAGAATATGTTGACAAACTGGTGCCTTTCAACTGGCGTGGCTGGTGGGACTATGGTACCGGTGCACTGGGCGACATGGGCTGCCATATCATTGAGCCTCCGTTCCGTGTACTCGGCCTGCAATATCCTACGGATGTAACAGCCAGTGTAGGCAGTGTATATGTAGATGAGTTCAAGCGCGGCTACTTCCCTGAAAGTTGTCCGCCATCATCTTATATAGTATTAACCTTCCCGGGGCGCAATGGTAAACCTCCTGTTAAATTACATTGGATGGACGGTGGTATACAACCGGAAAGACCCGAAGAGCTTGGCCCGAATGAACGCATGGGCGATGGCGGTAATGGTGCGCTCTTCATTGGAACAAAAGGTAAAATGATGTGCGGTACGTATGGTATGTATCCTTCATTATTACCAACAGCGCGCAACTCGGAAGTAAATATACCGCAGACGATCAAGCGCGTTCCCGGTGGAGCAGAAGGCCACTATGCACAATGGGTAGAAGCATGTATAGCCGGCTATGGCAAGATGGAAGTAAGCTCGCCATTTGAAATAGCAGGGCCTCTCACGGAAACTGTATTGATGGGTAACCTTGCTATACGAAGTCATGATGTGCGTTATCCGAAGAAAGATAATCCCAATCAATTTGATTATCCTGGTCGCAACATCAAGTTGCTGTGGGATGGTGCCAACATGAAGATCACCAACTTCGATGAAGCTAACCAATTCGTAAAACGCGAGTATAGAACGGGATGGTAAATTAGTTTCGGGTCAGAATATCAGCTACGAGCTGCCGGAAGAGTAAATATATACTTTCGGCAGCTTTTTTATTTCCCGCAGATCTCGCAGATAAACGCAGATTAAATGCAAGAGTCGAAAAGTCAGTATACACTACACTTAAACATTCCTTGATCGGTGTGCCTTGTTCGATATTCATTTGTTTCCCACAGAACTCACAGATCAGCACAGATTAAATGCAAGAGTCATGTATTTATACTTCAACATTCACTGATCGATCGGTGTTCCTTGTTCGATATTCATTTCCCGCGGAACTCGCAGAAGAATAAAGCCGAAAGCATAAGACGTCAGCATCTATACTTTTCGAACCTCACAACTGATCTATACCTTCCGCTGATTTCGCAGATGAATGCAGAGAAAACGCAGACGAAATGCAACATATACTCTGTGATCCAGCTTTATACTTCAGCTTTGCCATCGTGCAGCCAGTAGCCAGAGGCCACCAGCCATCTATACTCTCACACCTCAAAGCATGCTTCTACACCTCCTATCCCCACATCAGGGTATCTCAAAAAGTCCACTCGGATAGTGTGTTTTGAAATATACTGGTTATCTTCGTTAAAAAACTAGCACCATGAAGAAGCCCCTCCTCTCACTGATGCTGATGCTTGCCAGCTTTCTTTCACATGCTCAGTTGTCCATATTGAAAGATATCAATCAAGCTACCGATCCGAAAGCCTCCGGTATAGATGCGCTCTCACTCACCGATGTCAATGGAGTGTTGTTCTTCAATGGCCGCTCGGCAGCAGGCCAGGAGTTATGGAAAAGCGATGGCACAGTAGCCGGTACGTTGCTCGTAAAAGATATAAATCCCGGCAGCAGTTCATCGAATCCTTCCAGCCTGGTCAATGTCAATGGCACCCTCTACTTCCTGGCCAACGATGGCACTACCGGCACAGAGCTGTGGAAGAGTAATGGCACAGAAGCCGGCACGGTGCTGGTAAAAGATATACAACCTGGCAGTAATTCGCTTGCACTTACCAACCTGGTAGCTGTAGGAAATATACTCTTCTTCACACTGGTAGATGGCACTGGCTATCTCGATCTGTGGTCGAGCGATGGAACTTCGTCCGGAACATTTCTGCTCAAGAACAACGCCATCAGCGTGAATAGCAGTGCCAACCTGGCCAATGTAAACGGCACGTTATTTTTTACGGGGCAGGATGCTATCAATGGCCTCGAACTCTGGAAAAGCAACGGTACGGCTGCAGGCACCGTACTGGTAAAAGATATATATACCGGAACGAACGCTTCCACTCCCGATAAATTCTGTGCGGTAGGCACTACGTTGTATTTCTCGGCTACCGATGGCACCACAGGTGTAGAACTCTGGAAGAGCGATGGAACCAGCGGTGGCACCGTGCTGGTAAAAGATCTGAACGCGGGCGCTACCAATACATACCCGGATTACCTGATTGATGTGGCAGGCACATTATTCTTTGTAGCGAGCGATGGTATCAATACCGGTTTGTGGAAAACAGACGGCACTGATCCGGGCACTACATTTATCAAAGATCCGCAGGATGAATCTTTCACGATGGATAACCTGACCGTGTCCGGAGGTATACTATATTTCACCATCGATACCAATGAACTGTGGAAGAGCGATGGCACAGCCGCAGGAACTTCAACCTATAAAAGTATAGGAGGCTATGCTGCCGATTTTACAGACATGGATGGCACACTCTATTTTGTAGCACAGAAAGATCTTACACCCGGCAGCAGTCTGCAGGTTTGGAAAAGCGATGGCACCGTAGCCGGCACTACACTGGTAACAGATATACCCACCGGAACAGCCGGAGGCACCAGACCTCCCAACGCTCTTACTGCGGCAAACAGTATACTATATTTCGTGGCAGACGACAATACAAATGGCAATGAGCTCTGGAAAACAGATGGTACACCAGGCGGCACGGCACGCATTACCGATATACCGGCTACCAATGCAGGCTCCGGTCCGGAATACCTCGCAGCATTCAACGGCAATCTATATTTCGCAGCCACCACCGATAATACAGGCACCGAGCTATGGAAAAGTGACGGCACCGATGCAGGAACAGCCTTGCTGAAAGATATATATACCGGGGGCTCTAATTCTTCCGATCCTTCCTATATACGGGAGATCAACGGCAAACTATATTTTGTGGCGAACAGCGGCACCGGTAATAAACTATGGAAGAGTGATGGCTCCGTAGCAGGCACCGTAGAAGTTGGCGGCAGTCCTTCCGATGGCTCCGAGATCACCGGAGTATTGAACACTATATATTTCCCCGGAAATGATGCTGTTACAGGAGTAGAACTCTGGAAATCAGACGGTACACTGGCCGGAACGACCATGGTTACTAATATAGCCGGGGCAACAAGTTCAAAGCCCAGTTTCCTCACCAACTTTAACGACAAGCTATATTTCATTGCCAATGAAGGAAGCACGGTTGGACTCTGGACAAGCGATGGAACCGTTGGCGGCACTGTAAATGTAAAGAGCTTCAATTTTATACGCGGCCTGCGAAACCAGAATGGTATACTATATTTTATTGGCGATGATGGCACCAACGGCCTTGAATTGTGGAAGAGCGATGGCACCACAGCAGGCACGGTACTGGTTAAAGATATTCGCGCAGGTGTAGCCGGAAGTTTTACCACGACCGATGCTTTTGAAATGGAAACCGTTAATGGCGTTACCTATTTTGTTGCCAACGATGGTACCAATGGAAGAGAACTCTGGAAGACGGATGGCACTACCGGTGGCACTGTGCTGGTACTCGATATAAATATGGGTTCTGTTTCATCGTCTATTACCAAGCTGAAGAATGCCAATGGTATACTATATTTCTCCGCAGATGATGGCTCGCATGGTGTAGAACTGTGGACCAGTGATGGCACTGGTGCTGGCACCACCATGATAACAGACATCAATACAGGCACAGGCCACTCTTATCCTGATAATATGTTTGTGTTAAACGGGTTCCTGTATTTCACGGCATTTGATGGAACCAATCGCACACTATGGAAGAGCAACGGCAGAACATGCGGCACGCTCAAGGTAACAAACAATACAACCGTAAGTGCAGGGGGTATATCTTCTTACATGGCAGCTATAGGACAGTATATATATATTACTGGGTATGAAACCGGAGCTGGCAACGAAATTTTTGTGCATGATACCAGTACAGATCTTCCAACACCTGCTGGCTGTCGTTTAGACCAGACCATCACCTTCAATGCTATCGCTCCCAAAACATATGGCGATGCTCCGTTTACGCTCTCGGCAACCAGCGATGCAGGCTTGCCAGTACAATACGAAAGCGCTGATGCTACCATCGTATCGATTGTGGGCGATCAGGCTACCATATTAAAAGCCGGCACCGTAGATATTACAGCGAAGCAACCCGGCAATGCCGATTATGATCCGGCAACACCTGTAACGGTATCGCTGGTGATCAACAAGGCAGATCAGACTATAACTTTCCCGGATATAGCGGATAAAACATTTGGCGATGCTCCGTTTACACTCTCAGCAACCAGCGATGCAGCGTTAACGATACAATATACCAGCTCCGATCCTACTGTTGCTTCTATCAGCGGAAGTCAGGTAACTATATTGAAGGCGGGCCCTATAACAATCACTGCGAGTCAGCCAGGTGATGGAAACTACAACGCGGCTACACCGGTTACAAAACCACTTGTCATCAATAAAGCCAGTCAGACTATAACTTTCCCGGATATAGCAGACAAAACATTGGGCGATGCTCCATTTACGCTTACCGGTACAAGCACGTCAGGACTCGCACTCAGCTATAACACCACTACACCGTTGAAGGTATCGGTTTCAGGAAGTACTGTAACATTGCTCCAGGCAGGCACCGCCACGATTGTTGCTAACCAGGCGGGTGATGCTAACTACAATCCTTCTCCGGTGGTTGAGCACAGCTTCTGTGTAAACCCGGTAAAGCCCACCATTGCGATCTCACAAAGCAGTACGGCCACAGCTATACTTACTTCCAGCAGCACCACAGGCAATGCCTGGTTTAAAGATGGTGTAAAGATTCCCAACGAAAATGGCAGTAGCCTTACCGTTGTAGCAAGCGGAGCATATACCGTGCAGGTTACAATTGACGGATGCACCAGTGTGCTCTCGGAAAATGCAGACATTGTAATTACCGGCATAGAAAATTCCCTGCGCGAAAAGCTGGCGATTTATCCTAACCCGGTAGATGACAAGCTTACAATACAATTGCCCGTTGCCGGAAGAAAAGAAATATCCATTGTATCAATCCACGGCAGTAATGAAGGACCGGTATATACCACCGAGCAGTCTTCACTGGATATATACCTTCCGAATTATGCTGCGGGTATATATACCGTACGCGTTACCGTATCGGGTAAAACGGTGTACACTAAATTTGTAAAGCGATAATGATCGACCAGAATTATAGTCGACAAGGTATATAGCTTGCTATAACAGATAGCGTTGAAAATCGATCAGAGATTTTTACGAATCGCTTCAGCTACTTCTGCGAGTGCTTCTTTGGATGGCGAGAGTTTAGGACGTGTGAAGTTCACATCGTCTGCAGAATTCATGGGCACGAGGTGTACATGTGTATGCGGCACTTCGAGTCCTATAACAGAAACACCAATGCGTTTACAAGGCACGGCCTTCTTAACAGCCTTCGCTACTTTTTTGGCGAATACGATAAGGCCTGCCAGTGTTTGATCGTCAGCATCGAAAATATAGTCTATCTCCTTCTTCGGAACTACCAGCGTGTGTCCCAGCACCAGCGGGCTGATATCTAGGAATGCTATATAGTTTTCATCTTCGGCTATTATATATCCGGGAATTTCGCGGTTGATAATGCGGGTGAAGATTGAAGGCATTTTCGTGCTACTTATAAATGATAGATTATTACTGACTGATTATGCGGAGATATTTACTACCTCAAACTCGATTTCACCCGCAGGTGTTTTGATCTTGGCAGTCTCGCCTTTCTTTTTACCCAACAATCCTTTTCCGATAGGCGACATGGTCGATATCTTACCGGCTTTCAGATCAGCTTCTTCTTCAGATACCAATGTATAGGTTACGGATGCTCCGTTCTTTTTATTCTTGATCGTTACTTTCGAGAGTATAGATACTTTCGAAGTATCGATGTTGGTTTCATCCAGCAGACGTGCGTTGCTCACCAGATCTTCCAATTGTGCTATCTTCGCTTCCAGGTGTCCCTGCGCATCTTTCGCAGCATCATACTCAGCGTTCTCGCTAAGATCACCTTTATCGCGTGCTTCTGCTATCTGGCGTGCTATATCTGCACGACCTTTCGATTTCAATTCGGACAACTCATTGCGTAATCTGTCTAAACCGTCTTTCGTATAGTATGAAACTTTTTTGCTCATGGCTCAAAGTAAATTCGTTGCTGTTTTATTTTTTCTTTGGTATCCAAAAAAGAAACAACGGCCCCGTCTCCGGGACCGTTGCTGCTGTAAAGGTAATACTTTTGTTCTTATCTCACAAAATCATGCTCCCACAAGCTCGGGTAAGTTGGTTTTGATCTGCTCCAGTATTTCTTCATCAAAACGGGCCAGGTACAATGTTTTTACCTTGGCCAGTTGCTCTACGGTTAATCCTTTGGCACCACGCAGATCGGCTTTATAAAGACTTGCATTCTCAAAATCGGCTCCCATCACATAACAATTCTGCAGATTAGCTTCCATCAAAAATGCATTGTTGAAATTGGCCTTGATCAGAAATGCATTTTCAAATTGTGACTTGATGAGAAATGCATCTTTAAAATTTGCACCACTCGCATACGCACCTTTCAGGTTGGCCTGGTTCAGATTGGAGTTCTCAAAGTTTGTCTGATTCAGACGCGCGTTCTCCAGGTTCGACTCGATCAATGATGACTGCGATATATTGGCCGAGTTCATATTGGACGATGCGAGGTTTACATAGTTCAGGTTGGTGCGCGGCAGATAACAGTTCACCAGGTTTATCTCATGTATCTTATGTCGGTTGAGACGTTTGATATTACCCACCGTCCGAAAGGCCGCTTCTTCTGATTCCCACAAACGAAAGTCATCGATCTCGTCTTTATAGGTGCGAATGCGTTGACGTATCTCTCCGTTCTGATTCAACCAGAATATAAGAATACCGATCACGGCAATATCGAAGATCATACCATGCGCTTCCGCCAATATCTGCGGAACGAATGAATCAAATTCATGCAGGTAGTATTTTAAACTTAGACCCAGCACGATGACCGTCACTAGCAGGAGTACAAGCGATGATGTAAGCAAGGGCTTCTCAATAATCGAGTTAAAAAACTCATTGGCTTTCTTCATCCGCTTTTCTAACAAACGCATGGCTTTGCTCTGGTTGGTTTGTTTAAATTAACGATAAAAAATTAACGCGCCAATCCAAGCGCTTTGATTTTCTGAGTCAAAGCTACATTAATTTTTACGTGCGACTCATACGTCCAACCTGCAATATGGGGGGTTAATATTACATTCGTTTTTTCGCGAAGTATATTAAAGGCCGCTTGTTGTTCCGGGGTATAGGTGTTTAATTTTTCATTCTCCAGCACATCCAGCACAGCGCCTCTTACCTGTCCGCTTTGTATCGCGCGTGTAATATCTGTTAAAGAAACTATTTCACCGCGCGCAGTATTTACCAGTATAATTTTCTTCTTAAACCGATTTAGGTAATCAACGTTTACAAGCTTGCGCGTTTCACCGGTTAGTGGAATATGCAAACTAAGTATGTCGGTTTCAACAAACAACTCTTCCATGGTAGCTTCTTTACAGTATGCATCTGAAAAACCGGATTTATACTTATCGTATGCTAAAACATTACATGCAAAGCCCGATAATCGTTTAGCAAAGGCATGGCCCATGTTTCCATAACCAATTATACCAACCATTTTACCCATCAGTTCTTCTCCGCGATTACCCTCGCGCTCCCATATACTATCCCTCACCTGGCGATCAGCGCGGGGTATATTTCGCATCAAACTTAATAACGCACCCGCAGTATATTCTCCTACTGCATCGCGATTACCTTCCGATGCATGTAATACCTGTATACCCTTTTCTTTCAGGTACTCTACATCGATATTATCAATACCGGCACCGGCTCGCGCTACAAATTTTATCGTGGGATTTTCTCCGAGCAGATCGCGATCGATCGTTGTTTTACTGCGTACGATCAACCCGTCAAAACCATGATGTTTTGTTTTTATTTCATCGCGTGTAATAGCAGGCAATGATACTGCTTGCCAGCCTATCTCGGTTAACATAGGAAACAGGCTTTCATGCATGGAGTCAATAATCAAACAGGCAGGAGATGTCATCAGAGCATTAAATGAACAGTGAAGAAATATAGTGTAAGACCTAACAGGTCGTTTGTCGTTGTTATAAATGGGCCGGCAGCAAGTGCCGGGTTAAATCCAAACCGATTCAGAATCAAAGGCGTGATCGTACCAATAAAAGAAGCAAACAACACAACGCTGAACAATGCTATAGATACTACCAGCGATAAAGTATACTCCTGGAATAACAATACATTTGCTCCCCACACCAACACCGATAGAAACACACCATTCAGTATCGCTACAAAAAATACTTTAACCAATCGCTTCCATAATCCTTCATCTACAAAATCCGGATTGGCCAGGCTTTGTACAATGAGCGATGAAGATTGTATACCTACATTTCCTCCGGTTGCCTGAATAAGCGGAGTAAAGAATGCAATGGCGGTAACGCGCATCAGCTCGGCTTCAAACAAGCCCATGAACTTGGCATTCATCAAACCGCCAAATATACCGATGAGCAGCCAGGGTAAGCGCGCACGTGTATTGCGCCATATACTATCATCTTCCTCTACGTTCTCGCTTATACCCGTCATCATCTGGCGTTCTTCATCTGCCTGCTCAGTGATCACATCCACCACATCATCAATCGTAATGCGACCTACCAGGTAGCCCTGTACATTAACCACGGGAACAGAAACAAGTTCATACTTCTTCATAATCTCGGCTACTTCGCGATCTTCCATATAGGTCTCTACCGATATTATATCGCTTTCATATATATCAGCCACAATGGTGCGGGCATCCGAGATGATCAGGTCTTGCAGTGCTACGCGACCTAACAATTTATCATGATCATCCACTACATATACCTGGTAAAATTTGGATACATTCTCTGCCTGCTTGCGAATCTCTTCCACACACTGCACCACTGTCCAGTTCACATGTGCACGTATCAACTCTTTCGCCATCAAACCACCCGCTACATTTTCTTCGTAACGAAGCAGCTCTGTTACCTGCGAACGTAATTCGGGCTCAAGACCTACAAATACTTCTTCGCGTTCTTTAACCGGCAGTTCATGAAGTATATCTGCTGTATCGTCTGACAAGAGCTGGTTAAGCAGTATGGCTATTGTCTGAGGCTCGTGAAGCTTAAGGTATTGCTTGCGTGTTTGCGAATCCAGGTCGCGTATTACTTCTGACTGTACTTCGATGGGTAACAGATCAAGAAAGTATTTCGATTCTTCGGTAGTAAATTCATTGAATAACGAAGCTATATCTGCAGCTTTTACATCCTGCAGTATATTTCGGATAAACGAATCATCATGCTCGTCCAGCGCCTGCTGAAAGCGATCACGAAATTCTTTGGTCAATTCAAATTCCAGTGCCTGCTCCTCCACGACTCTTTTCTATTAATTGTGTAAGGTGCACAAACTGATCTACTGAAAGTTGTTCAGCGCGTTTGTCTAAAATTTCCAGTGAAGTTATTTCAGGCGAAAGCTCCAGCGGCTTCAAGGCATTACGCAACGTCTTTCTCCGGTTGTTGAAGCCCTGCTTTACTACTCTTACAAAAAGTTTTTCATCGCAGGCAAGCTTCGTAGTAGCATTACGCTCTAACCGTATCACAGCCGACATAACTTTGGGCGGTGGTGTAAATGCCCCCGGAGGTACCTTGAACAAATACTGAATATTATAGTAAGCCTGTAACAACACACTTAATATACCATAGGTTTTGCTTCCCTCCTTCTCGGCTATACGTTCGGCAACTTCTTTTTGCAGCATGCACACCACCTGATCAACCTGGTCACGATGTTCGAGCACTTTGAAAAATATCTGTGAAGAGATGTTATAGGGAAAATTACCGATGATCGAGAACGGCCTGTTAAATACTTTCTGCAGGTCCATCTCAAGGAAATCACCTTCAATGATATTCTCGCGCAACAACGGATAGTGTGTATGTAAATACTTTACTGAATCGCGGTCGATCTCCACTACTTTCAGTTGAAGCATGTCATTATTCACCATGTACTGCGTCAGTACACCCATACCCGGGCCGATCTCCAGCACAGGTATTGCGTGTTCCCCTACCGTTAGCGACTCCACAATTCTGCGCGCGGTATTCTGATCGTGCAGAAAATGCTGTCCCAACGATTTCTTCGCTCTTACTTTATCAACTGACTTTTCCATGAAGGGCTAAAAGTACGTAAAAGTCGGGAAGAGTAAGGATCGGGAGGGACAATTGAAAAATTATAAGAAGATTGAAAGATTAAAGATTATAAAATTAGAAGATTAGTGGAATTGAAAGATTAAGAGATTACAGCCGGGGTTGATGGTATCTATAACACGTGCAGGACTTCAGCAGATATATACTTATACCTATAGCCTGATAATCTTTCAATTTTTCAATCTTATTAATCTTCCAATCTTGTAATCTCCTAATCTTTCAATTCCACTAATCTCGCAGCTTCTTCCACTTTCGGTCTTCCTTACTTTCGGACTTTCCGACTTAATTCACTAAATCGCAAAGAATTGAATTTATATACATGACTCCAGCACATAAACCTCGCATTGGTATTACGCTTGGCGACCTCAATGGCGTTGGGCCGGAAGTAGTGATCAAGGCCCTGGCCGACAACCGCCTCCTTGGCATGGTTACACCGGTTATCTATGGATCTACCCGCGCGCTTTCGTTTTATAAGAAGCAGCTAAATATAGAAGAGTTCAACTACTCGCAGGTACGCACCAAAGGGCAGTTCGCTCCTAAAACCATCAATGTAGTAAACAGTTGGGAAGATTCTGTCGAGATCGTTCCGGGCAAGGCTTCTAAAGAAACAGGTAAAGCTGCGTTGGTTGCACTGAAGCAGGCATGTGAAGAGTTGAAAGAAGGGTTGATCGATGCACTGGTAACAGCACCCATCGATAAGCTTTCTATACATAGCGAAGAATTTCCGTTCAAAGGTCATACAGAATTTCTCACCGAGTACTTTGGTGCGCAAGAGAGCCTCATGTTTATGGTAAGCGATAAACTTCGCATCGGTATAGTTACCGAGCATATACCCGTAAAAGATGTAGCCTCCACCATTTCTAAAGAGAAGATAGAAGCCAAACTGCGCCTGATGGAACAATCGCTGCGAAAAGACTTTGGTATAATGAAGCCGAAGATCGCAGTACTGGGATTGAATCCTCACGCAGGTGATGGCGGCCTTATCGGTAAAGAAGAAGAGCTCACCATCAAACCCGCTATAGCCGAGCAGAAGAATAAAGGTAAACTGGTATATGGACCTTTTCCGGCTGATGGATTTTTTGCTTCCGGTCAATATGCCAAGTACGATGCTGTGCTGGCGATGTATCACGACCAGGGACTTATACCGTTTAAGTCTATAGCGTTTGATGATGGTATAAATTTTACTGCGGGACTCTCCATTGTTCGCACTTCACCCGATCATGGCACGGGGTATTCACTCGCTGGTAAAAATCTGGCAAGCGAAAGTTCGCTACGAGAAGCCATTTATCGCGCGCATGATATTTTTAAACACCGTTCTGAACCATCCACAGAAAAATAAGCTTACTTGGGTAGGCCATTTTTACCACTGGACTGGACAGGCACGGTTAGTTTTTATTAATGGTTATATTTGATATTCAAGTATTAGTTGAAATGGATATTGTCACTAAAAAGCAACTGAACATACTTATTCAACTGGCTGAAGCCGATAAGCACTTTGCCAAAATTGAGCGGGAGCTCATTTTTAAGATCGCCCGGGAGCGTAAGTTTCCGGAAGAAGAAGTGAATGAACTGATCCGTAACCCTGAACCCATCGATTCGCTCGGAGCGCTGTCGCTCGATCAGAAATTTGAATACCTGATGTCGAGCATCGAGCTGGTCTTTGTTGATCAGAATGTATTCGAAAGTGAGATCATATTCACCAAGAACATTGCCATCAAACTAGGCTTCAAGAAAGGGATCATCGACTTTTTTGTCGAAAATTATGGCAAAAAGACACGAGAGGAATTTAAAGACATTGCCATCCACGAGTATATTTAGTTTGCCCGATTCCTGTTTTCCTTCCATTTCCTTCTGTTTCGAACGGTTCAGACGCTGCTGAACCGATGATTTACGCAATTTCTGCACACCTTGGTGTAGAATTTCATTAATTCTCCTAAATTTGCCGACTAATTTTAAAAGCCCTTAGGGGCTTAAATTGTGGGGGCTTACGGTGTAAATATTATCGGCCTGAGCAACAAGGTTCATCATTTCGATTATGATTTGGGTGAATCGTTCTTCAGGGAATTTGGAACGGACCTCGTTTCTCAAGGTTCTTTCCATGTGGATGTGGCACTCGATAAGCACGAAACGTTCATTGAAGCTGACTTTACAATTAAGGGAAAGGCAGACCTGATTTGCGACAGAAGTCTGGAGCCTTTTGATTTTCCGATTGATAGCAATTATCATATTGTTTTCAAATTTGGAGATACCAATGAAGAGATGAGCGATGAGATCATTATGATCCACCGAGACACAGCGACACTCGAACTCGGCCAGTATATATATGAATTTATAGCGCTGGCAATACCGATAAAAAAACTCCATCCGAAATTCCAGGAGACTGAGAATGAAGAGGATGATGAAGATACAGAAGGCAAGATTGTATATACTTCTTCCGATGAAAAAAGCGGAGACGATAACGATGAAGATGCGATCGACCCGCGCTGGAATATTTTAAAGAAATTAAAATAAACTGTTTTTAGACTATGCCGAATCCGAAACGAAAAACCTCGAAAACCCGGAGAGATAAAAGAAGAACGCATTACAAAGCTACTGCCAAGCAATTAGCTGTATGCCCTACTACCGGAGAGAATCACCTGCCGCACCGTGCCTTCTGGCTCGAAGGCAAACTTTACTTCAATGGTAGAGTGGTGATGGAAAAAGAAGTTCTGGCGTAATTGCATGAACGGGTCTGCACTCGAAAACATTCAGCTTGCTGAACGTGTGGCTTGTATCGCCTTCGGGAAGGACAATCACCTTATGATTATCTCGAAAGAGATTGCTTAATCGAAAAAATAATGCTCGATGTACCAGTACATCGGGCTTTTTCTTTTTTACTGGTTGCCAGGAATGACAACCGAAGCGAATATAAAAATTGTATGACAAACATCAGAGCAGCCATTACCGGAGTCGGTGGATATGTTCCCGACTATATTCTTACCAACCAGGAACTCGAAACCATGGTGGACACGAGTGATGAATGGATCACCTCGCGGACCGGCATTAAAGAGCGAAGAATTTTAAAAGGTGAAAACCAGGGAGTTTCTGTATTGGGTATAGCGGCAGTAAAAGACATGCTGGCTAAAACCAAGATCGATCCGAAAGAGATCGACTGTGTGATCTTTGCTACGGTAACTGCCGATATGACTTTTCCGGCTACAGCGAACATTGTGGCTTCTGCAGTAGGTGCTGTTAATGCTTTCAGCTTCGATATGGGTGCTGCCTGCTCAGGATTTATTTATGGTCTCACTACCGGTGCAAGCTTCATTCAATCGGGCATGTATAAAAAAGTAGTCGTGATCGGTGGCGATAAAATGTCGGCCATCATGGACTATACCGATCGTACTACCTGTATCATCTTTGGCGATGGCGCAGGTTGCGTGCTGTTGGAGCCTACTACAGAAGATGTAGGGGTTGTTGATTCTATACTCAAGAGCGATGGTGCCGGTGAAGCATACCTGCACATGAAAGCCGGTGGAAGCCGCATGCCTGCTTCGAAAGAAACGATAGACAAGCGCCTGCACTTTGTATACCAGGAAGGATCGGCTGTATTCAAATTTGCTGTTACCAACATGGCTGATGTAGCTGCGCAGATCGCGGCACGCAATCACCTGTCACCTGAAAATATAGCCTGGCTGGTTCCTCACCAGGCCAACAAGCGCATCATAGATGCCACTGCACAACGTGTAGGCATTACAGAAGATAAAGTGATGATGAACATTGAGCGCTATGGTAATACAACCGGTGGTACTATTCCACTTCTTCTCTGGGACTACGAGAAGAAACTAAAGAAAGGCGACAACCTCATACTCGCTGCTTTTGGTGGTGGATTTACCTGGGGAGCTGTGTACCTGAAATGGGCGTATAACAGTTAATCGCTATCCGTTAATGGTAAACCGTTATTAGATAAATGCGGATAATGGTCAACCATTAACAGTATAACACCCTCACCATCAACTTGTATTTGTTTAATTGATTTGTAACTTAATGACCTAAATTTATGGCAACCGTATCCGATCTGAGTAAAGGAAACTTCATGCGCTACAACGGTGAAGTAGTGCAGGTGGAAGAATTACAACACCGCACTCCTGGAAACCTGCGTGCA